>JACZVV010000005.1 GCA_022572465.1 Chloroflexota bacterium
TACGAAAGAGGGATGCGTGGTCTTCACGGCCGTGGACGGGTTCGATGCCCTGTCCAAGATCGCTGACCATCATCCCGACGTGATCTTTGTCGACATCATGATGCCCCGACTCGACGGTTATCAGACCTGCTCGCTGATAAAAAACAATAAGTTCTTTAAAGAGACGCCGGTCATCATGCTGTCAAGCAAAGACGGGTTATTCGACCGGGCCCGGGGTCGACTCGTCGGTTCCGAGCAGTACTTGACGAAGCCCTTCACCAAGGATGAGCTTCTCGATGCGATCCGGAGTCACACGTCCAGATGAGCTCACGCACCGGGTAGTCGATCATGGCGCTAGTAATGATCGTCGACGATTCGCCAACACAGATTCATATCATGAAGAAGGCTCTGGAGAAGCACGGCTTCGACACGGTCTCTGCAACCAGCGGCGCCGAATGCATTGCTTTAGCCAGAGAGATGCGTCCGGACCGGATCTTGATGGATGTGGTCATGCCGGGCGTGAACGGGTTCCAGGCGACGCGCGCCCTGACCCGAGACCCGTGCACTCAGTCGATCCCCGTAGTAATGGTGACATCGAAGAGTCAGGAGACTGACCGAATCTGGGGGCTGCGTCAGGGTGCGGTGGACTATATCGTGAAGCCCGTCACTGCCGCGGCTCTCGTCGCGAAAGCTCACGAAGTGTTGCGTAGATCCGCCGGAGGTCTCGTATGACGCTCAGCGCGCTAAGCGACAGGCCCTTCGAGCTGCTGGTAGCCATGGAGCAGCGAGCTCGTGCTGTGATTGCGAGCCGTGAGGGCCGGGACGAGCAGGCCGAGGAGTGGGTCGGCGTCGGCTTCAAGTTAGGCCAGGAACGATTCGTCACCGCGCGGAGTGATGTTCGAGAGGTACTCTCGGTTCCACCCGTAATCACCCGCGTTCCGGGCGCCCAGTCTTGGCTTCGCGGAATCGCTAACGTGCGAGGACAACTTATTACCATCGTTGATCTCAAGGCATTTCTTGGCGGCGGCGTCTCCATGACGCAAGGCCTCGCCGAGGCGGACCTCCTAGGTCCACCGTGGGCCACCGGCGCCGTCGCGTCCGACGTGAGGTAGCCTCCTCCGCTGCGACGCCATCCCTTGTGGAAGCCACCGTCACCGGTCGATGCGTATCCTTGACACTCGACCTCACGACACTAGAATGTACCCGTCAGAGGTTTCGCCGAACGGCAATCGGTCACACGGAAGGCCTCGCGGGCGCCCGAGAGACGACCGGCGGGTCGTTCGAACATCATCGGGCCCGGTGAGGACAGGCATCATCGGCCAGGGAAGCACAGGAGGGCGGAATTGGAGTACAACCGGATTGACACCGACTCGCATATTCAAGAGAAGCCCGATACGTGGACCAGCCGGATGTCCAAGGCCAAATGGGGCGACCGCATACCGCACATCGAGGATCGGGACGGGGTAGAGCAGTGGATCATCGATGGAACGGCTACCGGATCGTTGGCGACCTGCCCAGCCGTGATGCCCGACAGGGTAACGTGGCCCACCAAATGGGACATGATCCCCGAGGGCGTCTACGAAGCCAACGGCCGAATGAAATATATGGACCACGACAAGATCGATGCGGCGGTCATGTACCCCAATGTCACCGGCCCCAGCGGAGGAAGGTTCCAGAACATGGAGCCTGACCTCGAGGCGGACTGCGTCCGGGCGTACAACGACGTGCAGACAGAGGAGTGGCTCGGCGTCAACCCGGACCGCTTCATCGCCATGACCGTCCCGCCCTATTCAGACATGGAGCGCATGATCGGCGAGGTGACCTACAACGCCAACAATGGCCACAAGGGTGTCGTGCTGGTGGGGACGCCCCATATCAGGAATCTACCTCACTACAGCGATCGCTACTGGGACCCCCTGTGGCAGACGATCGTCGATTGCGGCATCATCGCCAGCGTCCACGGCTCGGGCGACGCGCCGCAGACGATGCGGCTCGACCAGCTGCCGGGGACGGAGTTCCGAAGGTCCTCCGCCGCCGTGGCAGCCACCGGCTTCACGATGCACCCTCAGTACCTCACCACCTTCCTTTTCGCGGGAGTGCTGGACCGCTTCCCAGACCTGATCTTCGTGAGCGCGGAGACCGGCATCGGCTGGCTGCCCTGGCTGCTGGAGTCCTGCGACTATGCCTGGGAGAAGGGGCAGCTCTGGAATCACGGTCTCCCTACCCGGCCCAGCGAGCTCTTCCATCGTCATTGCTACGTCGACTTCTGGTACGAGCTGTCTGCAATCCAGGAGTACCGCTACGTGATTGGCGTGGACAGGATCATGTGGGAGACCGACTTCCCCCACCCGACGGCTCTGTGGCCGGACACCGAGGCGTTTCTGCAGAAAGCCCTCGAAGGCGTCCCCGAGGACGAGCAGCGGATGATCCTCGTCGAGAATCCCAAAAAGGTTTACCACCTGGAATAGGGACCATCGAGAGAATTCCATAGCGCGCATAGCTTGTCGTAGGCAGCAGGGAGGACTCATGGCTCCGGGGTTCAAGCTCATCTCGGCGGACGATCACGTTCAAGAGCCGCCCGACCTCTGGTTGGAACGTCTGTCGAAAACGAAATGGGGCGACCGGATACCCCATGTCGCGATGCAGCCCGGCGGCGTCGAGCGCTGGGTCCTAAACGGCAAGGTCGTCGATAATCGGGCCGGCGCCGTGACGCCCGTCGCGCGGGTGGGCGCGCTCCTGTCTGACCCATACGCCGACCCGCCGACCTGGTCGGACGTGCCGAAAGCGGCCTACGAGCCAGCCGAGCGCCTGAAAGCGATGGACCGGGATGGAGTCGACGTCCAGGTGTTGTATCCAGGCACCGCCGGCGTCAGCGGCGAGTTCTTGGCCGCCATCGAGGACCCCGAGCTGGAGCTGGCGTGCGTTCAGGCGTACAACGACTGGCTGATCGATACCTGGGCCGCCTCCAGCGACCGTTTCGTTACCCAGTGCCTCGTGCCCGTGACCTCCGTCGAAGCGGCGGCGACCGAGATGGAGCGAGCCATCGGCAAGGGCCACAAGGGCGTCGCGATGCCCGCCGCGCCCTGGCGCATCAACGAAGGCTCAACCCATCTCTATGACCCTGAGTGGGACCCTTTCTGGGCCAAGGCCGAGGAGCTGGACGTTCCAATCGCGTTTCATTCGGGCAGCGCCCCGAACATTCTGTTGCAAGTCTACGAAGGCCTCGATCCGCATGTGGCCAAGGCCTTCGATCTCGTGCGGCAGCCGACCAGCACCGGCATGGTGCTCGGCAGGTTCCTGTTCTCAGGGATCGGCGAGCGCTTCCCCAACGTCAAGTTCGTGTTCGCTTCCGGCGGCATCGACTGGATGGCGTTCTTGCTCGAAGTGGCCGACCACGAATGGGAGCGGATCTGCATGAAGGGCGCCCAGCCCTACGAGATGGATACGGCGCCCAGCGACATCTTCCACCGGCAGTGCCATGTGACGACGTGGTTCGAGCAGGTTGGCCTGCGGATGCGTGGTCTCATCGGCGTGAACAACATCTTGTGGGCCAGCGAGTTCCCACTGGAGACCTCCACCTACCCTAACTCGGTGGCGACGGTCGAGAAGAATTTTAAAGACGTTCCGCGGGACGAGCGCGAAAAGATCACGTCGGGCAACACCAAGGCCCTGTACAAGATCGCTAGATGATCATGGAGCGGCGGTCAGCTTAGCCTGACCACGTCGGAGCGTTCCGGCTCCCAGTCTGGATTGGGCGGCAGGTCGACCGGGTCCCACTCCCGCAGCTCGATGGCCAGCCCCGACGGGTCCCGGATCACGGCCTGCCGTCCGCCGAAGGAGAACGCGGGCGCCGGGTCGTTGACCACCTCGACGCCCAAGCTCTTGAGCTGGGCCACCGTGCTGTCGAGATCGTCGACCGCCAGTCCCAACGGACGGGCCTCCGTGCCCAAGAACTCCCCTTCGTGCGAGGGTTGCACCAGCTCCAGCAGCATGTCTCCCAGGCCGACGTAGGAGAGCTGGCGGCGGCGGTCCGGCGGACCGAACTCCAACCTTCGCACGAGGCGGAACCCCAGGACCCGCGTGTAAAAGTCGATGCTTCGCCCCATATCCTTGGCAACAACATGAACGTGGTCGACCCGCTTGATCATTCGAGTCCTCCTCTGCCGTGGCTCTTGGCCCAACGGCCGGGCACGGCCGCTAGGCCGGGAAATGCGACATGACTTCTTTGGCGAAAAGCTCCATCGAGCGCATCGCCTTGGCGTGAGGCAGCCCGCCGAAGCAAAAGTTGCCTCCGAAGTAGTCGACGCCCTCCTGGTCCCGTACCGCTTCGATTTGACGCCGCACCTTCTCTGGCGTTCCAAAGAACGCTTTGTCATTGAACAGGTCGTCGTACCGGACCGACGGCGACCGGCGACTCCTTAGCCAATCGTCGAGGCTGCGGCCATCCTCTCCGCCCTCCAGCCTCTGCCATTCGAGACACTCCCACACCCAAACCAGGTGCTCCTCGGTGTCTCTGCGCGCCTGCTCCTCCGACTCGGCCACGTAGACGTAGCGGAAAAACGGCATCTGCGAGGCGTCTGGGCTCTTGCCGCGCTTCGCCGCGATATCGACAAACTGGCGCCGCTGCCGAATCGCCACGGCCGTATCCGGCAAAACGCCGGTCATGAACTGCATGCCACGGTCGGCGGCGCGCGCCATGCTCCAAGGGTTGCGCACCGCGGCATACAGCGGCGGGTGAGGCTGCTGCACCGGCCTGGGCGAGAGACTGAGGTCGTTCACCGTAAAGAATCTGCCCTCTTTCGAGAAGACTGGAGCGGTCCATAGGCCGACGACCATGTCCACCACCTCGAGGAATCGATCGCGGCTTTCATCCATATCGATGCCGAACGCGCGAAGCTCGACAGGCCCGCCGCTGCCGACGCCGAAATCGAGCCTGCCGTCGCTGAGGACGTCCAGCGTGGCGGTCTCCTCGGCGATCAGCAATGGGTTTCGTATCGGGGCGATGACGATCGCGGTGCCGAGTCTGATCCGCTCGGTCCTGGCGGCGATATGGGTGGCCAAGAGGAGCGAGGAGGAGGCGAGGCCGTAGCGCGAGAAGTGGTGCTCGGCCAGCCAAGCGGCATGAAAACCAAGCGCTTCGGCGAGCTGCACTTGCTCCGACGTCTCGCGGAAGACCTGGCCGTGGGAAGCGCCGGTTGGCCATGGCACATGATGGAAGAGGGCGAATTTCATATCCCTGGGACCTCACAACCCCTGAAGCGCGAGGCGATACTACATCAGCAGTTGGATGGAGTCGAGCCCGGGCCTCAACCGGCTGGAAGATGCCCCGCGTACCAGTCGATGATCTCCGAACCGTTGGCGGCCCACACGCCGGGGTGGGAGAGCATGTAGCCCAACGCGTCGTCCAGGCAGCCGATGCGGAAGGCCTGGCCTATCAGCCACGGATGCAAGTTCAGCGCCAGCAGCCGCCCGTTCGTTGCCCCATCCTCGTAAAGCGCATCGAACGTCTCTTTCAGCACCGTGCTGTACTGGTCGATGTCGATGCGGCGGTCCCAGAGGGCGTCCACATCGTCGAGCGGGTAGGTAATGGGTAGCGCGTAGAGCTCCCCACGCGTGACGTTCATGGCATAGGGCTGCTCGTCGTTGACCCAGTCGCACACGTAGCGAAAGCCCGCCTCGGCCAGCAAACCCGGCGTCCTCGTTGACTCCCCGTACTCGGGACCCAGCCAGCCTTTGGGCGCCTGGCCGGTTGCACGGGTCAGCGATTCCACGCACGTTCGGATATAGTCTCGCTCTTCCTGTTCCGGCATCTCGTTGGTGATCATCCGGCTGACCGATATGCCATGCCCGATGATCTCGCTGCCTCGGCCGAGGCAGTGGCGCACCAGAAACGGATAGTTCTCGGCGGTGAGGACGTCCATGGCGACCGTCGGCGCGATTCCGTGTTTGCTCAGCACGTCCAGGACACGAAAGATTCCGACCCGGTGTCCATACTCCCGGTGGGACCAACGGGTGATGTCGGGGAAGGGGCGGTTCCCGTAGCCGCCGGACAGGGTAGGGGACTGGTAGCTGCCCTCCGGCTGCCGCCACTCCACGTGCTCCAGGTTGACGATGACGCACAGGGCCAGCCGGGCGCCGTTCGGCCACCTCAGCGCCGGCCGCCGGCCGTCGAACGGCTGGTAGTCGTGGTGCGGGTGGTCCATGCCGCGACGCATTTGCGGGACGACGTAGCCGCGGTCTACAGCCATGCCATCGCCTCCCAAAACGCCCTCGCCTCCCAAAACGATCGAATGGGGCCGGCGGCGCGTCTCACACATTCACCTTTGCCGCGTGAGCTACCGCCTGGTCGTAGTAGTTGGCCAGGTAGTACTCGGCAATCTCGTCGGTGGTCGCTTGCCAGACGCCGTCGTGGGACATGATGTAATTCAGGATCTCGTCCAGGTACTTGATCCTGTGGGGCCGGCCGATGACGAACGGGTGAATAGCGAAACACATCAGCCGGCCATTCTCCTCACCCTCCTTGTACAGCTGGTCGAACTGGGCCTTGCAAATTCTGGCGAAGTAGTCGGCTTCGAAGTGACTGCTGATGAGGGGGACGTCGTTCAGCTCGCCGGTGTAGGGGATGCACACGAACCTGCCCGACCTGGTCTTGATGGGCACGGGATGGTCGTCGAACTTCCAGTCGGTCTGGTAGAGAAAGCCCGCCTCCGCCAGCAGGTCGGGGGTCCGCTCCGTGTTGGAGGCGGCGGGGCCCGACTGGCCTCGAATCTCCCGGCCGCCGGTCAGCCGCCGGAAGCTCTCGCGGATCTCGAAGTAGAACTCCCGCTCTTGCTCCTCGGAGAAATCGCTGATGTAGCGGGTGTTGTAGAAGCCGTGGTTCACGAAGGCCCAGTCCCGCTGGAGCATGGCCTCGGCGATCTCCGGGAAGTGGGCCAGCACTCCGATGTTGAGGGTCGTGGAGCATTTGATCTTGTACCGGTCCAGCACCTCCAGCATCCGCCAGAAGCCGACACGATTGCCGTAGTCGCGCAGCGAGTACTGCTGCACGTCGGGAGCAGGGGTGCGCGGCCAGGGATTCCGGACGCCGGCCGGCGGAAGATACTCGTAGTGCTCGACGTTGGGCGCCACCCACAGGGCCACGCGGGCGTTGCCGGGCCACCGGATGATGGGGCGGTCCACCATGGGCAAGTAAGCTACACGGTCTGGAGGCAGCGGCATGGGTCAACACCTCCACGGACGAGCGCTCGGTCCGGCGTCGAGCGTCGCGCTGGGAATCACGGCCGGATACTACCACACCGCGGACGGCGGCCCGGCGATGCGCACCAGACGAGCGGCACGTCATTCCTCGTGGTCGGACCAGTCGAAGGCGTCGCCGGTGATGGACTGGAACGGGCCGTGGAACAAGCGCTTGACGGCGGCCCCGAAGTCGTTGACACGCCCGGCCGCTCTCCACTCGGGCGTCTTGTCCCTGAGGTCCTGGACCATCTCCAGGGGATCGCCGTCCAGGTAGTACACGCGAATCGAGCGGCGTGCGGATACGGCAGGCGAGCTATAATACCGGCGGAGGTTTCGCCAGCATGCCAAAACCGGTCCCGGCGCCAAGTGAGCTTACCAAGCCTTTCTGGGACGCCGTCGACAGCCGCCGGCTGGTGATCCAGCGGTGCCAGGGGTGCCGGCGCTACCACCATCCGCCGGTGGAGCTCTGCGCCAAGTGCCTATCGTCCGACCTGGCGTTCGAGCCGGTCAGCGGCCGGGGCAGCATCTATAGCTTCACCATCACGCACGACGCCCGGCAGCCCGCCTTCGCTGAGATTCAGCCGTATACCGTGGCCGTCGTGGAGCTCGAGGAGCAGCCGGGGCTGTACATGCTCAGCAACATCCCCGGCGTGCCCACCGGCGACGTCAAATCAGGGATGCCGGTAGAAGTAACGTTCGAAGAGGTGGTCCCGGGCCGGTTCATCCCCCAGTTTCAGCCGTCGCGCCGCCGCTGAGGTGAGTCCGAGACCATCGCTCGAAGGACGGGAGCTTCCATGTCAGATAGCCGCGGCAGAGTTGCCGTAGTCGGCGTCGGCCACTCCAAAGTCTACCGGCGGTCCGACGTGCCCCTGGGGACGTTGACCGTCGACGCGTGCCGGCTGGCGATAGAAGACGCGGGGCTGAGCGCGGCCGACATCGATGGCGTCGTGTCGCCCAACTACCAGCCTTTCGAGATGGGGGAGCCCAATCGCGACGGCATCAACCTCGTCACGCCGGCGTTCATCGTGGAGGCCTTGGGGCTGGAAGTGAACTGGGGAGAGTCGGTCAGCGCCGGCTCCACGGGCCACTGCCTCATCGAGGCCATCAACGCGGTGGCGGGCGGGACGTGCAACTACGCCCTGGTCTTTCGGGCGCTGTACAGTCCGGCGGGCCGGCGGTACGGCTTCGTCGCGCCGACGACGGCCGAGGGGCCCGGTGAGTTTCGCGGCTCCTACGGCCTCTTCCCGCCGGGGATGTATGCGCTGTTCATGCAGAAGTATATGGACAAGTATGGCGCCACCCGAGAGCAGATGGCCGCCTTCGCTTCGAACAACCGGCAGAACGCTCTCAAGTGGGAGCACGGCTACTGGTATCAGCATGGCGGCGGCCCGCTGACGATCGAGGACTACATGACCTCCCGGATGATCAGCTACCCCATGTGCATCTTCGACTGCGACATCCCGGTCCAGGGGTGCGGCGCCTTCGTCGTGACCACCGCCGAGCGGGCCAAGGACCTGCGGCAGCCCCCCGCCTACGTTCTCAGCACGTCAGCCCCGGTCAACGCTCGCATGGGGATCGCTCACTCGCTCGAAGAGTTCGCCGCGGCGGGGGCCCGGCTCGGGAGCGCGCTGTTGAGCAACGCGGGGATCGGCCCGGGAGACGTCGACGTGGCGAATCTCTACGACGGGTTCAGCATCCTGACGCCCCTTTGGGCCGAGGCCCTGGGTTTCTGCGGCGAAGGCGAGGGCTTCTCGTTCATCACCGCGCCCACCCTGGCCTTGAACACGTCGAGCGGCAATCTGGGCGCGGGGCGCATGCACGGCGTCCCCCAGATCATGGACTCGGTGCTCCAGGTCACGGGCCGCTCTGGACCCCGCCAAGTCGAGAATGCCCACATCGCCGTCGCCGTGGTCCTGCCTCTGGACGCCGGCAAGGGCCTGGTCTTCAGCAAGTCGCCCAGCTAGCCCGTCGCCAACTTGGCGACTCGCCGTTCGTCGCCGGGCTCGGCTCGCGGAACGTCGCATCGACCGCCCAGCGTTGGCTACCCCAGACTTGGCCTGCCGGCAATCGACGCCGCGTAAATACTGCCAGTGCGGCTCGCACCCCGGCTCGCGCCGGCTCGCGCCGCGCTCAGGCGTAGCGGAGTAGGACCTCCGCCAGCTCTCGCGGTTTGCTGATCATGGCATCGTGGGCGGCGTCCAACCTCTCGAGGCCCACCCGTTCGCCGCCGAGCCGGTCCCGGAACTTGAGCTGCCACTCGGCGGGAAATGCCTGGTCCCGGACGGTGAGGAGCCAGGTGAGGGGGACGAGATCGGCGAAGCCGTCGCGGTGCACCTTTTCGGCGTTGGGCCTGGGGGGCTGGTTCTCTCTCTCTTTTTCCAGATTCGCCAGCAGCCACTCGGCTCGCTCCCGGCTTCCCAGCCGCTTCGTCGAGTACTCCAGGTCCCACTCCCGGGCCCAACGCCGCTCCCTGTCCCTCAGCCCCTCGCCGGTGGTCTTGCCCATGGACGCCAGCAGGTCTTCGAGGCTGTCGCCTTCGGCCGGGACCGCGCACGCCATGAACATCACCCGGCGCACGCGATCGGGGAGCCTCTTGACGACGTAAGGCATGGTCAGGCCCGCGAAGGAGTGACCGACCATTACGACGTTCCGCAGATCGTGGGTGAGGATGGCGTCGACCGCCGTGTCGACGTACCCCGCGATCGTGCAGTCCTCGACTCTCACGTCGGTGTAGCCGCCGTGGCCGGGCATGTCCGGGGCCACCATCTTCCCCAGGCGATGGTGGCCCTGGGCCTCCATCGCCTCGATGGTCGGCGCCCAACACCAGCCTCCTCGGAGGCCGCCGTGGATGAAGAGGAAGTCGGTCTGCATTACTCCACCACGCCCAGCTCCGTGAGCTCTCGTATCCTGTCCCGAGTATATCCTAGCGGCCCCAAGATCTCGCCGGTGAACGCTCCGGGCCGGGGCTCGACGTTTTTTATTTCGCTCGGCGTCTCCGAGAACTTGATCAGCGGCGCGACCTGCCTGACGGTTCCGCCATCGGGATGCGCCACGTCGACGATCATCTCCCGCTGCGCTAGCTGAGGATCGCCGGCGATCTCGTCCATCTCATATACCGGCGCGGCGCAGGCGTCGCCGGCCATCAGGACCGCGAGCCACTCGTCGCGGTTCCTGGTCCGGAAAATCTCGATGAAGCTCTCCCTGATCTCGTCGAGCTTCTTGTCGTCGGCATGTTGATGGGGAATCAGGTCTTCGCGTCCCAGCAGGCGGCACAGATTGGCGTAGAAATAGGGTTCGACGGCGCCGACGCTCAGGTACTTTCCATCCCTGGTCTGATAGATATCGAACCACGGGTACTTGCCGGTGGTGAGGTCGGTGCCCCGGGTGACCGCCTCTCCGGTGTCAAGATAGCTCTCCACCCAGCGATGCACGATGCTGAGAATGCCGTCGGTGGCGCTGACGTCGACGAACTGCCCTTTGCCGGTGGACTCTCGCGCGATGATGGCCGCGAGAATCCCGATGACGCCCTGCCAGCCGCCGCCCGCCGAGTCGGCGATGGTGCCGGAGACGTACGGGCGCCCTCCCCGCGGCCCCGTCAAGGCGACGAGGCCGCCGATGGACTGATAGTTAATGTCGTGGGAGGCGTAGTTGGCGTAGGGTCCCGTCGCGCCGTAGCCGGTCAGTGAGCAGTAGATGATCCTGGGGTTGATCTTGGCGATCGTCTCGTAATCGATGCCAAGGCGGGCGGGAACGCGCGGCCGAAAGCCCACGCCCATCGCGTCCGCCATGCCCGCAAGCTTGTAGAACACCTCGCGTCCCTGCTCCTCCCGCAGGTCGATCCCGATGACCCTGGTGTTCCGGCGGAGGCTGTACCCCTTCGAGCCCGGCGATGCCAGAGTCGACGCCCCTCGCGCGACGTCGGGCGCCGGATCGGTGATTCTGATAACGTCGCACCCCAGATCGGCCAGCATCCTGGAGCAATGCCCGCCGGGACCCAGGGGCGCCAGATCGAGGTAGCGAATCCCATCCAGCGGGCCTGCCATGCCGTGGCTCCTTACGAGATAACTCCCTCGTCCATCAGCTTTACGATCTCATCGTCGGAGTAGCCGAGAATCTCGTGGTACACGTAGAGGTTGTGCTCGCCCAGCGAAGGCGCGGCCCACCGAGGCTCGCTTGGGGTCCGCGAAAGTCGAAAGCCGAAGTTGCGGCAGTGGTACCGCCCGATCGTGGAGTGCTCGACTTCGACGAAGTGTTTCCGGTGGGCGAGCTGCGGGTCCTCGTGCAGGTCTCGGCCGCTCTCCACGACGCCGGCGCGGACGCCGGCCGCCTGCAACGTCGTCATCACCTGCTCGGCGGTGTGCCGGCTGGTCCAGGCGCTGACGATGGCGTCGACGGCGGGCTCGTTGCGCTTTCGGTCGGCCGCGGAGGCGAATCGCGGGTCCGACACCAGTTCTGGGTCGCCCATGGCCCGGCACAGCGACCGCCACTCGTCCTCGGTCAGGACGGCGATGGCGCACCAACGGTCGTCGCCGCGGCAGGGGTAGACGCCGTGGGGCGAAGCGGACGTGGCCTGGTTGCCCATCCTGTCGTAGCGCGTCCCGGAGGTCGCGGTGTCCATCAGCATCGGGGCGGCGAAGAACGCGCCGACCTCGAACTGGGACTGGTCGATATAGGCCCCTTCGCCAGTCCTGCGCCGGTGGCTGAGGGCCGCCAGCAACGCGGTGGCCAGCACCTTGTGGCTCATGTAGTCGGTCCACGCGCCCGCCGGGCCGACGGGCTCCCGGTCCGGCCAACCCGTCAAGTGCACCCAGCCCGCAAGAGCGCTGAGCAGGTTGCCGAATCCGGGCAGGTGGGAGCTGGGTCCCGTCTGCCCCATCATGCAGGTGCTGAAATACACGATGTCCGGCCGGAACTCCTTGACGGTGGCATAGTCCAGACCGAACCGCTCCATGACGCCCGGCGTGAAGCTGTCGGTGACGATGTCGGCCCACTGGACCAGCTCCCTGGCGATCTCGCGGCCCCGTGGAAGCGCCATGTTCAGCGTGATGCCGTGCTTGCTGCTGTTGAAGTCGTTGAAGAGACCGCCGCGGTCCAGATCGGCCATATTGTCCTTGAACGGCGACGTGTTTCTCAAGGTGTCGGGCCGCCCCGGCCACTCCACTTTGACGACCGTCGCCCCGTAATCGGCCAGGTATTGGCTGGTCAACGGGCCGACGCCAACCCACGCGAAGTCGGCGATCTTGACTCCCTCCAACACCAGCTTGCCCATGGGTCAGATCACCCCTTCGGCTTCGAGGTCCCGTAGCTCGTCAAGGGAAAGGCTGAGCTCGCCCTGGTAGAGCTCGAGGTTATGCTCTCCAATGAGGGGCGCGCGACGGCGGATCTCGATGGGCTCTGGATGGACCTTCAGGTGTTCGACCGGATAGAGGATGCTCTCTCCCAGCTCCGGGTGCTCGATCTGCTGGAAGAGGCCCCGGGCTTGAAGCTGCCGGTCCACCAGCAAGTCTTCCATCGTGTTGACCGGGTACAGGGGGATCCTACGGGCGACCGCCCCGTCGAACAGCTCCGCCTTCGTCCTCCGCGCGAAGAAACCGCCCAGCGGCTCGAACAGCGCGTCGGCCCGCTCCTGGCTCAGGCGGTCGATGTCGAAGGTGTCCCAATCGACGACGCCCAGGTCGCCTACGTCGACGCCCTCCGCCTCGAGCCACGAGACCAGGTCGGCGGTGGCCGCATTCATCCCTGGGCCGTAGAGACGGGTGAACACCACATACCCGTCCTTACACGGCCACACCAGGCGGTAGGTCACCCTACCCTCGCCGCGCGACCGGATGGCGCCCTGCCGTGAC
Source organism: Chloroflexota bacterium (assembly GCA_022572465.1). GTDB lineage: Bacteria > Chloroflexota > Dehalococcoidia > SHYB01 > SHYB01 > JACZVV01. The sequence goes on from JACZVV010000005.1 coordinate 13,062, forward strand.
TGCACGCCGCCGGTGATATCCCACGTGACCACCGACGAGACGGCGGTGCTGACCAGCGATTCCTGGATCGAGACGTCGACGTGCTGGCCCTCGCCGGAGGACTCGCGCTCCAGGATCGCCATCATCGTCCCGACGGCGGCTTCGGCCCCGCCGTGGAGATACGCCTGGGGTTGGCTGACCCTGACCGGCGGGCGGTCCGGGTCGCCGGAGACGTAGACGATACCGCCGGTCGCCATCGATATGAGATCGGACGTCTTGAAGCCGGCGTAGGGCCCCGTCTGCCCAAACGGGGTGATGGAGACCACGATGAGCCCGGGGTAGCGGCGACGGAGCTCGGGATATCCAAGCCTCAGGCGGCTCAGGTGGCCGGGGTCGAACGATTCGACCAGGACGTCGGCCTTGGCAAGGATTCGGTGGAAAAGAGCGCGGCCCCGTTCGCTCTCCAGGTTCAGGGTGATGCCGCGTTTGTTGCTGTTGTACGCCCACCAGTAGAGGCTGCGCTCCGGGTGCGGCTCGCCCAGGTAGTAGGGCGGGAAGCGTCTCGACGGCTCGCCTCCCGGCGGCTCGATCTTCACCACGTCGGCGCCGAGGTCTCCCAGGAGCTTGCCGCAAAGGAACCCCTTGGCGTCGGTGAGATCGAGGACACGGTACGGTTCCAGGAGTTGCATCAGCCCGCGATCCGGGAACCTCCATGGCATCGACCCGCCGAGGCTCGACGCCCGCCGTCAACGTTCGTTCAATGCTAGGGAGACGCCCGGGACTTCGCAACCCCTGAGCATCCCGCCGATGCCCGCCATCGCGCCTCTTTTTTGGTCGGTGACCGTTTCCACCGCCAAACGGCCTGGTCCTCCGTGGAACCATGTCGGAGGTCCCTGCATCTAACCGAGCGTTGCATCGACGGCGCTCGCGATCACAACGGGGGAAAGACATGCCTATCAGCCGACGTAAGCTATTCGGAGCGGGGCTCTTCGCTGCGGTGATCGGGTTGGTAGTAGTCGCGTGCGGCGGAAGCTCCGCCACGCCGACCCCCGTGCCGACGCTCGCGCCGACGCCCGCGCCGACCGCGACGGTCCTCACCGGCGAAGAAGCCGAGGCCCAGTACCTGGGTCGCGTCGAGGAGATCGCGGCGCCACGCCGGCAGGCCGCCAGCGAGATCCAACGCGCCCTGACCGAAGGTCCCCAGCTGAGAAGCGAAACCCTCGCCAGGATACGTGACACCGGGTTCGACGTTGGTCACGAAGAGCAGCTTCGAGCCGCTGAAGCCCTGACGCCGCCTGGAACGTTGCGCGGGGACCACGATCTCTATGTTGCTTGGCTCCGGCAGTCCGGCATTCCCCTGAGCCGTGAGCTGACCGCCAGGGCGAACGATGAAGACGTCGGCGGCGTGGTGGTGGCGTTGGTCGACTATCGCGTGCCGTTTTTCAGGCTCTTGGCGACGGTGTCGCCGGCCTTCTGCAGAGCCCTCGGCGCTCCGGGGCTGGTCTCCGTTTGCGATCGCGGAGACGATGTTCCCTTCGGCGACTATGGCGAGCGGTTCCGGGCGCTGGCCGTGGAGCTGGGCGCGGAAAGCCAGCGGACCAACGTGCTCTTCCCAGCCTTGCGGCCCGAAGAGGGACTGACCTTGGTGGCGGCGGTCCAGCCGGCGCTGGTTCAAGGCCTCGAGAGCATCCTGGAGTCCGCTCGGAAGCTGGACCCACCCGATGAGCTCCGGCAAGACCACGATCGGTTCATCCAGGCGGTCGACGATCTCCTGGGGTCTGCAAGAGACGTCTCGCAAGCCGCGGAGGCCCAGGACTTCGAGAAGCTGCTGGCCGGGGTTCGCCGGGCAAACCTCTACGCAGCCAGCTTGGAGCGGTCCATCTCCCCCGTTGCGCGGCCATTGGTGGCGTTCCTGTTCCCGCCTGGCTCGGCCGAAAGGGCCGCCCAGACCGTCGCGGAGGCCGGCTACCTGGACTCCCTGGACAAGGCGGTGTCCGAGATCAACGCGGCTAACGAGGCCGTCGGGAGAGCCCTCTCCCAGGTGTACCCTACCCGTGACGCCCTGCTGGAGGCGATAAGAGTGTCGCGTCTCCTGGGGGCCAACCAGCGGCTGCGAGAAACCCTTGGCCAGTTGGAGCCGCCCGAGCGGTTCCGGGAGGACCACGCTCGCCTCGCCCTGTTCCTGGAGGACTTCTCCCGCGAGCGTGATGTCGCCGCAGCCTTGGCCGACGAGGACCTTCTTCAGGTCTCAGTCGACCGGAAGGACTTTCTGCTGGGGTATGGGCGCGCGGCGCAGGGTTCCACCATCCCCTTCTGCAATGCCGTCGCTTTTGGCGACGCGAGCTCGATCTGTAAAAGCGAGGTGCCGGGGGGTGAATACGGCTCACAGCTCCGCGAGATTTTCAACACCTACCTCACCGTGGAGTTCGGGCCGAGGGTTAGCAGTTTTCCGCTCGGCTTGTCTGAGGACGAGGTTTTCGAGGGGCTTCTTCTTATCAACCCGGAGATCGAAGAGGTCCTGGCCGAGGCGGGTGACAAGGTGCGAGCTCTTCAGTCGCCGGAGAGTTACCAGGCCGATCACGCCGTCATCGTCCGCTTTATGGAGGAAATCCTCGGGGTGGCGCAGGCCATCACCAGGGCTGCTCGGGACCGGGACGGCGAGGCCCAACGGGCACAGTTCATGGAGTCGGGCGTCGTGTTCTGCCGAGCCGTCCGGTCCCTATCGGACGAGATCAGGCCTATCCTGGGGCCTCACTTGGCGCCGAGTCCCGCTTGCAGCAGCTTCTAGGCGCCGATCGCGCGACCGCCGCGTTGCGCGCACGGCACTCCCGGTAGCGACGCCATCCGGGCGCTTGCCCTGGGCAGGGGCAAGCGCTGCGCCACCCATTCTTGACACCCCACCTGGCCTCACTAGAATGGCGGCATCCCCATAAGGGGACGGGCCGATGCCGGCCAGACGCCGACCGCTCCCTCATCCCCCGTCAGGGGACCCGACGGCCGGTGTCGCAGGCGAACGAGACCAGACGGCCACACACGAGGGGGAAGACATGGCATACGAGACGATCCTGACCGACGACCGCGACCGAGTCAGATACATCACGTTGAACCGTCCGGAGAAACGCAACGCGCTGAGCCCGCTGGTGCTCGACGAGCTCATCGAGGCGGCGCTGGAGAGCGAGCAAGACGCCGACGTCGGCTGCATCGTGATCCGAGGCGCCGGCCCCGCCTTCTGCTCCGGGTTCGACATCACGCCGGGATCGCGTCCGCCGGGTGGAGCGGGCCCCATCCGCGCCGACATCAACCGCATGGGCCACATCACGACGCGCATGGGACAGCTGTGGGCGCTGACCAAACCGGTGATCGCCCAGGTGCACGGCTACTGCGTGGCCGGCGGCACCGACCTTGCGATGCACTGCGACATGATCATCGCCGCGGAAGACGCCATGATCGGCTTCCCGCCCGTCAGGGCGCAAGGCTGCCCTCCGACGCATATGTGGACCTACCTGGTGGGACCCCAGTGGGCCAAACGGATGCTCCTCACCGGCGATTTCATCGACGGCAAGACGGCGGAGCGAATCGGGATGGTGCTGACCGCGGTGCCGCCGGACGCATTGGAGGCGGAAGTTCACGCCCTGGCTTCGAGGATCGCCATGGTCCCGTCCGACCTTCTGGCGGCCAACAAGTCGATCTGCAACAAGGCCGTCGACCTGATGGGACGAAGCCTTCTCCAGGACCTGGCTCGGGAGGCCGACGCCATCGGTCATCAGGCCAAGTCGGCCCTGGAGTTCAGCCGAATAGCTCGCGAGGACGGGCTGCGGGCCGCGCTGTCGTGGCGCGACGACAAGTTCAAGAGATCGTAAGGCCGCCCGGCGGCGCGCGTGAGACCCGGGCTCGCCTCGCCGGGCGTTGACAGCGGCCGCGCACGCTGCCTAGAGTGGCGGCGCGAGCCCGAAGCCGGCGATGCGCGACCAGGAACGATGGCGCTCGAGCGCCAGGGTGGGAGGATCCGTGGCCGACCAGGAACTTCGAGATGCGATCGCTGAGATGCCGTTTCCAGAGCTCGGCCCGGCGGCCTTCACCCGGCCACCGTCACTGAGCGAGGCGGTCGTGGCGATCGTCACCACCGCCGGGCTGATGCGACCCGGCGAGAAATCCTGGGAAGGAGGGGATTCCTCCTTCCGGGTGTTCGACCGGGCCGAACGAGACCTCATCGTCGGGCACGTGAGCTTGAACTTCGACCGGACCGGCGTCGCCGCCGACCGCAACGTGGTCTACCCGATCGACCGTCTCGAGGAGATGGCCGGCGAGGGCGTCATCGGCAGCGTCTCCCGCCGACATATGTCGTTCATGGGCGCGCTCGGCGACCTCTCGACCGTCTTCACCGACTCCGGCCCGGCGGCGGCGAAGATGTTGAAGGACGACGGCGTGGACGTCGTCGTCCTCACCCCGGTCTGACCGATGTGCACGCGTGTGGTCTGCACGCTGGCGCACGTGATGGAGGCCGCCGGTCTCGCAACGGTGGCGTTGCCCTCGAATCTCCGCTTGGCGGAGCGTATGCGCCCCCCACGGGCTTTGTACTGCGAGTTCCCCCTGGGACGGCCGCTCGGCCGTCCAAAAGACCCGGCCTTTCAGCGGCAGGTGCTCGATACGGCCTTCGCGCTGCTCGACCGGCCTGAAGGGCCAGTCCTGGAAAAATTCCCTACCGTCATCGAGGACGAGGCCGAGCAGCCGTTGATCTGCCCGATGCCGCCTCGTTACGACCCGTCGGCCCCAGCGGCCGTCGACGAGGCCCAGAGCCTGCGGCCCGCATGGGAGAGGACCCACGCGGCCCAAGGGAGCACTCAGGTCGGAAGAGTCGTTGCCGCCGCGAAGATACCCGAGGCCGTCGGCGCCTTCGTCCGGATCAGCTCCGGCACGCCTTGGAACGAGGCAGGCTTCGAGTCCGAGGCGCAGCTCTTTCAGACCGTCATGGACATTCGCACCTACTACGAGGAGGCCGCGATGGCCCTCGTCGATCACGTGCCCGCGGCCCGCGCCGCCGAGTCATGGCTCTACCGCTCGACCGAGACGGGCAAGGTGCTCAGAGCAGCTCTCGAAGCCTTGAAGTCCGCCGACCCTCCGCTGAGCCCCGCGGTGAATTTTTATTTCGTGCCGCAGTCGCAAATGAAGCAGGCGCTCTCCTAGCGGCCATCCCGAAATCCCCTCTCCTTTGGAGGGAGAGGGCTAGGGTGAGGGCGATCCCAATCTGGCGGCCTCAGGGACAGACCAACCGCAGTACCTGCTGTCCGTACCGGCGACGCTTGACCTCGCCCATGCCCCAAACGCGTTGCAAAGCGGCCTGGTCCTGGGGCTGCTGCGTCGCGAGGCCACGCAACGTGCGGTCCGAGAAGATGACGTACGCGGGGACGCCCTCCTGCCCAGCCCGGTCCAGCCGCCATTGGCGGAGGCGTTCGAACAGCTCTTCGGCGCCCGCGGAAAGCCGGACATCGTCGTGGGGTTTCTCATCTCGCGTCCCGCGCTTGCCCACGGACCCCTTGGGCTTCACTGGCTTTATGGGCCTCGCGGGGGCGTCGGGATGCTCTTGCTCCCAGGCCCGGACGGCTTGGAGCAGATCGTCGCCGAACCAGCCGGCATTCACGTGCTTGATCCCCCAGATCTCCATGAGCTCGTCCTGGGTATGGGGGCGATATAGCGCAATCTCCTCGGCAGTCCGCTCTCTGAACAGTCGGTCGGGCTCACGGTCGAACCGGCGAGCCAACTGCTCTCGCAGGGCCATGACCGCGTCGCAGAGGTCGCCTGGGTAGGCGCCGGCGTTCTTGGAAGGGCTGCAATTGTCGCAGCCATCGCAGCGGTCGGCGGCCTCTTCGCCGAAGTACCGCAGGATCGCAGCCCGCCGGCACTCCGACGACCCGGCGTACTCGCGCATCTGGCGCAGGCGGTCTTCGGCGTAACGGCGGTGCTGGGCGATGGCCGACGTGTCGATGGGGGCGTCGGCGTCCAAAGACAGGAGGTCGCGCCCCGAAGGCTCCACGAGGCCGGAGGCGCGCAAGGCCGAGAGGGTCATGGCGAAGCCGTCGGGCTCCATCGAGTCCGCCGCCGACGCGCCGGGCTCGATGGGCGGCGACGCCCGGCTCGAGTGGACCAATCGGCGCCACGCCACCCGGACCAGACTGTCCCCGGGGTGGTCCCGGTCGATGAAGGACTGCTGGGCCGTGGCGTCGCGCCGGGCATACAGCAGAGTGCATTCGGCCGGGTCGCCGTCGCGCCCCGCTCGTCCCGCTTCCTGATAATAGGCTTCGATGCTGCCGGGCATGTTGAAGTGGACGACGAACCGGACGTCGGGCTTGTCGATGCCCATGCCGAAGGCGTTGGTGGCCACGATGACCGGGACCTCGTCGCGGGTGAACCGCCGTTGCACGGCGGTACGCTGCTCCCTGGACATGCCGGCGTGGTACCCGGCGGCCCCCACCCCATTGGCGTGCAGCATTTCGGCCAGGTCCTCCACCCCGAGGCGGGTCCGCACATAGACGATGCCGCACTCACCGTCGTGCTCCCCAAGATAGCGCAGCAGCCACTCCTTGCGGTCGTCGACGCTGGAGGCGTGGACCACACCGAGCCTGAGGTTGGGGCGGTCGACGGAGGTGATGACCTCCGCGGCGTCTTCGATGCCCAGGCGCCGAAGGATGTCGTTCCGCACCCGTGGGTCCGCCGTCGCGGTGAGAGCCAGGGTGCGGGGAAGGCCGAGACGCTCACGCGCCGAGCCGAGCGTGAGGTAGTCGGGCCGAAAGTCGTGGCCCCACTCGGATACGCAGTGGGCCTCATCGATGGCCAGGAGGTGGACGCCAGCCCGGCGCAGCCCCGCGACGAAGCGGTCGTTGGCGAAGCGCTCGGGAGCGACGTAGAGGATGTCGAGATCACCGCGCACGAAGTCGAGATAGCGGCGGTTCTGCTGCGCCTGGTCCAGATGGGAGTTGATCGCCGCCGCGCGGACGCCCTGGGCCTTCAGCGATTCCACCTGGTCGTGCATCAGGGCGATGAGGGGCGAGACGACGACGGTCCGGCCGACGACGAGGGCGGGGAGGACGTAGCACATGCTCTTGCCCCCGCCGGTGGGCATCACCGCAAGGGCGTCTCCGCTGGCCAGGCTAGTCAGCACTTCCGCCTGGCCAGCGTGAAGGTTGCGGTACCCGAATCGCTCGAGGAGGAGCGACTCGTAGACACCGAGGTCACTGGGGAATGTATCCAAGGCTACCCGCGGGCGTTCCATGAGAAGCACATCCGTCATCGTCGCCACCCCGTAGGCGGCTGAGCCAGTCGCTGAGCGACATCAGCATTTCCGGCCCAATGTTGCAGCGGCTCAGCCGCCTGAGCCGCATCGGCGTTCCCAGCCGTCGCGGGCACCCTAGCGGTCTTTCACGGCACGCGCAATGGGAGCGTGTCGCGGGTGGGGCTTCCTCCGCTGGTACGCCCTCCCGGCGCGGCGCCTCATAAGCCGCCTTCCGGGTCACTCGCCGGGACGAACGTTTGCGCTACGCGGGCGCGAACTTGTAGACCGTCGTGTCCTCGCCGGGGATGTCCTCGAACTTGACCTTGACCGGCATGCCGATGTACACGGCCTCCGCGTCGCAGTCGACGATCCAGCTCATCACCAGGCACCTGAGGGGCTTCTCTTTGAGCTCCACCGCCGCTACGGTGAAGGGGATGTCATCTTGAAACGCGGGCCCGGCTCGATAGATCGTGGTGTAGGTCCAGACGACGCCCTCGCCGCTGGCCGCAACCCATGCGTAGTCGGTCGACATGCACTTCGGACAGGCCGGTTTCGGCAGCCAGCGATAGGAGCCGCAGCCGGAGCATTGCTGGATTCGAAACTCTCGCTGCTTGAGCCCCTCCCAGAACGGCACGTTGTCCCTGCTGGGCGTCGGCAGGGGCTTGCGTGGCTTACTCTGCGTCGTCATCGTTCGAGTCCTTTCGCCGGCTAATCGATGGCGAGCACGCACGATCCATGCCGGCCCAACACCGCGGCGCCCTGGCCGTGGACGAAGCCTATCTTGGGGTTCTCCACCTGCCGCTCCGGCTCGACCTCGCCGCGGAGCTGACGCACCACCTCGATGAGATGGAGGCCACTGGGGTTGCCGTTGTGGCTGTGCGACAGCAGGCCTCCATCCAGGTTCGTCGGAAACTCGCCGCCCAGGCCGAGCCTCCCACCGCCGACGTAGTCGGCCCCTTCGCCGAGCTTGCAGAATCCCAGGTCCTCCATGAGCCTCGCGACCGTGATCGTAAAGCAGTCGTAGATGCCAAGGACGTCGAAGTCGTCGTGCTTCACACCGGCCTGGGCCATGGCCTTCGGCCCCGTGACCGACGCCGGCGAAGGCCAGTACTCGTCGTTGAACTCTTCGTAGGGCGTATTCCAGAGCGCCGTCGCGCCGCCAAGCACCAGCACCGGCTTCTTCTTCAGGCTGCGCGCCCGCTCGGTGGACGTGACCACGATGGCATAGCCGCCGTCGTTGTCGAGGCAACACTCCAGTAGATGGAGCGGGGTCGCTATCATGCGCGACCCCATCACGTCGTCGACGGTGATCTCGCCACGTACGCCCATGACGGACCTCGGATTCAAGGTCGCGTGCCTGCGAAAGGTCACGGAGACTTCGGCAAGCTGCTCCGAGGTGGCGCCGAAGACGTGCAGGTATCGCTGGGCCATCTGAGCGTACCAGGCGGACATGAACATTCCCCAGGGAGCAGGGTTCCACTCGGACACCCTGGGCGACCTGGCGGTAACCGCCGCCGATTGGCTACCGGGGCCCAGGCGGCTCCCGGCCTGCCCGCAGATCAGGACGACGACCTCCGCGAGGCCCGCGTTGATGAAAGCGGCTGCCTCGGTGACGCCCGCCGCCCCCATCGCGCCGCTGCCCGCCATGACGATGGTCTTGTCCAGCTGGTGCGCCCACCACCCGGCTTGCATCAAGCCGCCCGCCGGCGACACCGCGTCGACGTCGCCGGGCGTCAACCCTGCGTCGTCGAGCGCTCCCTTGAACGCCTCGACGCACAGACTGTCGCTGGTACGATCGGGAAGCTTGCCCTGATCGGTGAGATAGATACCGACGATCGCTACCTGTCCTGAGGGAAACGGCATGCTCTTTCCTTCCTCGCCACGGCATCCAATTCCGACGGCGTCCACGGAGATGGGCCGTGCCGGCCCCGGCCGCCATTATAGCAACGCCCCGGCCCGTAGCGGCAACGAGCCCTCGCGGCGCACGCCGGGACCCGCGGCAGGTCTTGCGGGTCTTGGTGATCATTGGGACGCTCGAACAACGGTTGACAAGACACTCCAGCGAATTTACTATCACGCATCGAGCCGAATCGTCCCTGCTAGAGCGGTCTGCCGGGGCGTTGCGACCGGCGCCGCCGGGATTCCTCGACGCGTCACGCCTACGCGCTCCTATGGCGGCTATTTCAATACGTCGAATCAGGGGGAAGAGCGATGAGCCGTTTGGAAGGTAAAGTCGCCGTGGTGACCGGGGCCAGCAGGGGCATCGGCCGCGCCATCGCCCTGGAGCTCGCGCGCGCGGGGGCCGACATCGTGGCCACGGCCCGCACCGAGTCGCCGCGGGACGATCTTCCCGGGACGATCCATCGAACGGCGGAGGACGTGCGCGAGATGGGCCGCCGGGCGCTGCCCTACCGCGCCGATCTGACCCAAGCCAAGGATATCGATGCCCTGGCCGCGAAAACCCTGGAGACGTTCGGGAAGGTGGACATCCTGGTCAACAACGCCGCCTACACCAGCAAGGCCATCTTCGCGTCGTTCTGGGACATGACGCCCGAGAGCTGGGGCCGCCAGATGGCCCTCAATCTGAACGCCCCGTTCTTGCTCTGCAAGGCGTTTGCTCCAGCGATGCGGGAGCAGGGCGGCGGGATGATCATCAATATTACCTCTGGCGCGGCCCACACCGAAAACGGCACGATGCCCGGCGAAGGCGGAGAGGGCCCGGCCTATCCGGCCAGCAAGGCAGCCCTCGATCGCCTCACGCTGGCCCTGGCGAAAGAGCTCCGCCCCCACGGGATCTCCATTATCGGCGTCGACCCTGGCTTCACCCTGACGGAGACCGCGGAGATGCTGGCGGAGAGCAAAGGGTATGTCGTCGCCGACGCTAACCCGATGGCGTTTCCCGCCAGCACCGTGGCCTATCTCGCGGCCTGCCCCAACCCGATGTGGTATACGGGCAAGATCATCGTGTCTGCAGAGTTCGTGGAGGAGCACCTGCTGGCGCAGGGGAGCGAATCCCAGGGCAGCCCCCGATGAGAGCGTTGCGGCCCTCAGGCGAACGTCATAGGCGGCAACGCAGGTCGCTCCGGGCGGCTCGACCCAAACCGCCGCTGCCCACCCTGCCGCCTGCCGGCCTTCGGGGCGCGACCGACTAGGGTTATGTCTAACGGACGAATCCGCCAACGCGGTGGAGGGAGTAATATGGAGACCGCCTTACCTGGGCGTCAGATCACGATTGAAGGCATCGGAGGCTGGCGGAGGGTCGAACAGGAATGATTTCCTTTCTTTGCCGAACCAAACTGCTGACCGGGCGACTGAGACCCATGGCCGTTCTCGCCGCCTGTGTTATTGGCCTTACGTTGGTCCTGGCGGCGTGCACCGGCGGCGGTGAGCCGACCGCGACCGTTGTGACCGTTGTTCGAGAGGCCGAGATCGCAGCGCCAACCCAGCCCGCTCCTGCGCCCGTGGCGCCCGATATGCGCGAGCTGCCGCCCGATCCGAAGGAGGTCGCCGCCGGCTGGTTGCTGTTCGGCGTCACCGGCGCACCGCTGGAAGCAGAGAAGTCTGGACCCTTCCGCGAGGACGATCTGCGGTTCCCGGACCATCCATTGCAGCTCGGCTTCGAGGTGTCTGAACAGACTGTCCATGCGAACGACCTGGGAGACGTGTTGAAGGTCCCATTCACGGCCAGCTTCGCCGTCCCCGCTCAGCCGGGCACGACCTTCCTGGAGCTGTACGTGCTTGTCGACGACGGGCTCCTTGGCGTCAGCCGTTACCCCTCGACCGGCTATCTGGGAGAGGTTGCCATCGGGCCCGGATTCCAGCCCGGCGATTTCGCCGGGGTCACCAGCGCGGTGTATATCGCCTCGCACTTCTGGGGATGCATGGAGACCCAGCGGGTCATCGAGGTCGAGGTGATCACGGTACTCTGGGACGACCCAGGCCGCCTCCACGCCGACGGGCCATGGCACGGTGGAGCCCAGGACGGGCTGTATTCCGCCTACCGGTCCATCCGCGACGGCGGCGCGGTGGAGCCCGTCGAAGGCGCGACGCGCCTGAACTTTGAGGAAGAGTCGCGTCCCTTCGTCGTTGGCATGCCATTTTACACTTTTGTGCGTGACACCGACGACGAACAGGAGAAGGTGCACCCCGGCACTTTCATCCACGAAATCCAGGTGGAGATGGAGTACTGGAACTATCCGGTTGAGCCAAGCGAGCTGGAGCTGTTCGCCAGCCCCCAGGCGCCTGCATCGCTCGCCGGCTTCGCCCCGGCCGGGCTTTGGGCGGTGATCGGACCGATTCCACCCCTTGCCTTCCTCATTCCGCCCTTGCGGAACGACTTTGAACTCATTGAGGTCACGGTTATCCACACGGGCCCGGACCACGAGGATGTGGCCTTTTACAACACCGTTTGGTGGGTCTCGGTGGTTGGGGAGAACACGCTGTTCCCGGACGAGGCTGATCTCGCCGCGCAGTTCCTTTTCGAATGGACCGCACCGGAAATGCCGATCATCCTGTTCGGTCGCGAAGAGCTTTGCACCGACGAGTTCAACGTCTCTGACGTGAGCCCGTCACCAACGCCCACGCCGCCGCATGAGCCACCGCCGACCCCACCCACGCCCACGCCGGTGCGGGAGCCGCCACCGCCGCCGCCGCCGACACCCACCTTTACTCCAACGCCCACGCCGCAACGGGAGCCACTGCCGACCCCTCCGACTCCGACGCCCACGACACCTACACCTACACCCACCTTTACGCCCACGCCGACACCCACGCCGACGGAGACCCCCACGCCCACGCCGACACCCACGCCGACACCCACGCCTACGCCCACGGCCACGCCCGCGCCAGTGTTCTCAGGTGGCACCTATCTGGTGGAGATCAGCGTGACGGCAGACCCGGCGGGGCACCAGCCGTTTGTCGGCCCGATGCCGAGCGAGCTCGGAGTGGCGATCGCCAGCATCACCATCACTGGAGCACAAGCGTGGGTTGCGGTTACCGGCGAACTCGCCGCCGACGGCAGCTTCACCGCTACTGGGACCGGGACCGTGGCGGGGTTTGCAAACATCGGCGTGTCCTTCCAAGGGACCCTCACCGAAGCAGGCCGCCTCGCCGGCGACTACACGATGGGCACCGGAGGCGGGCTGCCAGGCGGGCAGCCCATCACCTACGGCGTCGAAGGTGACCGGGCGCCGTAACGCTCTCCATCCGGCGGATTCGACGCGCTGGGGGTGACATCGGCGGGTGTAGCCGCGTTTGCCCCAGTTGACGCCGCCCTTTCCTCGATTTGACCGGGCGAGCGGCGCAACCTAGAATCGAACGTAGGCCGGCGCATGCCGATGGAGAGCATCTCTTGCTCACGTACGTCGTCGATCCAGCCAGCGTTCCCTGGAAGCCGTCCGAAACCGAGGGCATCACCTTCCGTGGCCAGGTCTTGCTGAGCGGGAGCGACGGCGGCCCCGAGGCGCTCCGCCTCCGCTTCGACGCCTGCCTGTCGGTGTACGCCCACATGCATCTCACGTCACAGTTCCAGCTCCTGTTGGACGGCAGCATGGACTTTCCCAGGGACTCGCTCCAGCTGCGTCCGCCGGGGGTGCACTACACGGACCACAACACGCCCTACGGTCCGTTCTCGGTCGGCGAGGAGCACGACGTCTTGGTGCTGCACCCGAAGCAAGGCGGCCTGATGACGATGGGCAACCGGACGGCCCGCAGGGAGATCAATTTGACCGGCCGGGTGCTTCACGGCATGGCGAAGGACGTCGATTGGAGGCCCATGCCCGGAGCGGAGGCCCTACGGTACAAGGTGCTCATACCTCACGCGCTGGGGCCTGAGGCGGTCATCCTCGAGTGCCCGCCCCATATGCCACTCCCGATGGAATCGGCCCCCTACGGACGCTACGAGGTCGTGTTGCAGGGATCGATGCTTGTGGAGGGCCGCGAGCTCGGGGCCTGTGGACTCCGTTACGTCCACGGCGAGGAACGCCCAGAGCCCATCGAAGCCGGGCCTGGCGGCGTCACGTTGATCTTGCTATCCTTCGACAAGGATGCGCTCGAGGGCGGACTCTCAGGCGAAGGCATCGCCGTCGAGGCCGCCGAGGCGATGGCCCGGGCGATCTAGCGGATAAGGAGTGCTCTGTCATGGGAGACAGGGATCAACCCGATACGCATGAAGGCAAATTGCCGGTGGTGGTCTTTGCCGACTTCGTCTGCCCCTGGTCATACATCGTGCAGGACAGCATCGACAAGCTCGCACGAGACTACGACGTCGAGCCGCTGCTCTGGAAGCCCCACTGGCTCCATCCCGAGACGCCGCGCGAGGGCAAGCCGATCGACCGCGCGGCGGGCTCCGATCGCCGAAAGGCCGTCTACGAATGGCTGAAGGAGCTGGAGCCCGAGAAGGCCGAGCGGATGCGGCCGCCGGACAAGCAGCAGTTCAGCTTCCTGGCGTTCGAAGGACTCACCTTCGCCGAGGACCACGGCAAGGCTATGCCGTTCAAGACGGCGGTCTTCGACGCTCTGTGGGTCGAAGGCGAGGACATTGGGGAGGCATCGACGCTGCAGAAGGCGGCCGACAAGGTTGGCCTCGACGCGGAGGAGCTAGGGCGTTCGCTCTACGAGGGCACGCTGCGGGAACGCACGATGGAGACGGTGATGACGGCGCGGCGCTGCGGCATTACGAAGACGCCGACCATGATCCTCGGCCGCACGATGATCCCCGGCTACCACTACTACGAAGTGATGCAGACGGTGCTGGAGAAACAGGGCTTTCTCCCCAAGTCGGGTCGCGTCGAAGAGTAGCTGGCGGCGGCGGCCGATCCGCTTGGCCGTTGCAGGATTATTTCTAACCCGGGATTCCCCATTTCGGCCGCACCATGCCGACAGCAGGGCGCCCGGTTTTCTAGCTGTATCTAGAGGGCTTGTTAGAGGCTTGCGTCCCGCAGTGGCGCGCTCTCCTGATGCAGACTTCGCAGGATTTCTCGCTGCGCCTGTAAGGTGCCGGTATCGTGATAAGGGATGTGGTGCGTCTGGCAGAAAGGTTTGATGATCCGCTGAGCTTCCTTCAGGTTGTTGCGGGGCATGGATGGGAACAGATGATGCTCGATCTGGTAGTTGAGGCCGCCGTACCAGAAATCGGTGAAGGGATGGCCTTTGATATTTCGAGCCGTGATCACTTGCCGTCGCAGGAAGTCCATATCGGTATCGTTGTCCAGCATGGGCATGCCTTTATGGTTGGGAGCGAAGGATGCGCCCATGTATAGGCCGAAAAGGCCTTGATGCACGCCAATGAACATCAGCGCGTGCCAGGGCTCGAGCAGATAGAACAACAGCGCGAAGTATACCACGAAGTGGGAGGCGATGAGCAACGGCTCGGCTACGGGGAACTTCACCTTCGTGCGAAGCAGGTATTGGAGGCTGGCTAGCCTCAAGCCAAATCCCTCAAGGGCCAGCATCGGGAGAAAGAAATACGCCTGGTACTTGACGATAAATCGGTAGAGGCCTCTCTTTGAGCGGGCCTGGTCTTTGGTGAAGGCTAAGACCGGGATGTTCGAATCGGGGTCCAGAGCGACATCGTTAGGATAGCTGTGGTGCCGGTTGTGCTTGTCGACCCACCAGCTACGATCAAAGGCGAGGAGGAAGCAGATGACCAAGCCAACGATTTCGTTGCCGCGTTTTGAGGTGAATATCTGATGATGGCCTCCATCATGGCCGATGAACGCAAATTGGCCAAAAACAAAGGCCAAGAACGCGGCGTTGGCAAGCTGTAACCAGATGTTGTCTATGAGCGCCAGGAAGGCGATGCTCAGAGCCAGCAGGCTCAGGGTCAGGAGAATCTTGTACGTATAGTAGGCCGGCTGTTTATTCAGCAGCCCGCGTTGCTCAATGGTCCTCTTCAGCCCGGCGTACTCCTCGGCAGGGGAGAGCTTTACACCTTCTTGAATCATCTCATGACCGAAGGTGAAGCGTTCGACTTCAGGAGGATCTGCCAAGGCGTCTGCAGGGGTTCCCCTTTAGCTCGCGTCACAACCCCGCCGCCCGCTCGAACCGGCGAGAGTTCATCTGCCTCATCGGTGGGACACATGCCAGGGCCACTGAAAGCCTCCTCGTAACCGACCACCAACTCACGTTCAAGCTGTTCTCGCTCGACCTGTCATTCAATCTCGCGCCAACGGTCCAAAGTCATCGTGTGCCTCCCGCGCCGGTCGCGTCCCCGTTGGCCGAGACGTATGTGTGCACGAGCACTATAACCTTATGCCGATCGTGTGCCATGGTCAATCCCCATCGTGGGCGCGTTGTCCCAACTCAGCCGGGTTTTCCGATTTCGGCCGCCCCCTCCGACCCTAGCCGGGAGGACGCCTCGATGCCGTCCCGAGGATTCCGCCTGAGCGGAAGCAAGCCGAAGCGGGACGTGCCGGGGCGGCGGCCGCCGCCGACGGGCGGTCTTTGGCGCCTGTCTATCTCCGACTTCGTTCGATACGAGGCGCTCTCCCCATGATCGAGAAGCAGTCACCCGTCGCTTGGGCCGTCTGACGATGGCGACATCGACACGGAAGTTGATCCAGTATTTTTCGTTTGAGACCTGAAATGGCCTGTGCCGCCGGCCTGGTTGCCGCGATGAGGACCGATAAAAGTCGCATGAGGTGTATAATGCCGTTTTTGCCAGCGGGCCAACTAAGGAGGTCATCGCCATGAATGGAGTTGCAGCAATCGCAGCCCGTCCTGGAGCGCCCTTCGAGCTCCGGGAGTACCCGATACCGGAGGTCGGTCCCGACGACCTCTTGGTCAAGGTGAGGATGGCTACCATCTGCGGCTCTGACCTGCACGGATGGGACGGCAGCGCACCGGCCGTGGCTCCTGCCGGGAGTATCCCCGGTCACGAGATGTTTGGGGAGGTGTATGAGCTGGGTCGCAACGTGCGCGCCGACAGCCAGGGCCACCCTTTGAAGGCCGGCGACCGGGTCGCTTACTCCTACTTCCGGCCCTGCAACACGTGCGTCGCCTGCCTCCACAGCGATGCCGCCTGTCCGTACCGATACCGGGACAAGCAGCACTCTCCAGACGAGTACCCTCATTTCAACGGCGCCTTCGCGGAATACTATTACATTCGTCCGGGATATTGGGTCTTCCGCGTGCCCGATGACCTCCCGGACGAGCTGGTGTCCCCGGTGAACTGCGCCCTGTCAGAGGTGCTGTACGGCCTCCACAGGGTGGGCATCACCCTTGGCGACACCGTGGTGATTCAAGGTGTGGGCGGCCTGGGCCTCTACGCGACGGCCGTCGCCAAGGAGATGGGGGCAGGCCAGGTGATCGTCCTGGACCGCATGAAGTCCCGCCTGCAGCTCGCCGAGGAGTTCGGAGCCGACAAGGCCCTGAACGTGGACGAGTCGTCGTCCAAAGAGCGGGTGGCCCGCGTCCGCGAATGGACTGCAAAACATGGCGCGGACGTGGTGGCCGAGCTGAGTGGCTCGCCGGCAGTGATCCAGGAAGGGCTCGACATGCTGCGCCCCGGTGGGCGGTACCTCTGGGTGGGAAACATCACCCCGGCTCCGGCCGAGATCATTCCGCCCACGGTGGTGCGCTCCAGCCGGACCATTGTGGGGGTGGTGGTTTACGAAAAGTGGGTCATTCCCCGGGCGCTGCAGTTCCTGGCGCGCACCCAACACCGGACTCCCTATCACAAGATCGTATCCCACAAGTTCCCGCTGGCGGAGATCAACGACGCCTTTCCGGTCGCGGCCAAGCGGGAGTGCATTCGAGTGGCCCTGACCATGTAGCAACAGCGTCCCTGATCGCAGACGGCACGCACGATAAAGGGGATCCGCCATCGAACGCACGCTCGGGGAGAGCGGATGCGATGTCGATGCTGGGTAGTGTCCTAATTTTGGAGAAGGTCACGAATCCACCACCTACAATCCAGGTCTTTGACCTCCATGGAAAAGGGGACTAGGTATGGCTCGCTTTGCAGTTGGCGATAAGGTACGGGTACCTAATGACACTGAGGGACAGCTCGCCGAACTTATAGATGCAGTCGGCATCGTGACGTCAGTAGATGATTTCTTGGAGCACGGTACAGTCGGCGGTAGCCGGCAAAGCGAACAAGAGTACACGGTGTATTTCGACGGCATCGGGTTTCGGAGCGGGCTATGGGAGAGTTGGCTTCTCCCCATTGGGTCAAATTAGGACACTATCCGATGCTGGCGAAAGTTGACGCCGCGAAACTTGGGCGGGGAGCGCGCCAGCATCCGTTGGAAAGGAGAGAGAGATGACGCAAGGGAAGAAGGTCGCCATCGTGACGGGGGCCAGCAGGGGCATCGGAAAGGCTATCTCCATCGAGCTGGCTCGACATGGGTACGCCGTCGTCGTCACCGCCCGGTCGACCACCCACAAGGAGGTGACGCCGTGGCCCGGCACCATCCATGAAACAGCGGAGGAGGTGAAGAAGGCCGGCGGCTCTGCGCTGCCGGTACGGCTGGACCTGAGCAGCATGGAAGACGTCCGGAACGTCGTAGACGTCACCGTGAAGGAGTTCGGGCGCATCGATGTCGTGGTGAACAACGCGCGCTACGTCGGCGAGGGTTATGTGGCGATGTTCGTGGACACGAGTTGGGAGGCGCTCGATCAGATGATCAGCACCAACCTCCGTGCCGCGCTGCTGCTCCACAAGCTTTGCCTGCCGCCGATGATCGACCAGGGCGGCGGTGTCTTCATCAACCTCACCACCACCGAGGCGACCCGCGAGAGCCCGCACATGCCTGGCAAGGGAGGGACCGGCCTGGGTTACCCGGTCACCAAGGTGGCGGCGCACCGAATCGCTCAGACGCTGGCGAAGGAGGTGCGGCAATACGGCGTCTCGGTGGTCAACCTGGACCCGGGCCATACGCTCACGGAGCGGCACGTGGCCCCCGAGGGCGGGGCTGCCGTTCAAAACGCCGGAGTCGACCGGTCCGACACCCACACGGTTTGGGTCCCCGCGCGGGCTGCCGCGTATATAGCGACGTGCCGCAACCCGTTGGCCTTCACCGGCAAAACCGTGGTCGCCAGGCAGCTGGTCGAAGAGATGGGCCTCATGACTTCGGAGGAGCTGGCCACCCCGTGGAAAGGGGCCGAGACCACCAGCCACCTGCTGGAGACTCGTTAGGGGGGATCAAGCGAAACACCTGCCTTTCGAAGGCCGGCCCCGAGGTTGCCCCGACGTACCGGGGTATCGGGGGCAGCCCGCAACCGCGTGTGTCGAAACCCATCCTTGCTCCGGACGGCTGCTCCACCTAAGCTATGCCCATGCCCACCCCCCTGATTTGACCCTGCCTGGCCGGGGCTGAGACGAGCTGATGACACCGATGTCCGCCCGGAAGAGAAAAGCACGACGTGAGTCCTGAAAGGAGCCACTCCGATGATCGACGTTGACAAGCTGCCCGAGGTGCTCCGCTTGGAGCGCCTTGCCGACAACCGCTACCAGGCCAATCACGAACCCAAACGCAGCGAAGAGAGCGAGACTGGGCGTGACGTCGTGTTCGGCGGCCAGCTCCTGGCTCAAATGATCATGGCTTCGGCCATGGCCGGCGGCGGGGACAAGGAGGTCAAGTCGATCCACGCCATCTTCGCGCGGCCGGGGACCTATGCCGAGCCCATGGTGTATGAAGTCGACTCGATACATAGCGGGCGCTCCTTTGCGAGCGACACCGTGACCGCGTGGCAGGAACGCCGGTTAGTATCCCGAGGGCTTCTGCTGCTGAACATAGACGAGCCCGACCTGATCCGCCACAAAACAGTGGAGATGCCTGACGTTCCCGGGCCGGAGGACCCGGCCGGCCGTGCGGACCCCCGCGTGTTTCCTGGAGCGGAGGGCATCATCTGCCACGGCGTCAACACCGCGAGCGAAGAGCAGCCAACCGGTCCGCCTGAGCTCTTCGTGTGGACCCGGTTCTCCGAGACCTTCGACTCACCGGTCGTGAATCAAGCCATACTGTCTTGGGCGACCGATGGCTTCATGATTGGCACGTCGATGCTGCCCCACGCCGGCGTCAGCGAGGGCATGGCCCACCGGATGTTCTCCACCGGCCCGGTCAGCCACACGGTGAACTTCCACGAGCGTTTCGCCGCCTCGGAATGGCTCCTGATGGCCGGCGAGAGTATCTGGGCCGGCCGCGGGCGCGCCTATGGCCGGTGCAATATCTTCGCCCAGGATGGCAGGCTCGTGGCCACCTACACCCAGGACTGCATGATACGCGGCTTTCCCGATGGCAAGGAGCGCACCTCGGCCGACAAAAGGGTCATGTAAGCGCGCATTGCCCGCAGGCCGATTGGAAGCTCTCCTCGTAGTGCTTGGCCAGGTCGCCGCCGCCCACTTCCCTGATGCAGTCGATCAGGATGGGGGTGATCGAGGCGTGCGCGGACCTGCGCCGGCTTGGATCTCCGATTTCCCGCCATGGTCTCTTCTCGTACCCGGGCCTCGCCCAGACCCGCTGGTAGCGGCATGAGGACTCACGTCGGTTTCCGGCTACTCCAGGGCTGACGGGTGTTCGCTGATGAGCCTCTCAACGCTCGCCTCCACCACGGTCCCCTTGAAGAAGTCTGGGTTTACCCCGGCGAAGAACCTCACGGGATTGGCCAACGTGAAATCACGAAAGTCCTCCGGCGTCATGTTGCCCTCCTCCACCAGCTCGTACGCCTCCTCAAGCACCTTGGTCATGTCCGGCACGTCCCAGTGGCCGATGTCGGAGCTGAACATGGCGTTGATTCGGGCGCCCATGGGCCAGAGCTTGGGGTTGAAGGCGATGGCGTTGGTGGGGTCGTCGGCCTCACACCCAAAGAAGAAGCGGGGGATGAAGAGGTCGCGGATGTCCTCCGGACGACGGATCTCGCAGCGGGCGAAGTCGTCCAGGAAGGCCGTGTCGGCGAAGTGCTCGGGCTCCAGGTTCTGGCCGCCGGTGAGAACCCGGTCCATGCGGCCTTCCACCATCTTGCCGCCGTAGCGCTGGTGCAGGTCGAGGAAGAGCTCGCGGTCCAGGTTGTTGGGGTTGTAGTTCTCAAGATCGCGGGCGTTCCGCTTCTGCCAGTGACCAACGAGGTCGGCGTACAGCCGGCATCCGGTCGCGGCGCCGCCTTCCAGGAAGGCGAACCGCAGCGTTGGGAAGCGCCGCGTCACCCCGCCCATGAAGAGGGCTTTGGCCATGGCCTCCCCCGCCGAGGCGAAGTGGCCGATGTGGTTGTACATGTAATTCGTCGCCGAGTTGCGCGTGGTGAAGCCCATGCCCTGCCCGTGTGTCATGACGGGCACTTTGAGCTCGGCGCACTTGGCCCAGAAGGGGTCGTAGTCGTAGTCGCTATCGATGCCAAAGGTGTCCAGCCAGCACCCGAGGGTGGAGAAGCCGACCTTGAGCTTGTAGAGATCGGGGAATTCGCGCATCACCGATGGGATGGGGCGGAGCACAGCGGAAATAGCGATGGTCTTGAGACCCAGGTGCTTGACCGCGTGCTCCAGCTCCTCGATGGCGATGCTGGGCGTGTGCATGGGCACGGTAGCGACGGGCGTCATGCGGTCGGCGAACTCGCGACAGATTTCGGCGCGGTAGGTGTTGACGGCGCGGGCACGGACCTGAGCAGCTTCAGCATCGAAGGGATTCATCGAGCCTTTACGGCGGACGTCGACACCCAGGGTAGTGCCGAATAAGACGGTATAGTCCAGGCCAAACTCGTCCATCCGCTCGTACAGCAGCTTCGGCAGGGCAGCGGTGGCACGGTCCAGGGTGTTCTTGGCCGGGACACCCCACCATGGCGGGCGAGGAGCTCGCACATCCTTGCGCGCCTCGTCGGCTTCGGGCTGGCCTCGCCCAAAGGACGGCGTGAGGCGGACCTCATAGTCAGAGCCGCCGGCAGCCTTCACGTAGTCCTCGAGAGGCGGCATGAACTCCACCGTATGGCCGTCGGCATCGATCACCGGATGCTTGAGCCGGGCGCGGATTTCCGCAGAACGGGTCTTGTTCGTCACGACCATGATTCGATTACCTCCTGTCCACCTGGGACGAGACCGCTATTCCAGGGCTGACGGGGTTTCGCTGATGAGCCTCTGAACGTCCGCTTCCGCTGCTGTGCCCTTGAAGAAGTCCGGGTTCATGCCCGCGTGCAGCCTCACCGGGTTCAGGAACGCGAACTCTTTGAACTCCTCGTCCGAGATCAGCCCCTTTTCCACCAACTCGTACGCCTCTTCTACCACCTTGGTCATATCGGGGACGTCCCAGTGCCCGATGTCGGAGCTCAACATGGGCCGCAGGCGCGCGCCGAAGGGGTTCACGCCTCCGTTGAAGGCCCATACGTTCATGGGGTCGTCCGCCTCGCAGCCAAAGTAGAAGTGAGGAACGAAGAGATCGCGGATGTCCTCGGCCTTCTCGATACGGCAGGCGGCGAAGTCGTTGGGATTGTCGGGGGCGCGTTCCGGCCGGAAGGATGCGCGCAGATCCTCCAGGCTTCCCACGACCTTTTCGTCGCGATATTGCTCGATGAGACGCGACATGAGCTCGATGTCGAGGTTGGCGGGGTCGAGGTTCGCGATGGCCTTGCCGTTACGCTTGTCCCAGCGGGCGGCGAGGTCCGCGTACAGGTTGCACCCCCAGCCCACCCCCGTCTCCATGAACCCAAACCGCAGGGTCGGGAAGCGGCGGGTGACGCCGCCGAAGAACAGCGCCTTGCACAGGCCTTCCGCCGCCCAGGCGAAGTGCCCGATGTGGTTGTACATGTAGGTGGAGATGGAACGGCGGCTGCCGAAGCCCATGCCGACCGAGTGTGTCGTGGGGGCGACTCCGAGCTCGACGCACTTGGCCCAGAAGGGATCGTAGTCGTAGGCGCTATCGAGACCGTAGAAGTCGAGCCAGAAGTTCTCCTCGCCAAATGGAGCGGCCTCACGCTCGTATCTCGGGACCGGGCGTACTACGAAGGCGGCGATGCAGATGACCTTGTAGCCCAGCTCCTTGACCGCGAACTCCGTCTCCTCGATGGCCTCCTGTGGGGTGTGCATCGGGATTGCGGCCGAGGGGATGATACGGTCGGTAAACCCGCGGAAGCGGTCCATCTGCCACATGTTGAAGGCGCGGCAGCCGACCCTGCGAAGCTCGTCGTCGTGGTGGTGCGATTGGATGAAGCCCTGGTAGAGGACGGTCACGTCCAGTCCCAGCTCATCCATGCGCTCGTGCAACAGCCGGGGCAGGGCGGAGGTGGCCCGATCGTAGGTATTCTTGGTCGGGAACGGCCACCAGGCGGGGTGCCTTATCCGTTGACGCCGGCGCTCATCCCCGGACATCTGCCACCATGGGCTTCCCCCCTGAAGTTGGGAGTTGGAGCGCTTGGCCTCGCGGTCGAACCGCTCCGGTGCGTCGCTCCCGCCTACCTGGCGGATGTAGTCCCGCAGCGAGTCTCCGACGCCGATCCAGTTCATGTGGCCGTCGATGTCGATGATCGGATAGCCCAGACGGGCGCGAATCTCGGCCGACTTGGACTTTGGCGCTACGACCATCATTTCCTCCTCGGCCTGCTGACGCAGGCCCCTCGTGCTACGTGAGATTATACAGACGCGGGCAATCGTCTCATGAAACCCTGAACTTACCCCGAAAATGCTCCGTCGGCTGGTCATGAAGCAGGCGATGAAGGCCCGGGGCATGTAGCTCCGCCAATGTCGCTCGCAGCGCACCACTAGCCTCCGCCAGCTAGCTATCCACGCATGGGGTCGGTCCGCGATTCACTGCGTTGCGCTGGGGATGACCTGCACAAAACCCAGGTGATTGAGTGCTAGCCGCGAGGGTCCAACGGCAGGTCGTACAGATCGATGCAGTTGCCGCGGCCGATCTTCACCTGGTGCTCGACCGGCACGTCGACGAAGTGCTTGCCCAACACGTCTGCCGAGTAGGGCCAGGTGCTGTCGAGGTGCGGAAAGTCGGAGCCCCACATGAGGTTGTCGAGTCCGATGTATTGGCGGGCCCGGACGGCCGTCAGATCGCGCATCAACGAGCAGCGCACGTGCTCCCGGAACTGCTGGCTGGGCAGACGGCCAGAGGTGATGCCGTTCGCCTGTTTGGCCCAGAATCGATCGCGCTCGTAGCGATAGTCCATCCGCTCGATCATGATGGCGGCCCAGCCAGCCTCGTTCTCGACCGTGGCCACTCTCAGGCGCGGGTGCCGGTCGAATACGCCGGTGAAAATCATCAAGGCGACGGAGTACATGACCGGCGTGAAGCCAAGAGAGAGGTCCACGAGGATGTTGTTGGTGAAGTTGAACGACGATTTGTCGGCGGCGAGGTGCAGGCTGATGGGCAATTCCAGGTCCTGCGCTTGAGACCAGAGCGAATCGTACTTTGGGTCGCTGTAGCTGCCGGACGAACCCGCGGTTTGGCTGATCAACGCCGCGCGCAGGCCCATGCGCTTCGCCCGGCCCATCTCGTCGATGGCCCAGTCAAGGGAGTCGTTGGCGATCATCGCGACGCCAAAGAGCCGACCGGGGAGGGCTGAGCAGAACTCGGCCATCCAGTCGTTGTAGGCTCGGAAACAGGCGCGCTGGAACCCCAGGTCCTCCAGGTGGTACATGAAAAGCCCAAAGGTGGGGTACAGGACCTCCGCCTCTACGGAGTCACGCACCATGTCGGCAAGGCGAGCTCGAGGGTCCCACGCGCCCCGATAGATATTCTCCCAGCGTTCCTGATGTTTGAGCTCCTCGGCTTTCGTCAGCGCCGCTGAAGTGAAGCCGATTCCCGCACGCGGGACCGGCAATCCCTCGCAGACGAAGTAGTCGGACTTGACGCCGCTGACGATGGTCGGCGCCTTGTGCCGGTACTTGGCGTCGATGCGTTCAGCCCATAGATCTGGCGGCTCGACGATGTGGGAGTCGGACGAGACCAGCTTGAACGGTATGGTCATCTCGATCACCTCTCGTGATGGAACGAAGCAACGTCGGCGCACGCCGAGCCATGCGCCGGATGCGCCACCGCTATGGTACGCGAGGACAAGCGCCCATTCCCACTCGTCATCGTCGCGTTGCCGCCATGAGCGACTGCTAGGTGTGCAGGACGAGGATACAGGCGACAGCCATGCCGCCACCCGCGGTGAGCGCCACCTCCGCCTTCTTGAGCTGCCGGGGGCCGGCCCTCCGCTGGAGCTGAAGGGTGGCCTCGATGACGTGGCCCATCGCGTGCAGACGCCCTTCATTGAGCTGGCCGCCGTTGAGATTGGTGGGCAGCATGCCGCCGGGGGCCAGGGCGCCGCTGCCGACGAAAGGCCCGGCCTCGCCTCGCTTCGCGAACCCCAGGGCCTCCATCCAGTACAGGATGAAGGGACTGAACCCGTCGTAAATCTGGGTCATGTCGATATCTTGAGGGCTGAACCCGGCCTTCTCCCAGATGCCCTCAGCCGCCTTGTGGCACGCCATTTCGGTGTAATCGTGCCAGAACACGAAGTCCGGCCGAGGCCCCTGCCCGGTAGCGACGGCGCTCACGTAGACCGGCTTCTGCTTCAAGTCGCGGGCCCGCTCGGCGGTGGTGACGACGACGGCGGCAGCGCCATCGCAGGGGTAGTCGCAGTCGAGCAAGCCCAGGGGCTCGCTGACCCACCTGGCGCTGAGGTAGTCGTCCATGGTGATGGGCGTACGAGGAGCGGCGATGGGCTTGTCGTTGAGGAGCGCGTTCTGGCGCGACTGCACGACGAAGGTCCCCAGTTGCTCCCGTGTCGCTCCGAACTCGTGCATGTACCGTCGCCACCATGTGGCGAACTTTTGCGGAAAGACCCCGAAGCCGTAGGGGTCGAAGAAAGCGTTGACGCCGCTGGCGGTCAGTCGCCCGACGTGGCCGTATCCGGCCGCCTTGGGGCGCCAGTTGATGCGGCAGGCAAGCGCCGTGTCGCACAATCCGGAGGCGACGGCGACGACGGCCATGGCGACCGAGCCCATGCCGGGGACGCCTCCCAGGGGGGCGTTGGCCCACCAATTCACCCCCGGGAGGCCCAGGGCCTCGATCATATACTCGGAGCTGATGTCGTTCCATCCCAGAACCGTGGAGATGTCGCGAGCGCCCGCGCCGCCGGCGGTGCAGAAGCCATCGATCTCCTTCAGGGTCAAGCCGGCATCTTCGACCGCCTGGGCACAAGAGCGCAGCGCCAGCGTGCCCATGGGAACGCCGGCATCCCGGAAGCATCCCGTGTGTCCGACGCCGACGATGGCAGCCCGATCTCTCAGCGTCATCGTACTCATGCGAGACTCCTTTACCCAGCGGCGCGGACCGGTTGGAATTGCGGGAGGGTGACTTCTTCGGTGACGTCCTGATAGGTCACTTCCACGGTCATGCCGATCTGAATCCGGTCGAGGGGGCAATCGAGCAGGTTGCCTACCGTGAGGAGGCCCTTCTGCTCGTCCAGCTCCACGATGACCACGGCGTATGGCAGCTCTTCGTCGAAGCCGGGGTTGCCGATGTGGTGCATGACGGTGAAGGAGTAGATGGCGCCCTTGCCGCTGACGACGGCGGACCGGACGTCTTCCGTCTGGCAACGTGGGCAGGTGGGCATCGGCGGGTGGATGTAGAAATCGCACGCGCTACAACGCTTCAAAATCAGCTCATGGCGCTTTGCCCCTTCCCAATAATCGCGGGTCCACATGTCGCTCACCGGCAAGACCTTGTTGTATTCCGACATCCCGATCTCCCTTCAGGTGACGAGAAATCTCCTTGGGCTTCAACCTCAACCGGCTTCGGGGACCGTAACCGATGGCAAGATAGCACAACTCCGCACGCGTGTTGACTTCAGCCGCCATGCGATCTTGGACGTTGACAGGGCCAGCATACCTCTCTATTCTCCGGGCATCGCGGGCAAGGGCGTCCGGGCGCCGCAGACGGAGCGACCCTCATAGAGCACTTGCGTGAGACGTCCCCGGTGCGCTGTCGATTCAGGCTGTGGAAGTGGCGACGCGGCGCACGATACCGGCGATCCGAGGGCGTAGCGCTCTGTCACGCTGAATTTGACGGCTCACAATGGCACGTCGGGACTCGCTGGACCCAACGGCATCATGAACCCGGTCAAGCTGTCGCTCTAACGAGCCGGCGCGGTCGGCCACCGGCGGCCGGGGCAGCGGGGATCGGTGTATCATGGCGCCGTGGGCCTCGCCGACGACACGCTCCTGGCACGGTGCCGCGTGCTCGACTGCACGGGCGTCTTCGGGTCGCTGGCAGGCAAGCTGTTGGGCGACCTCGGGGCCGACGTCGTGAAGGTCGAGCCGCCTGGCGGGGATGCCGGGCGCCGCACCGGACCCTTTGCCGACGACCGCCCGCACCCCCAAAACAGCCTCTCTTGGGAGGCGTTCAACGCCAACAAGCGGGGCATCACCCTCGCCCTGGACAACCCCGATGGCCGGGCCCTCTTCCGAGCCCTGGCGTCGGAGGCGGACATCGTAATCGAGGACTGGGCTCCTGGACGCCAGGACAGCCTCGGCATCGGGTATCGCTCCATCGCGCGAGACCATCCCCGCGTCGTGTGGGCGTCCATCACGCCCTTCGGCGCCACCGGCCCTCGGAGCGGCTACCGTGCGACGGACCTGGTGCTCATGGCGCTGGGCGGGTCGGCGTACCTGACGGGCGACGCGGACCGGCCGCCGCTGCGGTGCACGCTGCCGCTGAGCCATGCCCATGCCGGCGCCGAGGCCGCCGCGGCGTGTCTCCTGACGTTGTCGGGGCTGGCAAGCACGGGCCAAGGGCAGCACATCGACGTGTCGATGCAGGAGACCGTGGCGTGGACCACCATGGACGCGCTGCCGATGTGGTGGCTGGAGCGCCGCGACATGACGCGAGGACGCTGGGGGCGCTACAACGAGCAGACGGGCGTCTGGGGCAAGAGCGTGTGGCGCTGCAAGGACGGTTACGTGACCTTCGGACTCTACGCGGGTCCCGCCCGGGGGCGGGGCACGAGGGCCATCGTCGAATGGATGG
Organism: Chloroflexota bacterium; assembly: GCA_022572465.1. Lineage (GTDB taxonomy): Bacteria > Chloroflexota > Dehalococcoidia > SHYB01 > SHYB01 > JACZVV01. The sequence continues at coordinate 40,254 of JACZVV010000005.1, forward strand.
CGGGGGAAGGAAGAGCGAGCCCGGCGCTCCGGGCCATCGATTGGACGTCGCCAGACGCCGCTCCACGGGAGCAGGCCTCCTATGACAGCATGGCGGGAGAGGTGGAAGCATTTTTCGAGACGAAGTCGGTGGCCGAGCTGTACGAGCAGGCGGCGCGCGACCGCGTTCTCCTGGCGCCCATCTGTACCGCGGAGCAAGTGCTGGGCAGTCCACAGCTAACGGCGCGGGGCTACTTCCGGGAGCTGGAGGAGGGCGTGGCGCCGGGGGCACGTTACCCCGGCTACCCGGTCCGCATGGCGGGGCTTGCCATCGGTGTCAGGCGGCGGGCGCCGCGGCCCGGCGAGCACAACGTCGAGATCTACTGCGGCGAGCTGGGAATCACGCGGGCCGAGCTGGCCACGCTGAAGGCGGCCGGCGCTCTATGACCGCGCTCTTCCCGGATCTCAAGGTCGTCGACCTCACGTGGGTGGGAGTCGGCCCGCTGACGACGAAGTACTTCGCCGACCATGGGGCGACAGTGGTCAAGGTCGAGTCGTTCCGCCGCCCCGACGGCCTCCGCCTTCAACCTCCCTTCCCCGGGGGAGCGCGAGGGGAAGGGTTCGACCGCTCGGGGTTCTATGCCAACTACAACGCCAACAAGCTCAGCCTCAGCCTGGAGCTGGACACCGCGGCCGGCCGGGACGTGGCCATCCGCCTGGTCCGGTGGGCCGACGTGCTGGCCGAGAGCTATACGCCACGAGTGATGCGCTCCTTTGGTCTGGACTACGAGGTAATTGCCGCCGTCAACCCGCGCATCATCATGCTCAGCACGTGCCAGCAGGGACAGACCGGCCCGTACGCCGATTACCCCGGCTACGGGCACCAGGGCGCCGCGCTGGCTGGTCTGTGGCACCTGACCGGGTGGCCCGACCAGCCGCCCGCGGGCCCCTATGGGGCCTACAACGACTTCATCAACCCGCGCATCGGCGCCATGGCGGTGGCGGCGGCGCTGGACCGCCGGCGCCGTACCGGACGCGGCGTATGGATCGATTTTTCGCAGGTCGAGGGCGGGATCCAGTTTGCGGCCCCGGCCATCTTCGACGCGTCCGTCAACGGCCGTTCGATGCGTCCCGCCGGCAACCGCTCGGCGGGCGCGGCGCCGCACGGCGTCTTTCCCTGTCGCGGAGACGACCGTTGGATCGCCATCGCCGTCGCGTCGGACGCGGAGTGGGAGGCCCTCTGCGCCGTGATCGGCCTCAAGGAGACCGGCCCGGCCTTGCGCACGCTGCTGGGGCGAAAACGGCGGGAAGAGGAGGTCGAGGACATGGTGGCCGGCGCGACGCGCCGATGGGACGCCTTCGAGCTCATGGAAGCGTTGCAGGCAAAGGGTGTGCCCGCGGGCGTGGTCCAGAAGGGGTCGGACCTCTCGTCGGACCCACAGCTCGAGTTTCGCGGGCATTTCCAATGGGCCGACCATCCCGAGATGGGACGCATGGCCTACCAGCGGCCCGCTTTCAAGCTGTCCGGGACGCCGGCCTCGCTGCGTAGGCCGTCCCCCTGCCTGGGCCAGCACACTGAGATGGTGTGCCGGGAGTTCCTGGGCATGAGCGACGAGGAGTTCATCAGAGCGTTCGAAGGGGGGGCCTTTGGGCTGGCCGCCTGATCTCGTCGCGATCCGTGGCGAGGCGCCGCTCGTCAGCGCCGACTTCGAATACGCCGGCGGCTGCCCCGACCCCGCCCTTGGAGAAAGCGGTCCGACTCCGGTCCGATTTCCCGACTCTGTCGAGGACTCGCGACGTGAATCGGAGCGGAATCGGAACGAGCATCGGAGGCTGGGCTGAGTCCCGATCGATCGGGACAGTCCGGCAAACCCCTGTGCGGTAAGACTTGATGTTTCGTACGCCGATTTCGTAATCTAGTGTCTGCCATGAGCGTTCAGCCGCCTGCCGCCGCACGACCCCTCCTTCGAGGCTACCTGCACCTAGCCGGCGCCCTGGTGTCCCCCTTCGCGCTGCTGCTCCTGCTGTTCATCGCCGATTCGCCTCGTGGTTATGTGGGCGGCGCCATCTTCGGCACCGGCCTCATCATCCTGTACACGACCAGCGCGATGAATCACCTGATGCCACTGGGCCGGCGCCTTGGCGCCGTGATCCGGCGTCTGGACCGCTCCATCATCTTCATCTTCATTGCCGGGGCCTACGCGCCCTTCGCTATCAAGCTCATGAGCAACGCATGGGGCATCCCGGTGATGTCGGTGGTGGGCGCACTGGCCCTGGGAGGTTTCATCACGACGCTGGCCGCGCCGCAGGCGCCGCGTTGGATTCGAGTAGGCCTCTACGTCGGCCTGGGGTGGATCGGCATCGTGGCCATATCCGAGCTGTGGACGTCGCTTCCCGGACGGGCCTTCGCCATGCTGGTCTTGAGCGGCCTTCTCTACTCGGCCGGGGGCCTGACCTATGCCCTCCAGCGGCCGAACCCCTTCCCCCGGGTGTTCGGATACCACGAGCTCTTTCACGCGCTCCAGATGGCAGCCACCGCCCTGATCTACACCGTCGTGGCCCTCTACGTCCTGGGGTCCTAGCGGTTCGCCCCCTGTCCCGGCGCCACCGCCTCGTCGATCATCCCCACCGCCACGGGCATGTCGCAGGCGATCTTGGCCGGGTCCGGCTCCACGTCCACCAGGTTAGACATCATCCGCGCCCCCGCCTCCAGGTCGACCACGGGAATGACCACCGGCTCCCTCCCCAAGTATAGAGCCGGGCGCCCCATGTGGATGGACCCTGGCAAGAGCGCGCCGTCGGTTATGTTCCTGTGCAGCGACGTTGCCAGTCGTGTCACGACCTTCTCGTCATAGAACCGTTGGATATCCGCCTCCGCCGTCACCTCCCGCCACAGCCGATTCCTCGCCACTCCGCGGGGCCCCGACACGTCGGGGCCCCGGCGACGGTCTCTCCGGCTTCGCTCAGGACAGGGTTCATCCAGCCGAAGACCTGCTCCACCCGCTTCCGCGTGCGCTGGCTGCGAGCGACGTCCGCTTTGAGGGCGACCAGGGACTCGCCCGCGTCCAGCTTTGCGCTCGATGATCTTGGCTCTCGTAGGAAGCTCCGGAGCTGGGCTGATTTCATCCGAGGTTCGCCGGGGTTCGTGCCGATCGGCGCCCCTGCCACCGCCTTCGCCCTGACGCTGACTACATCCACTCTCAAGTTTCCGTGATTCTCGAAGTATCCGCCCTCGAGGTAGGCGGCTGGCAGGCGCGGTGAGTCCCGCCCCAGCGGGCGCCGGGGTGACCCCTCTCCCTCAAAATGAGTAACCCGTTTTTCACCCCAGAAATACCTCGTTAGAGGGAAGCGGGAGACCCCCATCTCGGCGCATCATTGAAGGAGCGCACGGAGGGCACGGGCCAGGAGGCGTCGATGGAGACCATGGCACGATCACCGATCGATCAGGTGGACTTCTATACGCCGCTCCAGTCGCACTTCCTCACGCGGCTGCTGCGGTTGATGGTCGTCCGGCACGAGTGGGAGCTGACGCCCGAGCCAGACCCGTGGGTGAGGGAACTCGTCGACAACGCTATCTTGGCAACGGTACGCGATTGCGCCGACCAGGGCATCGGCGACGTGGGGAATATGGTCGTGGAGATGGCGGTCCAAGGCGACGACGCCGGCTCGAACCCGGCATCCTGACCTTAGCGCCCGATCTCCCACAGGGTGACGATATAGACTTCGTCGCCGATCCACACCTCAAAGGAGACGGTGTTTCCTCCGTCGGTCGCGGTGGTCCGGTAGACGCTCATGACGCGCACCGTAGCCGAGAGCCAGGTGTAGAGAGGCTCCTCTAGCTCCTCGACGGTCACCCAGACTTCGCTCGGGTATACCCCACTGGTCACGGACCCATCGCTGTTGAACGTGAGGAACAGGGTCTGGCCCGGCAACCAAGGCAATCCGGGATCGAAGGTCCAGTCCAGCCGCTGCTGTCCCTGAAAGAGCGTGATATTGGGATCGTCGGCGGTGACATTGCCCGATGTCGAACCCGGCACGTAGAAAAACCCCTCCGGAAGCAGGTCCCGTATCTGGCTCACCACCAACGGCTCCGTTCCCAAATTGCGGAGCGTGATGGTGTACTCGTGGGTCGTGGGGACGCCGTCCAGCGCAACCGGAGGCGTCACCTGGACAAGCACCTCGGCCGCGATGCCATCGCACAGGTTGGAGGGAGGGGCGCCAACGGTCACCGGCGCAGTCTTGCCCGAGGTGGTCTGCCGGTCTCCCGGGTCTACCCAGGATTCGTCGCAATAGGTGCCCTCTGGGACCGTTGCCAGAGCGGTAAAGACCAGCGTGGCCTCCGCCCCCTCCGGAATCGTAATGTCGTCGGAAGCGAGGTTCCAGGTGAGGCGCTGGCCGGATATGCTGGGGTCGCGAGCGGTGACGCCGGTCGTCGAGCCCGGAAGATAGGCGAAGGCCGCCGGCAACTCATTGTAGATCTTTCTCAAGCGCATGAGGCCGTCCTGGAGGTTCTCGACGGTGACGGTGTAGGTGAAGACCGTGAGGATGGAAGGCAGGGCGTCGGTAGGGATCACCTCTACGCGAACGCGGAGCCTCCGGCTGCTGTCGGCTAGCACCGGGGGGTCCCCGGTCGGGGAGGAGGTCCTGAGCACGCCGATCTGGACCGGCCGGCCGTTCAACTCCACCGTATAGCTCTGCGGGACGTCGGTGACGAGGCCGGCGGCGTACTCCGCCTCGTTGAGCAGCCTGTAGAGGACGTGCTGGCCGCCGCCCATGGCGGAGTACTGGCTCTTGACGATGCCGGTCTTGATGCGCGAGTCCACGGCCAGGGTACTGGCCAGTCCCAAAGCGGCGGTGACGATGGGCACCACCAACGCCATGAACGCCAGGGCCATGATCAGGGCCACGCCACGCTCGCCACTCCTGACCTCTGCCATCGCCTCAGCTCTCCAAACGCCTCAAGAACGTCTGGATGCTGGCGCTCTTGGTCGCGTTCCTGCTGGCTTGCACCTCGAGATCGAACGTCAGAATAGCGCTGGACAACGAGAACCCGGCGGACGCAACCCGCCTGGCGATCGTATGCTGGGCTCCGTCGTAGTTGCGGTTCAGGTCGGCGCCGGAGAGCGTATAGGTCGCGCTGTGGGCCTGGCCCCAGCTATCGGTCCAGGTCATCGTTGCGCCAGCGACAGGCGGCCCGCCGTCGACGAGGTCGGTGCTCTCGGCGTTCAGCGCGTCGCCGGCGAACCAACTTCCCGCATGGCGCAACTCCTTGGTCGCCACCGCTCCATCGCGCCACCGTTGCTCGATGGTCAGCACCTGGAACACCGTACTGCCCACCATCCCCATGGCCATGACCAGGATGCCGACGACCACCACCACCTCCACCAGGGTGGCGCCGCGACATTCGGCCCCCATGCCCTTCGGTGCTTTTAGCTTCTCCACGCCCACACCTCACTCCATGAGCCGCAAAGTCTCCAGAACGAGGACCGCTCGCCCGTCGCGACTGACGGTCACCACCACCTTTTCGATGTTGGGATCGTTGAGGACCAGGCCCTCCGCCACGGCGCTGACGGCATAGCCTGGTGGCGCCGAAACGGCGGGGTATGTCGCAGGCGGCTGGCGATAGTCCAGGGAAAACAGATACTCCATTTGATTTCGGCCCAGCCTCTCGGCCGCCGCCTGAGATTCGGCCTTGGAACCAACGTTCAGCGTTGCTGAGAGGCCGGTCAGCGCCGCCGTGCCCACCAGAGTGAAGATAAGCACCGCAACGACCGTCTCCGCCATCAACGACCCTCGTTGGCTCGCCCACGTCCGCCGAGCCCAGGCCAACAGCCAGGAACTCCGTGTGTGGAGCGGTATGCGGCGTCCGGCCTGGGAAATCTGCATCGTGGCCCTCCGCTGGGGAAAACGGTCGCTGATCCATCGACCCGCGAAGAGGTCTGGGCCACCCGGAGCCGGGCGGCCCAGACCGACGCGTGCGATCAGCAAGCCGGGGAACGTTGCCTGGAAGCTAAGTGGTGCATGCCGTCGCGGAGCTGAACTGCTCGGTGACCAAGCCACTCGAGTCCCAGCAGTAGTAGAAGCTGGTAACCGTGTCCCGTAGATAGCTGGTCAGATCGACCGTGGTGGTATCGGGAAGCGTCACCGCACCGCCACCGGGCAGGGTAGGCAGTCCGGTGAAGGCCTGGACGGAGGTCCCGAGGGAGGCCAGGTTGTTGGCCGCGATCGTGACGATCCCCGCCTCAGCCAGCATTCCGTCCATCGCGGTCTGAATGCTTGCCATCTCCGATGCGGTGGCGCCCTCGTTCCCCTTGCCGCTAAACCTTCCCACGTTGGGGATGATTGCCGCGGCCAGGCCTACGATGATCGCCACGACCACCAGCAGCTCCACCAGCGTGAAGCCCGCCTGACCCCGACGTAGTCCCAGTCCAATACCCTTGTTCTTTTTCTCCATTGCTTCGCCTCTCCTTTCCTCTTCCGGCGACACAGGTCGCTTTCGGGCTTGCGATCGCGGACCGGCGCCAACGACGTCTCGTCGTCCGCCCCGGTTTTCAACCACGGTAGCGCTCCGGAGGGCGCCTGGAATCGTCCAAGAGTCCCATTTCCATGGGAAATTCGTCCTGGGACTTTTTTCCTAGGTGAGTGTCGAAGAACACCCCCAGCCCCGCTTGGACCCCCGTCGCGAACGGAGAGAACAGGGTCAGACTAGACGCGGGGTGGAGCAGACGCCGGCTGCTGACAAGTAAACGGATTGCCGAGGCGGGCGGCCGGCAGGCGCCTAGGGGGACAACGACGAATTTCGTGGGCCGACGGGAGCGTCTGGAGGGGCTTCGAGGGCCACGATGGCTTTGATCTGGAATCGCACCGTCGTCGGGACGGCCTGGGCCCCGCTGCCGCCCCCGGCCTCCTGTCCCTCGGCCAGGAGAATACGCACGTCGGCGAAGAGTTCTGTCGCCTGGAGTCGAGAGGCGAAGCTCGAAACGCCGCCGTAGGACGGCGCGGAGCCGGACAAGGTCAAATATTGTTTGTCCATCGTCAGGGTGGAGAGGCGGACATCTGCCAGGTCCGCCTCCCGGGCCACCGTGTCCATCCGCTCCAGAAGGGTATCCAGCTGAAAGGCCAGCTTCGCCGGGAGGGCCTCCAGCGCTCCGGACAGGATATTCGCAGCCTGAACACGACTGTCCAGGACGTTCAACCGCCCGCGGGCCAAGCGCTGCAGGCGCGCTTCCAGCCGGAGCTGGGTGACTTCGGCTCTCAGCTCCGCGGCTTGCGTCTCGATGGTCGCGACCTGCGGAGTGGCCACGTACGCCGCCAACACCAGGGCCGCCAGCAGGCCGAAGACCGCCAGGGGACGGAAGCGCCCGGCGTGGCGATGGTGCCGCTTCGGCAAGAGATCCACAGGGGGCCAATCGCTGCCCGCGGCGCGGGACCCGGTCTGGGCCTGTGAACCTTCGGCAAGGGCAAGGCCGATGTTGGCCGCGTATTCCCAGGCGGGAAAGTCATCGGGGCAGTCCACGGGTGGTGCGAAGGGCCGGACCTCGCGATCCAGGACGGTGGCCAGTCGATCGGCGTCCAGATGCCCGGTGACAACCACCGGCAGGGCGACCTGTTCACCGCCGTTCAGGCCCTCATAGTAACCAATGACCTGCCCGACGGCCCGGGCGGTAGCCTCAACCGCCTCGCCGGAGCCGCCTGGGGGGAGCCTGGTTATGTGGATGACCCTGGGCGCCCGCCGGCGGACCACGATAATTTCGGCCCGCGCCGGCGCGACGTTGACCAGGAGGGCGTCGGGAAGGCCAGCGGCGCAAGCGAGGGCAGTGGCCCTGGAAAAGAGCGCCCCAGGGACCAGCCCCGCAGCCTTCAGCAGCGAGACCCGGTCGTCGAGGTCTCGCCGGGACGCCACGATGGCCATCGCCTCCAGGCCTCCCGGTCGCCTACGATACGTCCACGCGGCCTCGACCTCGTGCGACGGAAAGGGAATGCTCTCCTGGATCTCGGAGTCCACCACCGGCTCGAGATAGCGCCGCCGTATGATCGGAAGCTCCAGGCACCGCACCAGGGACTGGTGGGATGGGAGCTCGGCAACCACGCCGGCGCGTCGGTCGCGTAAGCCTTTGGGGGCTTGCCGACGCCACGACTGCGGGCCGTCGTCGCCCGAATCCAGCAGCGCCGTCGTCCAGGCAACGACCCGTCGTCCACGAAACGCGACGAGCCGAAGACGGCCGTCTTCCACGACGGCCGTCACCACCGTCCTTCGGAATATCGAGAGACGAGCTCCAAGGGCCCGGGCGGGCGCGGTGAGCCACCCGTTAGCCAGCGACCGCCTCCATGGAAAATGCAGCATCATCCCTTACCGTTTCCGGAGGTCAGCTCGGGGGAGGAGTAGAACAGCAGCCGGACGGTGGCCACCGGAGTCCCGTCGATGCCCGAAATCCGCAAACCGACGGGCTCCATCACCGACGAGGCTTGCCGAAACATAGCCAAAAAGCGCGACACCCGATCCGGCCCACCGGTGATCAAGACGGTCACCGGCAAGGCCTGGTAACGGACCCCCTGGTGCGTCGCCAATTCCTCGACTCCGAGAGTGATGGAGGCCACGCGGACGCCTGCTTCGACCGCGGCGTCCGAGACCAGGGCGACAACCCATCCGCTCTGTCCGTCCTGGAAAGCCTCCCTGGCCCGCTCGACACGCCCCTCCTGGACCTCGACGCTCGCGACTCTCACTCCGTCGTCAGGCAAGACCCGTCCCACGCCCCGGTTAAGGAGCCGGGCTTCGTCGGTCAGCGCGCCGACGTCGGCGGAGGACTCCAGGTAGCGGACGCCCAGAAGCCCGAAATAGCCCAGCAGGCCCAGCGTCACGGCCCCTGCCAGGGCCACCCAGGCCGGGAGCCGGGATAGCCGGCGGCGTAACTCACCCCATTGCTTCACTTCGGCGTCCCTTTCTAGTTGCACAACGTCCTCAATCCAATGCGCTGAGACTGGAATAGATGGGAACGAACATCGAGAAGGCGATAAATCCGACGATCAGTCCTACGGCCAGGGTCGACGCGGGCTCAAGTATGCCGACGAAGGTGTCGATGCTCCGCTCGAAATCCTTTTCATATGACTCGGCCGCGTCGTCCATCGTCCGTTGGAGGGAGTTGGTCTCCTCCCCAATCCTGACCAACTCGACGAACATTCTGGGCAAGACGGGACACCGCACCAGGGCGTCGGTCAAGCCGTGTCCACTGAGGAGACTCTCCTCGGCCTCTATTAGAGCTTCGCGAACAGCCAGATTCTTGGAACCGCTGATCCCGAGGTTCAGCGCGGTGGCCAGAGGGACTCCCGCCTCCATCAGCATGGCCATGGTCCGGCAGAACCGGGAGAGCTCGCCGGCCAGGACGAGGGGGCCCAACACCGGGACGCGGGCCAGAGCCCGGTCCAGCCACATGCGGGTCCGGCGGAACCGGCGAGCCGCCAGGGCCAGGCCGGTCGCGAACCCGACCGCAACGATGATGAAAGGATAGCTCCGATCCAGACCGCCTACCATCGACACGGCCGCCCGGGTCAAGGCGGGCGTCTCCGCGCCCATCTGGTCAAAGACGGTCAGCAGCGGAGGCAGAGCGACCGCCATGAGCACTCCGAGGGTAACCACGGACAGCCCCACGATGGCCAGAGGGTACATCATGGTATGGATGGCCTTTTGCCTCGCCTGGCGCCCCCGCTCCAGCATTTCGGCCATCTGGCCCAGCGCGGGGGCCAGATGGCCGGTGTACTCCCCCACCTCGACGACACTGACGAACAGGGCGTCAAAGACGCCGGGATGTTGGGCGAGGGCCTCCGAAAAGCTGGCGCCTTCGTCCAGGCTGGCTCGAACCGACGCCAGCGTCCGGCGCATGGTTCGGTTCCGGCTCTCCGCCTCCAGCAGCGCTAGGGCCTTGGCAAGGCTGCCACCGCTGCTGAGAATCGTAGCCAGCACCTTGGAGAAACGAATCAGCTCGCCGGCCCGCACCTGGAATAGCGATGGAAACAGGTCATCGACGCTGGGGAGCTTCCACGCTGGCCATACCCGCAGCGGCTTGTAGCCCCGGCTGACGATCTCGGACCGGGCGTCGGACTCATCCCCGGCCTCAAGCCGGCCGCGGACCACTCCATGGTCGACGGTGTATGCCAGATATCGAAAGTGCATGGCCTGCTCGCTCAATCCAGGGTGAACAAGACGCGGATCACCTCATAGGGCGTGGTAATCCCGTCGCGGACTTTCAGCATGCCGTCCCGTTTCAAAGGGGTCATTCCATCGGCCAGGGCCTGGTCCCACAGGCTGCGCCGCGGTTCGTCCGCCAGGAAACGCTGGCGAACGGCGTCGGTCATGCTCAGGACCTCGAACACGCCGGTGCGCCCTCGATAGCCGGTCTGGGCGCAGACGTTGCAGCCCGACCCGGTCAGGAACCGTTCTCTCGTTTCGCCAAGCTCATCGGCGTAGGCCTGCTGCTCGGCGAGCGGGCGAGCGGAAGCGGTCCGGCAGCCGGAGCAGATGACCCGGACCATCCTTTGAGCGACGATGCCGGCCACGGACGAGGCGATGAGGTAGGGCGGCACGCCCAGGTCCCGAAGCCGCAGCAAGGCCGCGACCGAGTCGTTGGCGTGCAGCGAGGTCAACACCAGATGACCCGTCAGCGCCGCCTGGATGGCGACGACGGCCGTCTCCTCGTCGCGGATCTCGCCGACCAGGATGACGTCCGGGTCCAGGCGCAGGATGCTGCGCAGCTGGGTGGCAAAGGTGATGCCCGCGTGGGGATGGACCTGCATCTGATTGGCGTCGGCGATGTGGTACTCCACCGGGTCCTCCAGAGAGACCACGTTCAGCTCGCTGCGGTTCATCCGGAGGGTAGAGGCATAGAGCGTTGTGCTTTTCCCGCTTCCTGTGGGCCCGCAGACCACGATCATGCCGTTGGGAACGCCAAGCAATCGGCGATATCGCTCGAGGACCGCCTCGCTCATTCCCAACTGGTCGAGGCCCATCGGCGTGAACTCCTTGTCCAGGAGCCGAAGGACCGCCATCTCGCCGTTGACGGTGCTGGCGACGGCGAGGCGCACATCGACGTTCCGGCCCTCCACCTCGACGACGAACTGGCCGTCCTGGGCTCGCCGGCGCTCGGCGATATTCATGCCGGCCATGATCTTGAGCCGCGATATCAAGGGCGGCTGGCTTTCCAGGGGGAGCTGCATCACGTCGTGCAGGATTCCGTCGATACGGAACCGGACCCGAAGATGCCTTTCGGTGGCCTCGATATGGATGTCGGAGGCGCGGTCTTGCAGCGCCTGGCGCAGGAGCAGGTCGATGAGCTCGGTAGGTCGCGCGGACCGCAGGGCCGAGGCCGTAAGGCGCCCGGTGGGACTCCGGTCCAGCGGTGCGGTGGCGGTGGCGTCGGCGAGGCCCGCGCTGAGACGATAGGCGATCTCGATGTGTTCGAGGATATCTTCGGACGTGGCGACAACGGGCTCGACGGCCACGCCGATTCGTGCCGTCAGGTCGTGCATGGCCCCGAGGTCGGTGGGATCGACCACGGCCACGGTGATACTATCCTCGTTCCGCTCCACCGGGAGGACGACGTAACTGCGGGCCACATCCTCGGGGACCAAAGCCACCGCCTCCCGGTCGATGGTGCTGTTGCGCAGGCTGACCATGCTCAGGCCCAGACGCATCGCCGTGATGGCCGCCAGGTCCCTCGACGAGACCAACCCCTCCTGGACCAGGACTTGCCACACCGGGGCCTTGTCTCGCTGGGCGACTTCGCGAACGCGGGCAGCCTCCTCCTGAGACAGCATCCCCTCTCCGACCAGGAGCTGGGGCAGGGAAAACGGCCGCGACTGGGCGGCTGCGGCCGGCCGGGTCATGGCTCCTCTCCCAGATACACGGTCAGCGTGGGCTCATCGGTTGCCGGGCCCGCATCGGCGCTCTCCTCAACCCGCCGCACTCCGTCCAGCGCCAGCAAGAGCGACTTCATCGGCAGCGGCTCCGCCAGGCTCAGCCACACATCGACGCACTCGTCCCTATCGGAGCCCTGAAGACGCAGCAGGCGGACCTGGGGCTGCTGAGCGATGGCGTTCAAGAATTGGATCGCGCGGCGAGTCGCCCCATTGGGGTGGACGCTGATGCGCACGATGCCTTCAAACTCGTGGTCCCCCTCCGCACTCGGGAGAGTCGTCGTCCCGGCCGGGTCCGCCGGCCCGTTCTCCCGGGTCCCGGAAGCTCCAGGCGTCCCGGAGGGAGAGGCAAGCGGCCGCACGGTGTCATACGCTTCGCCCTGGGGACGGGCGAGGCCAGGCTCCGCCTCTGCCGCGCCCGCCGACGGAGCGGCCGCTTGCTCGACGCTCGCCACCGCATCGTCCAGCAGGCGGACCACCTCTTGGCGGACCATGTGGAGAAGCCGTACTTGGAGGCCGGCCATTGCCTGCTGTATCCGATTCGTGCCGGCGTCGAGCTCGGGGGTGAGGCCGGACGACCGCCGGTCGCCGGATAGCTCCGTCTCCATCCGCCGGTCAAGAAGAGAAGCGACCTGAGCAAGCAGGTGGTCGGCCTCCCGATCGGGGGCCTCAACCGGGACTTGCCGGTCGATAACCATGGGGCTCGGTGCGACCGCCGAGCCTTGGTGATGGGATGGAACGCTGTTCATGGTCCCGGTTGCCTGACGCCCTCCGGCGGCGTGCCCTAAATGGCCAGCCACCCCAGCCGCACGGCGGTCACCACGGCATGAGTCCGATCCATCGCTCGAAGCTTGGTCATGATGTAGGTCAAATGGTTTTTGACCGTCCGCTCGGAAATGCATAGGTTGGCCCCGATGGACTTGTTGGAATGGCCTTCCGCTACCAGGGCCAGGACCTCTCGCTCGCGGTCGGTCAGCCGCTGGACGTCGGGGGGGACGGCGCCGGCACGGCGAGGCCGGATCACCAAATCGCCGTTGATCTGCAAGACGCTGAGGGGATAGTCCGGGCGGAGATATCCCGGAATCGTCTCCACCTGCAAAGGCGCCAGTCGTCCGGCTCGCTGCACGTCGACGCTTGCCATCTCGTGACCCTCCTTCAGCGGGGTTGCCTTCACCCGCGGTCGTGACCCCGATGCCCGTCCTGGGACAGTGCGGCAAGAGCGACCTTGCCTCCACCGAACTGTCCTCGCCCGGCCTACCCCGCCGGTCCAGCAGCGCATCCCGCCGGCGGGCCAGGTGTATTCGACTGAGATGAAGTGTAGCGCCCGCTGGTGTGGGTTCCGTGTGGGAATGGTGGGGATCTGATGGGCTGCACCCAAAAGGGGCTGCCGCAGGCGACTGGGCCGACCGATTTCCGTGGGCGTTCCGGCCCCGCCAATCTCTGTTGGGGTTGCGTGGAGGCCGTCATGGAATTACGTGCCGTCATGATTCGGAACGGCGGCCCGATGCCAGACGATGAGCAGCGCAAGCCGCCCGAGCCTATCCGGCTCCGGCTTGCCGGCCGCCACGGCCCAGGTGAGATGGATGGATCAGCTGCCTGATCTCGTCGATCGCGAAGGCTTCGGCATCACCATTCTGGTGGTGGACCGGGAGGCCTCCTGGAAGCGCCGCCTTGGCGAGAGCTGCCTGAACGCGGGCTATCACCTGCTCGCCGCCTCCGACGGGCTCGAGGGGCTGCGCATGTTTTTCGAACACCGCCCGGATCTGGTGATCACCGACGTCCGGGTGCCAGGCCTCGACGGATTCGAGCTGGTGAGCCGGATACGGGAGGTATCCCAGATCCCGATCATCGTCTGCAGCGCCCTGGACAAGGAAGAAGAAAAGGTCCATGGCCTGCGTCTGGGCGCGGACGACTACGTGGTCAAGCCCACCGGGATGCGCGAGCTGCTCGCTCGAGTGGAGGCTGCGCTCAGGCGCGCCCGGGTCCCGGCGACGGAAGTGAAACACGTGTACGCCGATGGCGTCCTGACCATCGACTTCGACCGGCAGGAGGTCCTGATCAAGGGCGACAACGTGAACCTGACTCCCACGGAGTTCAAGCTCCTGGTCTATCTGGTCCAGCGGTCGGGCAAGGTGGTGTCGGCCCGGGGGCTGCTGGACGGTGTCTGGGGCTCACCCCATTACACGGAAGACCTTGTCAAATGGCACATCGCCAACCTCCGGCGAGTCATCGAGGCAGAGCCCCGCAATCCTCGACTCATCATCACGGTCTGGGGCCGCGGATACCGGTACGAAAAGCCGTCGATCGCTTCGCTCGGCTGACCGCCTTCCCTGTGCTCGACGGATCTCTTCGCTCCGGACGTGACGCCCCTGCTCAAAGAGGCATCCGCCTGGCGCGATGACCGGTGTCCAGGGACAGCACCGTGCGAATCACGGGCGGTTTACACGCTTCCATCATTGCCGCGGCCGAGGATGACGACCTGGAAAACCGCTTCAAGAATCTTGGCGGGACGGAGCGTTATGTTAAGAGCTCCAACGGGATGTCGATGGTGCAGGGAGAGATCGAGCCGTCGAGGCGCCGTTACCGTTCTGGGAGCGATTGCGGCGCCGTCTCGCCGTTCCAGGGTCTGTGAATTTGCCGAAGGCGGGCCGGGACGTTCGGCAAACGGCGCAAACTTGGGGCAGCGGTACGGTCGTCAGACCTTGAGGAGCTCCCTGGCCTCGGTGTAGACGTCCTGCCACTTTGCGTGAGCGATGGTCGTATGCTTCACCGCCGAGACCAAATGAACCCAGCGGAAGGGCTCCCGGGTGCTATGGAACTCCTCGACGACGGCTTGATGGTGTTTCAGGGCGTGCATCTCGGTGAAGTTATCGCGACAAGTTATCATGCCGAGCCGCAAGAAGAGGGCCATCGGATCGTACTGCCGCTCTGCGTACTGCTGAGCGAGAGCCATGCTCTCACGGAGCTCGGGAGCCGTCCGCATCTGCGGAAGCTTGGCGACCCCCAGGTCTTCCACCTTGGGCTGGTTGTTGATGCTCTCCTCGATAGCGTCGAGGAGGGCTTCCTGGTCGCGGTCCGGCAGACGGGCGACGGTCTCCTCGTCGAAGCGGGGGCTCCACTCGAGCTTGTCGAGCGATAAGGTGATCTCGGGACCCGTGTTCCAGGTGAGGAGGGCCAGGAGTTTGTTCCGCAGGCTGACTCCTTCCCGGGTAATGAGGTAACGACGAACGTTGGCGCCAGTGTGAAGGTGGGCGTCCATGGGATTGCCGTAGTCGGTGCGCAAGAAAATGGTGGCGGCGCCGATAGACAGAGCCTCGCCGGCTCCTTCGAGCGACAGGCCCTGAGCCATTGCGGCCGCCAGGATCTCGGGAATCGCGGAGAAGTCGTCGCAAGCTCCGATGCGTTCGCCCAGCTCGCCGATGGAATCAGTCTCGGACTGGGCCGTGTGCAATGGGATAGTCTTCTCCAGCAGCTCGTACTTGTCCAACAAACCCTCGATCTCCTCGAACACGGATGAGTTCCCCATAAACGGATTCCGGGCCTGCCAGCGCACCACCGGTCGAAACAAGACGGGCGCCCACTCCCACCCAAGGCAGTCCACGGCCCGGGTGCTATACATCGGATAGAGGAAATAGTGGTCGTCGTTGGGATTCTTTGGGATCGCTTTGGTGAGGATGAGGTCCAACACCTCATTCCCTGGCATCTTTCCCAGGAGGTAGACCAGGTGACCCTCGGCCGCGGCCGGATACTTCATCTGCATCATCGATAGGAAATTGTCCCTGGTCTCTTCCAGCGTGCCTTCCGAGGCCCTGACAGTGCCTTTCGCTCTGAGACCGAGGACATCCTTCGCTTCAACGCCCGCCAACTCCGGAAGGATATACGGCCCCATCTCTTGGGAGTGGATGTGCTTGTTGGACAGGTGGATGTTCTGGACCACGGGGAGGTAGCTCCACTCTCCGGGGAGCCGCCCTGCGAGATGATAGACCGGGTGGATGCCGCACACGGGATGAGTTGGGCCGCCATGGTGGCCTACGGAGACATCGGTGGAACGGGTCACTGCTAGAGCCGATGCCGTGAGCATCGCCTTGGTCGAGACACCGCCCCGGAGCTTGTCCACCGTCCCTTCGACTATACGGTCGGGCTCGGTCTCTTCTACGAATCGGACGAGCTCTTCCATCTCCGGCTCGAATCGAATGGGTCGAAACATTGCCTTCTCCTCTTGTGGACTGGCGCCGATGAAGCCTGGCCCTCGGCCGGTGGCCGTTACAGGCTGTTCTTATGCTTTCGTCGATAGCCGCCGATCGTCGCATGAACCGGCTGTTCGCATGGATAGTAGCACAGTCGAGATGGGTTCGTTAGCGAGGTCGACGGGCTTTAACCTACCCCCTACACCAACACGTTTGTTGAAGTCGCGAGGAGCCCCTCGACGTTGACCACAAGGTCGCGCTCGCCAACGTTTGGATAACGTGCCCTAGCATAAGCTCGGGCGGCCGGGCGATTGATCACCAACTGTCCCCACAGACAAGTAGCCCGGTGGGCACGACAGGGTGATTGACTGCGTTCCGGGGTGACTGTACCGTTCGCGTGGTCATGGATGGTGGGCTCTTTGGACGCTAGCGGGTTGAAATGGGAAATCTCGGATATAATCTTTGCCATCGGCCATGGCTTCGTACGCCGAACCCCAGAGGAGGCCCCTGATGGCTGTTGAAGTGGCAACGCAGCTCAAGATGATCTCGGCGGACTCGCACGTGGTGGAGCCGCCGGACCTGTGGCTGACCCGGCTGCCGGAGAAGTATCGCGACCGGGCGCCGCACATCGAGTCGCGCGAGGACGGGGATTATCAGGTCACGCCGGGCGTCGATTCCCGGCGGGTGGCCGGCGAGCTGGGAGGCATGGCCATCAACAAGGGGAAGGGCGAGGTCATCGAAAAGAAGACCTGGCGCTGGACCGAGCAGCGCCAGGGGGCCATGGACCCACGCGCCCGCCTGGTGGATCAGGACCTGGACGGCATCAAGGCCGAGGTGGTCTATCCTAACTGGTTCACCCTGGGCTTGATCCCCGACCCCGACCTCCGTGCGGCGTGCACGCGCGCGTACAACGAATGGCTGGTGGAGTTCTGCTCGGTGGCGCCGGACCGGCTCATCGGCGCGGCCCAGTTGCCCCTGGCGGAGTGCGATGAGGCCGACATTGCCGCAGCGATCGCGGAGGCACGCCGCGCCAAGGACCTGGGGCTCGGCACCGTCATGCTCCCTCACCGCGTGGAGCGGCCCTACGATCACCCGTGCTTCGAACCGCTCTGGGCGGAGCTTCAGGACATCGGGCTGCCCATATCCGTGCACATCTCCACGGGCACGATGGTGAGTCATTTTTCCCGCGAAGGGGGCCCGGCCTCGACCGCGATCCTGGTGATGAAGCTCAAGACTGGCCTGAGCCACGCCACCTTCGAGCTGATCTGGGGAGGCGTGCCGGCCCACTTCCCAGGGCTCCGCTTCGTGATGACCGAAGGCGGCATCGGTTGGATCGCGTTCGTCCTGCGATTCATGGACCATTGGTGGGAGGACCACCGTCACTACGTCGAGCCGAAGCTAGAGGAGCCGCCCAGCTTCTACTTCCACCGGAGCTTTTGGGCCACGTTCGAGGACGACCGGCCCGGCATCCTTACCCTGCCGTTGCTCAATGAAGAGCATATGATGTGGGCCAGCGACTACCCGCACACCGAAGGGACTTTCCCGGTCTCGGTGGCGCGGGTGGAGCAGGACCTGGGCGACCTCTCGGACGAGACGCGGCGTAAGCTGGTGCACGACAACGCCGCCGCTCTCTACGGCATTTCGTAGTAGGGTTTCTCGAGGGTGATGCCGGGCATGGGCGGCCGGGTGTTGGTGGAAAACGCTCGAAAGCCGTAATCCTTGAGGCGCCGGCGTGCCTCCTTGGAGGCGGCGTCGACGTTGCGCAGGTCGATCTAGCCGACGCCGATGACGCGGTCGCCGGTCTCGTTGACGAAGTCATGGACCCAGCGGTTGAAGCCGCTGACGACCATGGCCCTGATGTAGGAATGGGCGTCGATGTCGGTGTCCCTGAGATCGTGACCCCGGTGATCGTGCGAGCCGGCGTCGATCACGCGAAGACCGTTGTACATCCCTCCACCGCCTGGTCCGCCGCCCGGCTAGATCGCCGAAAGCCCGCCGTCGATCACGAAGTTGGCCGCGGTGACGAAGGCCGAGGAGTCGGATGCGAGGTAGAGGGCCAGCTCGGCGACCTCGCCGGGGTCGGCCCATCGCTCCAGCATCGGACCCTTGCCCTGGGTTCCCCCCGTGGGGCCGGCCTTCTTGGCGGCCACCACCATCATCGGCGTGTCCACGGGACCCGGACAGATGGAGTTGGCGCGAATGGTGGGCGCGTATTGGCGGGCGATATTGCGCGTCAGCGAGATGACGCCGCCCTTGCTGGCGCCGTAGGCCGTGCTGGCCCCCGCCTTGAGCCCTCCCAGCGACGACGTGTTGATGATGGACCCGCCGCCGCTCTCGAGGATCACCGGGATCGCATACTTACAGGTGAGGTACATCCCCTTGAGGTTCACGCCCAAGACAAGGTCCCAGATCTCCTCGTCCAGGTCCGTCACGTAGCCGTCCTTGGGGTGCAACACGCCAGCGTTGTTGTACAGCACGTGAATGCCGCCGCAGGCGTCCTTCGCTCGCCGAACCATGGCTTGAACGTCGGCGGCCTTGCTCACGTCGCACCTGACGGTCAGAATGTCGCCGCCGGCCTCCCGCACCAGGGCCTCGGTCCGCTTGAGGCCGTCTTCATCGATGTCGGCGGCGACAATGCTGGACCCCTCCCGGGCGAAGAGGACCGCGGCGGCCTGGCCCTGGCCCGATCCAGCGCCGGTGATGATGGAGACCTTATGGGCTAACTTCATGTTGGCTCCTGACTTCGTGCCGAGGCGTCGATTATACCGCCGCCCGCCTGGCTCAGGAAGGAGAAATTCTCACGAGAAGGAGTGGAGGCGCCTGGGGAGCCGTGTCCCCTTGAGGGGGCATAAGAAGTCCCTGGCGGACCGCGATGACAATCAAGATGAACAAGAAGGGTGGTTACGACAGAAATCGCTGTTCCGTTGCAGATACCTGGGATTGACCGGCATCGAAAGACTCGCTTAAGATGTCGCTGTCTCCTTTGGGCTAACGACGAAGCCTGAGGCCAGATGAGATGGGAAATCCCGGTTCGTAGGAGGACAAATGGCTGCGAAACAGAAAATCGTCTGTGTGCTCTACGATGATCCCGTGGAAGGGTATCCACCTCAATATGCACGACAAGGCATACCTGTACTCGCGGCATACCCGGGTGGGCAGACTATGCCCTCACCAGCTGCAATCGACTTTGTTCCTGGGGAATTACTCGGATCGATTTCAGGCGGACTAGGACTGCGCAACTTCGTTGAAAATCGTGGCCACCGCTTGGTTATTACCGCTGATAAGGATGGACCCGATTCGGTCCTCGAAAAGGAGCTCGTGGACGCTGATGTGGTGATCTCTCAGCCGTTCTGGCCCGCCTACATTACTGCGGATCGAATAGCGAAAGCGCCCAACTTG
>JACZVV010000067.1 GCA_022572465.1 Chloroflexota bacterium
CCCGTGTCTCGGCGCAACGGCTACACACCATACTGTCGCCTCGCTCTGGAGCATAGCCAGGAGCGTCGGCGGCCCAATGGCGGCTCTGCCTTACCTGAAGACCTAACCACCGGTCCAGATAATCACGGAAGACGACACCGACTCGATCGATTACCCTGTACATACCGCGCCTCCGTTGGTCCACCAGACAATGGACCGTGTGCGATGCGACTGTACCACTTGCGACGATCGTTCCGCTAAGCACAACGTAGACGATGCTCAGGAGTTTGTCAAGCCTAAGCTCCCGCGGATTTTGGCCCGCTGTTCATGGAGCGGGCTGGCCGCGATAGCGTTGGGCCGGTTGCTATCGAATGACACGCTGCTTCGAGCCTAGATCACTTTGTGTTGACATAGTTAATCACTAAAGGTATCCTCACTTCAGAAGCGTGTCCTTACAATCGACCCGTCGTCGTTCGATGGGGATTCACGAATAAGCATTTCCGTCTGGGCCTTCGCTCGTGGCAAAAGCCAACTCGGGTCTCGTGCGCTACTTCAACTTCCGGCGTCGCGGGCCCGGGGCGCCGGCGGTGCTGGCATGGCCGGCGCTGGCGGCCGCGGCCGTGGTCCTGCTGCCGGTCGGCTATCTGTTGTTTCGCACCATCGATGCCGGTGGTGAGGCGTGGGAGCTGGTAGCCAGGGTCCAAACGCTGGAAATTCTGTTCCGGTCGGCGCTTCTGGCGCTTGCCGTGACCGTCTCCTCCCTGGTGCTGGCGCTGCCGCTGGCCTGGCTGACGGTCCGGACCGATCTGCCGGGCCGCCGCCTTTGGAGCGTGTTGACGGTCCTGCCGTTGGTGGTGCCCAGCTATGTTGGGGCGTTCGCCCTGATATCGGCTCTCGGTCCCAAGGGGCTGATCCAGCAGGCTTTGGAGGGTCCCTTCGGCGTCGACCGGCTTCCTGAGATCTTTGGGTTTCCAGGAGCGTGGCTGACGCTGACGCTGTTCACCTATCCGTACCTTCTGCTGAGCATCCGGGCGTCGCTATGGGGCATGGACCCCGCGCTGGAAGAGGCCAGCCGCAGCCTGGGCCATGGCGCGCGCTCCTCGTTTCTCCGGATCACGCTGCCCCACCTGCGGCCCGCCATCGCGGCTGGGGCCCTTCTGGTCGCGCTCTACGCGTTGAGCGACTTCGGAGCGGTCTCCCTGCTGCGATTCGATTCCTTTACCCGCATCATCTTTCTCCAGTACGAGGCATCGTTCGACCGCACCCTGGCGTCGGCGCTCTCCCTGGTCTTGGTGGTATTCACCATCGGCCTGTTGGTGGTCGAGCAGCGAGCCCGCGGCAGGGCCAGATACCACTCTGTCGGCGCCGGGTCGCAGCGGCCGCCTACGACGGTCAGGCTGGGCCGGTGGCGGTGGCCGGCGGTGGCGCTGTGCGGCGTCGTGGTCCTCGTGGCGCTCGGGCTGCCCGTCTCCGTTCTGCTGTACTGGCTCTCGGAAGGGCTGGCCCAGGGAGTGTCCCTGCGATTCCTCGCGGGCGCCACGTTCAACGCTCTGTATGCTTCAGGCTTGGCCGCTCTGGTGGTCGTCGCGGCGGCGCTGCCCGTCTCGATTCTGGCCGTGCGCTTCGCGGGCCGCCTGCCCCGCGTCATCGAGGGCGCCACCTACCTGGGCTTCGCCATGCCCGGCATCGTGGTGGCTTTGGCCCTGGTCTTCTTCGGCGCCAACTTCGCCACGCCGGTCTATCAGACGACGTTCATGCTGGTCCTGGCCTATCTCGTGATGTTCCTTCCATTGGCCGTCGGAACGGTCAAAGCAACGCTCCTTCAAGTGAACCCGGGCGTCGAGGAGGCCGGCCGCAGCCTTGGCCGCTCGCAGCTGAGAGTTTGGGCCTCGGTGACCATTCCTTTGATCAGGCCGGGCATCGTGGTCGGGGCGGCGCTGGTGTTCCTGACGGCGATGAAAGAGCTGCCGGCGACGCTGTTGCTGGCCCCAACCGGCTTCAGGACGCTGGCCACCGAGATGTGGGCCGCGGCCGATCAGGGGTTCTTCGCCGCCGCCGCCCTGCCCGGCCTGCTGCTGATGCTGGTCTCGGCGTTCCCGGTAGCCATCCTGTTGATGAGGGAACGGAGGGCCGATGGATAAGCGCGGCTGTCGTCGATGGCGGTGGACTGCTCCAACGACGGGCGGCACGACGACGCGCGCCCTGAGAATCGTTGAGCTGGGAAGGCCCTGAGAATCGTTGAGCTGGGAAGGATGGTGTAATCTTGTTGCGATCGCCGGGCTTTGCTAACCTGCTCAAGATCATCCCGGCTAAGGCCGGGACCCGCGAAAGACCCGGGCCGGCGACCGATTTCCCCGACGGCCATAACGCCATGGACACACCTTCGAGCCCGCGGGTGACGACGCCGGTCATCTCGGTGGCCGGGCTGAGCAAGCGCTACGGCAGGTCCGATCAACCCGCTATCGACGACCTGGCCTTCGCGATCAACGAGGGCGAAACGCTGGCCATCTTGGGTCCCAGCGGATGCGGCAAGACGACGATGCTGCGTCTCCTGGCGGGGTTCGAAGCGCCCGACAGCGGCGAGATCCGCGTGCGCGACCGCGTGGTCGCCGCGCCGGGGCAGTGGGTGCCGCCAGAGAAACGCGGCCTCGGCATGATCTTCCAGCAGTTCGCCCTGTTTCCTCATCTGACGACGGAGCAGAACGTGGGATACGGCCTGATGAAGATGAGGGGAGACCAGAAGGAACGGCGGGTGTCGGAGGTCCTGGACCTGGTGGGCATGTCGGAGTTCGCCGGACGCTATCCGCACCAGCTTTCGGGCGGGCAGCAGCAGCGGGTCGCCTTGGCCAGGGCGCTGGCCCCGGAGCCGCTGGTCATTCTGATGGACGAGCCGTTCAGCAACCTGGACTCAGGAATGCGCGCCGAGATGCGCCGGGAGGTCAAGGCCATCCTCTCGAAGCTGGGCGCCACCACGATCCTGGTCACTCACTATCAAGGCGAGGCCTTCTCGCTGGCCGACCGCATCCTCATCCTCCGCAAAGGCCGGCTGGAGCAGCTCAATACGCCTGACAATATCTACCACCGCCCGGCCAGCCGGTTCGTCGCCGGTTTCGTTGGCCTCGCCGACTTCGTCCCCGTGCGGCTTCACGACGGGCACGTCGAGACCGAGCTGGGCTCCTTTCCCTTCGACGGCGTTCCGCCTGAGGGCGACCTGGACCTGCTGATTCGTCCCGACGACATCGATCTCGCCGCCGACGCTGGAGGCCATGGGGAGATCGTCGAGCGGGAGTTCAAGGGGTCGGAAAACCTGTACCGGGTGCGGCTCCCCTCGGGCCGGTCCGTCCGCAGCACCCAACCGTCGCTGGCGGTGTTCCACATCGGCCAGCGGGTGACGGTGCAAGCCCATCCGGACCACGTCGTGCTCTTCTCGCGGGACGAGCAAGACCGCTGATTCGCCCGCCGATGCAACAAGGCTACCCTCCGCCTCATGCCTCCGCCAGGATGCGCGCCCCCTGCTCTTTCACGATAGGCGCCACCTGCTTGGCCACCAGCTCCAACGTCCGCATGTCGGCGGGCGCCCGCGCTCCGATGAGAAAGTCGCCGACGCCCAGCTTCAAGTAAGGCAGCAGCTGCTCGGCGCACTGCTCGGGCGTGCCCACCAGGCCGGCGCGTCCCTGGGCCATCCGCTGGCCGCCGCGTTCCTTGAGGCGGTCCTGGACCTCGGCCTCGGTCTCTCCCACCAGCGCCTGGATGACCAGCGACTTGCGGATGTCCGCCGGATCGCGCCCCACGTCGCGGCAGTGCTCCGCCAGCCGGTCCAACTTATGCTGGTAGGCCTCTTGGGGGATCATGAAGGTGTTCCAGCCGTCGGCCGATTCGGCGACGACCCGTAACGTGAGCTGCTCGCCGCTGCCGCCCACCCACAACGGGATGCTTGGCTGCTGCACCGGCTTCGGCTCGCACAGCGCGTCGGCGATGTTGTAGTACCGGCCCTTGAACGTGGTGCGGTGATCGGTCCACAGTCCCTTGAGGATACGGGCGGCCTCGCCCAGCATGCGGATGCGGCGCCCGGTGGTATAGAACGGGACGTCGTACTGGTCGTGCTCCATCTGGTACCAACCGGCGCCGACGCCCAGCTCCAAACGGCCGCCGGAGACGTGGTCGATGGTGGTGGCGATGTTGGCCAGCACGGCGGGATTGCGATAGGTGTTGCCTACGACCAGGATCCCGCAACGAATGCGCGAGGTGTGGGCCGCCATGGCCGAGAGCAGCGTCAGGCCGTCGAAGCACGGGCCCTCGGGATCGCTCTGGATGGGCAGGAAATGATCGAACACCGAGGCCCAATCGAAACCCAGCTCCTCCACGGAGCGCCACAGGTCAAGGTAGTCGGCGTAGCTGCTGTTCTGCTGGCCCGAGTGGATGCCGAACCGGACCTGACCTTGAAAGATCTGCATCGTTGCTCCTTCTCTCCCTTAATCTCCGGCGAAGGGAGGCCTTGGGGCGGGCCGGCTGGTGAAGTTTGCGTCGTGCGGCAGCATCCTAAGGGTGAGCGGAGCGCCGTGTCAACGCGGACGAGGGCGCTCTGGATTCTCAAGCGGCGCCGGCGGAATGGTACAGTAGCTTTCCAACAATCGCCATGGACGGAGCGACGGAGATCGGAGGCGTTATGCCGTGAACATCGTGAGGGCCTTTTCCGGAGCGCCATGGGAGTCGGAGGTAAGTTACTGTCGTGCTCTCAGGGCGGGCGAGCTCATCTACGTGACCGGCACCGCTCCCCTCGACGAGCTGGGCGCGGTCTTCGCGCCCGGCGACGCCTATGCCCAGGCGCGACGTTGCTTCGAAATTATCGAAGACGCCCTGCGCGAGCTTGGCGCCGGCATGTCCCACGTGGTGCGGACCAGGATGTTCGTGACCGACATCAGTCGATGGGCCGAGTACGGGCGAGCCCATCGCGAGCGCTTCGCCGAGCATCCGCCGGCAACGACGATGGTGGAGGTGCGCTCTCTGATCGACCCGGCGATGCTCATCGAGATCGAAGCCGACGCGCTCTGCCCGCCCGGCCAGTAACGTTCGTTTTCCCGGTGGCGCCGCCTAGCCGTAGGCCTCGTCCAGGAGCTCGACGACGTGGGCCACGCGGGCGTCGAGGCCCATGCGCCGCACGCCCATCTCGAGCTGGAGCATGCACCCGGGGTTGGCCGTGGCGATGATGTCGGGCTGGGCCGCGGCCACGTTGGCCATCTTCTGGTCCAGGATGCCGTTGGCCAGGTCGCGGTGCACGACGTTATACACTCCCGCGGCGCCGCAGCACGTGTCCGAGGCCTTCATCTCGACGAACCGCAGGCCCGGGATGGAGCGCAGCACCTCTCGGGGGGCGTCCTTGATCCCCTGGGCGTGGACCAGGTGGCACGAGTCCTGGTAGGTTACCCGCGCCGAGAGCTCCTTTTTCGGGGGCTCGAAAGGCAGCTCAGCCAGAAACTCGGTGACGTCTCGGACCAGGGCGCTGAAACGCCGCGCCTTGTCCCGGTAAGCGGGGTCGCCCTCCAGCAGCTCGACGTACTCCTTCATCGTCGCGCCGCACCCGGCGGCGTTGACGATGATGGCGTCGGGATTAGTCTCCAGGAACACGTCGATGTTCCTCCGTGCCAACGCTCGGGCCCCATCCCGCTCGCCGCTGTGGGCGTGCAGGGAGCCACAGCAACCCTGCGCCCTCGGCGTCAGCACGTCGCAGCCGTTGCGGGCCAACACGCGAACGGTGGCCTCGTTGACCGGCCCGTAGACCAGAGGCATGACGCAACCCGATAGCATCGCCACCCGGCGGGTCGCTTGTCCCTGAGCCGGCACGAGCTCGGACGGCGGCGGCCGGTAGAACTTCGGCAATCGGGGGAGCTGCTGCTCCAACTGGTCCAGGCTCTTTATCGGTTTGAGAACCCGAAGCTCCCGCACGAGCCACTGGACGCCGGAGCGCTGGTAGAGCTTGAGCAGCCACGCGCCGGCTCTGAGCAGGCCCAGGCGAGGGAACAGGAGGCGAAAGACCAGAAAACGCACGGCCCGCGCTCGCAGCGACCGCCGGGTGGTGGCGGTGATCTGGGCGCGGGTAGCCTCCATCATCCGTCCGAAGGGCACGCCCGAGGGACAGGCGGTCTCGCAGGCGCGACATTGGAGGCAGAGCTCCATGTGGCCGACCACACCCTCGGTGAGACCGAAGCGCCCGCCGTGCACGGCCTTCATCAGCGCCACGCGTCCCCGAGGCGACTCGGTCTCCAGCCCTAGCTCGAGGTAGGTCGGGCAGGCTTGCAGGCACAGGCCGCAGTGGACGCACTTGTAGATGTCCGCTTCGGTGGGGGCATCGGCGCCCGGAAGCTCCAAGGGTGCGTTGGTGGTCACAGGCCTCCTACGAACCTTCCTGGGCTGAAGATGCGGCCCGGATCGAACTGCTCTTTCAGACGCCGCATGATCGCGAACTCCGGGCCCGGCGGCCCCCACACGTCGACGGCGCGCTTCACCGACGGCCCGCAGCTCTCCACCACGAACCGGCCACCCAGATTCTCCGTTGCCTTTCGCAGCGTGGCCACGGCGTCGATCAACATGGCCTCGTCGGCGGGGCCGTTGGCTTCTCCCCACCATACGCCATGGAGCACCCCGGCGGCCAGATGCACGTGTACTCCGACTTCCAGATGGCTGCTTTCTCCCAGGGCCTCGTGGCCGTGAATCGAGGAGGCCAGGTCGGAGAAGAGCATGGAGCTTCGCGTGATCATCGGGGCCGGCCGTTCGCCGCCCCGGCCCAGGTCGACGGCCGCCCGCCAGAACGCCCGATAGGCTGTCCCCTCGTCGACGACCAGCGACTTGCCGCCGGCCTTGGTGATGATTCGGTGGGCCTGGTCCACTTGACGTTTCACCGTCGCCGGCTGAGTCCCCACGTCCAGCGCCAGAAAGTAGCGGCGGTCGCTGAGGGTCGGCACGCCGGCTCTGGCCGCCACGACTTGATAGGCCTGGGCGTTGAACAGGTCGAGGGCGACCGGCCGCATGCCGGCTTGCAGGACGGCCTGGGCTGCCTCGAGCGCCTGGTCCAGCTCGCGGAACCCGCCCAGGATCGCGCTCGACGCCCTGGGCGCCGGGGCCAGCTTGAACGTAGCCTCGACGATAATGCCCAGCGTTCCCAGCGACCCGACGAGGAGCTTCGGGATGTCGTAGCCCGCAACGTTCTTGACCACCTTCCCGCCGCCTTTGATCAGTTCGCCCTGGGCGTCGACGAAGCGGACGCCGATCAGGTGGTCGCGGGAGGTCCCGTAGCTCAACCGCCGTGGCCCGCTGGTGTTGGCTGCCAGGATGCCTCCGATGGTGGCTCTCTCGGACCGAGGCGCGTCGATGGGCAGCATCTGGCCGTGGCGGCCCAGGGCTTCGTTGAGCTGAGCCAACGTGATCCCTGCCTCGACGATGGCGACGAGGTCGGCGGGCTCGTGCTCCAGGATGCGGCCCATGCGGCGGGTGCCCAGGACGATGTCCAGCCGCTCCGGAGCGCTGCCGGCAGCCATGGCCGTGCCGCCGCCCCAGGGGAGCAGGGCCAGGCCCTCGGCGCGGGCCAGCTTGACCACGTCGGCCACCTGGCCGGCATCGGCGGGAAAGACGACGGTCTGGGGCACGACGCCGTCGACCGCGTACCGCGCGAGCTGGTCGTCGGGCGCGACGTGCTCCGCTCCGACGAGGTGGGCGAGGGTCTGGGCGACGTTGGTGGTGGTCATGGCTCGTATTATGGCATCCCTGTGGGACCGCGATCCCTCGTCCCTTACAAGAACGAGCCGGGGCCCAGGTCCGGGAGCGTGGGAACGCGCCAGCCCTCGCCGCACCCTTTGGCGGTCGAAAAGATCTTGCAGGGGTTGAAGGTCTCGACGGAGCTAAAGGCGTCCCGCACCTTCTCCATGGCCGCGATGTCCTGGGGCGAGAAGACGAGGCTCATGAACCCTTTTTTCTCCAGGCCGACGCCGTGCTCGCCGGTGATGGTGCCGCCCACTTCGACGCACACCTGCATGATCTCGGCCCCCGCTTCCAGCACCCGCTCGCTTTGGCCGGGAATGCGCTCGTCGAACAGGATGTTGGGGTGCAGGTTGCCGTCGCCGGCATGGAAGACGTTGGCGACGCGGAAATCGTAGCGGTCGCAGATCTCGCCGACGCGGCGGAGCACATCCATGAGGCGCGAGCGGGGCACGACGCCATCGAGGATGTAGTAGTTCGGCGCGAGGCGGCCAAGCGCGGCCAGCGCCCCCTTGCGGGCGGCCCACAGGCGCTCGCGGTCCTCCGGCGTCTCGGCCACGCGGATCTCCCGGGCGCCGAGGTCGCGGCAGATGGCCTCCACGGCCTCCGACTCCTGCTCCACGGCCTCTTTCAGCCCGTCGACCTCGATGAGCAGCACGGCCCCGGCGTCGGATGGATACTCCACGTCCACCGCCTGGACCACGGCTTCGATGGTCACCTTGTCGATCATCTCCAGCGCCGCGGGGATGACACCGCTGGCGATGATGGCCGAGACGGCCCGGCTGGCGTCGTCGATCTCCTCGTAGACGGCGACCAGCGTCCGGACGGACTCGGCGATGGGGTAGAGCTTGACGATGGCCTTGGTGACGATGCCCAGGGTCCCTTCGGAGCCGACGAAGAGGCCCGTCAGGTCGTACCCCGGCATGTCCTCCAGAGGGCCGCCGAGCCAGACGACCTCGCCGTCGGGCAGGACCACTTCCAACCCCAGAACGTGGTTCGTGGTGACCCCATAGGCGAGGCAGTGGGGACCGCCGGAGTTCTCGGCGACGTTGCCCCCGATGGTGCACACCCGCTGGCTCGAGGGGTCGGGAACGTAGTACAGCCCGTGGGGCTCGGCCTGCTCACTCAGATGGAGGTTGATGACGCCGGGCTCGACCGTGGCCTGGCGGTTCACCGGATCGATCTCCAGGATGCGGTTCATGCGGGTGAGGGTGACGACGATGCCGCCTTTGACGGCCACCGCGCCGCCGCTGAGGCCGGTGCCTGCCCCTCGGGGAACGATGGGCACGTCCACGCTGTATGCCAGACGCACGATCTGAGCGACCTGCTCCGTCGTCGATGGGAAGACGACGACCTGTGGCAGCGACTTGCCGATGGAGCCGTCGTACTCGAACACGACCATGTCCTCGGGGGTGTGGAGGACGAACTCGGCGCCGACGATCCCTTCGAGGGCGCCGATCAAGCTGGTGCGTTTCGTCTTCGTCGCCATCGTCTCACTTCCCTCTTCCGCCGTCTCTTGTCCCCGGTCGATGGCCGCTAGTTGAACACCACGGTCTTACTCCCGTAGACCAGGATCCGGCGCCGCAGATGCAGGTCCACCGCCCGGGCCAACACCACCATCTCCAGGTCGCGCCCCTTCCGGATCAGGTCGGCCACGGAGTCGCGATGGCTCACCCGGACAACGTCCTGTTCGATGATCGGGCCCTGGTCGAGCTCGGCGGTGACGTAGTGGGCGGTGGCGCCGATGATCTTGACGCCGCGCTCGTGGGCCTGGTGGTAGGGCCGCGCCCCGGCGAAGGCCGGCAGGAAGGAGTGATGGATGTTGATGATGCGGCGTGGGTACCGGCTCACGAAGTCGTCGCTGACGATCTGCATGTACCGCGCCAGGACGATCAGGTCGACCCGGCGCTCTTCCAGGAGTGCCAGGGTCTTGGCCTCCTGCTCCGCTTTCGTCTCGCGCGTTACCGGCAGGTGAGCGTACTCGACGCCGAAGCTCTCGGCGACGGGGCCCAGTGTCTCGTGATTGCTGACCACCAGGGGAATTTCCGTCTGGAGCTCGCCCATGCGTTGCCTGGCCAGCAGATCGTACATGCAGTGGGCCTGCTTGGAGACGAAGACGGCGGTCCGGGCTACGTGGTCGGAGAATTGCAGGCTCCAGCTCATGTCGAAGCGGCGAGCGATCGGCTCGAATTCGCCGCCTACCTCGTTCCGGGGAACGCCGAAGCCGTTCAGCTCCCACTCGACGCGCTGGAGGAAGGTCCCCTCCTCCGGGTCGGTGTGCTGGTCGGCGTGGATGATGTTGCCGCCGTAACGGTAGATGAAGTCGGCAACGCCCGCCACCAGGCCTTTTTGGTCGGGGCATGACAGCAGCAGCACTGCGGTGACGGCGTTGGGACCCATGCTTGGCTCGCGCCGGCGCCGGCGGCCGGCGATCGTTTCCTTCTCCATCGGTCGGGCCTCATTTTGGTCGGGCCTCATTGTACCACCGCGCTTCGGAGGGAGCGCCCGGCGGCAACCGCCCATCCACCGCGCTCTGGAGGGAGTGCCCGGCGGCAACCGGCGATCCGCCCGGCCCGGCGCCCCATCTTTGCTATACTCCGCTCCTGGAGGGCGCCATGGGGCTGTTGGACGGCAAAAGAGTCGTCGTCACCGGCGGCGGCCGGGGCCTGGGGCGGGCGTACGCGCTGGCGTTGGCGCGAGAAGGCGCTCGGGTGGTCGTCAACGACGTCGATGCCGATGAGTCCCAGGCCGTGGCCGACGAGATCAGCGCTCAGGGCGGCGAAGCGCTGGCCAGCGACGACGACGTCGCGGATTGGGACGCGGCCCGCCGGCTGGTGGAACGCTGCGTCGACCGTTTCGGCGGCATCGACACGCTGGTCAACAACGCAGGCGTCTACGCCGTGGCGCCGGTCCTGGAAGCGACGGAACAGGATTTTGACCGTATCATTTCGGTAAATTTGAAGGGCACGTTCAACATGACCCGCCACGCCGTCGGGCCGATGGTCCGGCAGAAGGCCGGGTGCGTCATCAACGTCACGTCGGGCGCGCAGACGGGACTGCTGGACCGCTCGATCTATGGGGCCAGCAAAGGCGGCATCGCCTCGTTCACCTACGCGTGGGCTCTCGAGCTGGCGCCCTACGGGATTCGCGTCAACGCCGTGTCGCCCCTGGCCCGCACACGGATGAGCGACATCAGCGACACTGGCGGGCAGCCGACGCGCGCGAAAGCGCGGCCCGAGAACGTGGCCCCTCTCGTGGTGTTCCTGGTCAGCGACGACGCATCGTCCATCACCGGCCAGGTGGTCCGGCTCGATGGAAACGCTCTGAGCATCGTGTCGCACCCGAGGCCGGTTCGTCCGGCCGTTCGGGACGAAGGATGGAGCGTGGAGGCGCTGCGCGCCTCGTTCATGGACACCCTGGGCGGACACCTGGAGCCGGTGGGACAGCTGGCCGAGCGGTACGAGTACGCCGAAGGGCTCGGATAGGCATGGAAAGCGGTGGGAGACGGAAATGAACGGCAACGTCGTCAGACTGTTCCTGCGAGGCGCGGCCGGGGAGACGCCCGGGCCGGTGGACCAGGTGTCGGCATTGGTCGGCAACGGCCTGGCCGATGACTACAACGGGAAGCGAGCGTCGCAGAAGGAGCGGCAGGTCCTCCTGACGCACGTCGGCGATCTGGCGCTGGTCGGCCTCAAGCCGGGCGACCTGCGAGAGCAGATCACCGTCGACCTGCCCGGCTTGATGACGTTGCCCCGGGGCGCGAGGCTCGAAATCGGCGAGGTCGTCTTGCACATCGTCCGCGATTGCGAGCCCTGCACCCACATCGGCGCGCTGGTGGGCCACGCCGACCCGGTGAAGTTCCAGCGAGAGCTGGTCGGTCGCCGGGGGATGTTCGGCAGCGTGGCCGAGGTCTCCGGCGCGGGTTGCATCTCTGTGGGCGACGCCGTGCGGCTTCTGGAGCCGGCGCCCCAGGCGTAGACAACGCCCGCGCCGCGAGCAACCTCGACAGAAATTCTTGGATGCAGGTGCAGGTGCAGTGAAGATCCTGTGCATGCCGCTGGCGTTCAAAGGGTGCCTCACCGCCTCCGAGGCGGCCCAGGCCATGGCCGCGGGCGTTCGCCAGGCGCTGCCCGATGCCGACGTCGTCGCTCTCCCGATGGCCGACGGCGGCGACGACACCCTGGAGGTCCTGGTCGGGAGCACCGGGGGCAAGCTGATGGCAGCCGACGTCCGGGGCCCCACCGGCCGGCCGGTTCACGCTCGTTGGGGAGTCCTGGGCGACGGCGAGACCGCGATCGTGGAGATGGCCCAGGCATCCGGCTTGCGGCTGCTGTCGCCGGAGGAGATGGACCCCCGCACCACCTCGACCTACGGGACGGGACAGCTCATCCTGACGGCGCTGGACCAGGGCTATCGCCGGATCATCGTCGGCGTCGGCGGGAGCGCCACCGTCGACGGCGGGACCGGCGCGGCCGCCGCGCTGGGCGCTCGGTTCCTCGACCGTGGAGGCCGGACGTTGCCTCCGGGCGGCGCCGCCCTCGCCGGGCTGCACTCGATCGATCTAACAGGCATGGACAACCGGCTTCGCGAGACGACGATGACCGTGGCGTGTGACGTGGACATGCCCCTCTGCGGTGAACACGGCGCGTGGACCTTCGCGGCCCAGAAGGGCGCGACGCCGGAGGTGGAGGGCGAGCTGGCCGCCGCTCTCGAGTGGTTCGGCCAGGTAGTGGCGGAACGGTGCGGCGTCGATCTGCGATCGATGCCCCTGGCCGGGCCCGCGGGAGGCCTTTCCGGCGGACTGCACGCCTTCGTGGGGGCCGGCCTTCTGCCGGGCGCCGAGCTGGTCATGGAGCTGACCGGCGCCGGTGGGCGAATCCGGGAGGCCGACCTCGTGATCGTTGGGGAAGGCACCCTCGACGGCGGTTCCTTCAGGGGCAAGGGTCCGGGGTCTATCGCGGCCCAAGCTCGAAGCGCCGGCGTTCCGGTGGTCGCGGTCGTTGGCCAGGTCGGCGACGGCGTTCCGGACCTCGCCGGCGCGGGCATACGGGTGGTGGAGCCTCTGGTCGATCACGCGAACGGCGCGGAGGAAGCCCTCGCCCGGGCGTCGGAGATCATCCCGCTGGCCGCCGCCGCCGCGGTCCGGCGGTTTCTCGAGTCGTCGCCGCTTCGGTATAATTGAACGTGGAGGCGACCAGCCGTGCCGCAGCGGACGATTCTTCTGGTGGAGGATGAGGAGACGCTGGCCCGAGCCGTAGCGTTCACCCTTGAACGCGAAGGATATCGAATGCTCACGGCGGCGGACGGCGCGGTAGGCCTGGCCATGGCCCGAGAAGCCAAGCCGGACCTGCTGCTCCTCGACGTCATGCTCCCCAACATCGACGGTTTCGATCTGTGCCGCATCCTCCGGCGCGAGACCACCATGCCGATTCTCATGCTGACCGCCAAGGTCGATGAGGTCGACCGAATCGTTGGTCTGGAGCTCGGGGCCGACGACTATTTGACCAAACCCTTCAGCATGCGCGAGCTGGTGGCGCGGATCAAAGCGCTGTTTCGGCGTATCGAGATGGACCTGACGGAGAAGGGGAAGGTCCAGTCTCAGCCGGTGTTGGACTCAGACGGACTCCGGCTCGACCCCGCCGCCCGGGTCGTCACGCTGCGCGGCAAACCGGTGTCGCTGCGGCCCAAGGAGTTCGACCTCCTGGCGTTTCTCCTCGGGAACGCCGGCATCGTGTTCTCTCGAGACGTCCTGCTGGAGCGGGTCTGGGGCTACGAGTACACCGGCGACACCCGGACCGTCGACGTTCACGTTCGGTGGCTGCGGGAGAAGATCGAAGACGACCCCGGCAGACCCCGGCGGCTCGTGACCATGCGCGGAGTCGGCTACAAGCTCGAGGCGTAAGATGCTGCGAAGTCTGCGTTGGCGAGCGGTGGCGGTCTTCCTGGGTATCCTTGTGGCCACCCTCACTACCCTGGGATTCGTTCTGGGCGACCGGGCGCGACACGACGCAGGCGTCGCCCTGGAAGAGCGCGTGGCGGTGGAGGCTCGCGCCATCGCCGCACTGAGCCTTTCGTCGCTGGAAAGCGCGGCGCCTGAAGACGCCCTGGCGGCGGCGGCCGCGGCCATCTTGGCGCCCGGTTCGGCAGTCCTGGTCATCGGATCCGACGGTTCGTTGATCTATGCCTCGACGGTTGGGGAGCATGGCGCGTCCTTTCGAGCGCCGGAGATTCGCACCGCCTTGGAGGAGGGACGGACCGGCCTGGCGGTGAGGCCCAACCCCGTCACGAGCGACTCGGAGCTGAACCTGGCCGTGCCCGTGGTCGCCGACGGACGGGTCGTTGCAGCGGTCCGGGTCACCGCGTCCAGGGCGCCGTTGGGCGAGGCCGTCGGACGAGTGGCCGCGACCCTGGCCATCGCGGGGGCCTCGACTCTGGTGGCGGGCACGCTGCTGCTGCTGTGGCTCGTGGCCCCGCTGGTGAGCGGATTGGCCGCGTTGGGAAGCGTCGCGCGCCGTCTGGCGGCTGGCCAGCTCTACGAGCGGGTCGAGACGGTGCCGCTTTCTGAAGCGCACGAGCTGTCGCTGGCCATCAACGACATGGCGGAGAGTCTTGAGAAGCAGGTCCGCACCAGCTACCAGGAGCGCGACATCTTCGGCGCCGTCATCGATGGCATGGCCGACGCTCTGCTGGTCGTCGACGATGAGGGATCGGTGGCCCTGGCCAATCCCGCGGCGCTAGAACTCTTCGCTCCTGGAGAGGGGACGGTCGTCGGCAAACGGCTGATGGAGGTCACCCGAGACCATGAGATCGGCCGCATCGTCGCCGATGCGCTCCGGGAAGGACGGCACCAATCCGGGAGGGTCGAGTATGGGCCGGACCTGCGCCTGTTGCACGTGCTGGTCACGCCAATCGAGGAGAAAGGCGGCCTCTCGGCCCTCGTCATGATCCAGGACCTCACAGAAGTGCAACGGCTGGAGGCGGTGCGGCGGGATTTCGTGGCCAACGTCTCCCACGAGCTGCGCACTCCCCTGGCGTCGATCAAAGCGGCCGCTGAGGCGATTCAGGGCGGCGCGCTGGACGATGCCCAGACCACCCGCGAATTCCTGGCGCGCATCGACGTCGAGGTCGACCACATGGCCCAGATGGTACAGCGGCTGCTGGACCTCTCGCGCCTGGAGACCGGCAAGGCCCAGTTCAACATGGAGGCGCTGGACGTCAAAGCGCTGCTGGATGAGGCTACCGACCGTGTCCGCCCCCAGACCGAGAGCCGGGGCCTCGCGTTGACCGTCGATGCGCCCGAGGGGATGGCGCCGGTCATGGCGGACCGGGCCGCGGTCCACGAGATTGTGCTCAATCTCATCGACAACGCCATGAGGTTCACCGACGACGGCTCCATTCTCGTCTCCGCTCGCGAGGTCGACGCGGGCGTGGAGGTGACGGTCGAGGACTCGGGTCCGGGGATTCTGCCCGAGGACCTGCCTCACATCTTCGAGCGTTTCTACAAGGCCGACCGGTCGCGCTCCAGCGGCGGCGTGGGCCTGGGCCTGGCGCTGGCGAAGCACACGGTCCAGGCTCACGGTGGCGAGATATGGGCGGAGAGTCCACCCGGCAAAGGCGCCATCGTCCACTTCACTCTTCCGCTGGCGGCCGTCGCGTCCATCTGACCGGCGGGCGCCTCACGGCGACGCATTCTTTGAAATTACCCCTGGTTCGCCTATAATGACGCTGGCCTCCCAACGAGGCCCTGGAGGCTGCCGATGGACTTCCGTTTCTCCAAAGAAGATGAAGACTTCCGCCAGGAAGTCCGCGATTTCATCGTCAAGGAATGGCTGCCCATTGGCGCCGATGGCGGCGGAGAGAGCGTCTTTTCCACCGCGATCTGGCCCAAGGTCCAGGAGCTTCGGAAGAAGCTGGCGGCTCTCAACTGGATCGCCATCTCCTGGCCCAAGGAGTACGGCGGCCTGGGCGCGTCGCTGGTCAAGCAGGCGATCTTCAAGGAGGAGATGGCCTACTGGCGCTGCCCGGGGATCGACCCCCAGGCCTACCAGTTCGGGCCGTCCCTCATCATGCACGGGACCGAGGAGCAGAAAAAGAAAT
>JACZVV010000068.1 GCA_022572465.1 Chloroflexota bacterium
GGGATGCGCACCGTCCACGCCTGTTTCTTCGATAGCTTCTCTGGTGTCAGGTCTCCCTCCTGCACCAGCAGCCGCACCACCTCGGAGACGAAGAGCGGGTTCCCCTCGGTCTGGGTGTGCACCGCTTTGGTCAGGTCCATCGGCGGCGATATGCCAGCCGCCACCTCGATGAACCGGGCCACGTCGGCCTCGATGAGGCCCCGCAGCAGCACCCGTTGGAAGAGGCGCTCCCTCGTCAGCTCCCCCAGGGTTTGCGACAGGGGGTGCTTCCGCGACACCTCGACGTCCCGGTAGGTGCCGATGACCAGAAGACGGCTGTGCTCCAGCTCCCGCGCCAGGAACTCCAACAGCAGCAGCGACGGCTTGTCGGCCCAGTGGAGGTCGTCCAGCATCAGCACCAGGGGCTGGGCCTGGGCCGCGCTCTTGAGGAACGTGGTGATGGAGTCGAAGAGGCGGAAGCGGGCCTGCTCCGGCTCGAGCTGTGGCGGCCTCTCGAGGTCAGGGAGGCGCTGGCGCACCTCGGAGACGATCTCCGCGATGTCGGCGGCCCCGGCGCCCATCTCGCTCTTGAGCCGGTCCGGCTCTCGCTCTCGCACGTAGGATCGTATCGCCTGGACCCAGGGCCAGTAGGGCGGCGCGCCCTGACTCTCGTAGCAGCGGCCCCACAGCACCTGGGCGTTGCGCATCCCGGCGTAGGTGGCCAGCTCCATCGCGGTGCGCGTCTTGCCGATGCCCGGCTCGCCGACCAACGTGATGAGCCGTCCGCGACCCGACAGCGCGTCCTCCAGCCCGGCCTTCAGCTCGCCCATCTCCTTCTGACGCCCGACGAAGACGCCACCTGCCAGGCTGTCCAGGACGTTGGCCTCTCCCGCCTCCGTCTCCTCGACGGCCGTCAGGTCCAGGGACTCCAGCGCCGCCAGCACGTCGGAAGCCGACTCTGGCCGCTCCGCCGGGTCCTTGGCCAGGAGGCGCAGGACCAGGGCCTCCAGCGGCCTGGGGCACTGCTTGTTGTGCCAGGTCGGGGCCACCGGCGGCGTGTTGATGTGCTGGCCGATGATGGCGATGGGGTCGTCGCCCAGGAACGGCGGCCGGCCCGTCACCATCTCGTAGAGCATCGCCCCCAGCGAATACAGGTCGGCCTTCGGCGTCACCTCGCCGCCCATGGCCTGCTCCGGCGGCATGTAGGAGACGGTGCCGACCATCATGCCTTCTTGCGTCAGCCGCGAGCGGTCCGTGGCCACGGCGAGGCCGAAGTCGCCGATCTTGGCCACGCCATCGGAGGTCAGCCAGACGTTCCCCGGCTTGAGGTCCCGATGGACGATGCCTTTGCCGTGGGCGAACTCCAGGCCCTGGCAGACTGCCGTGGTAATTTGAAGCGCTTGCTCCAGCGAGAGGCGATGGTCCTCCGCCTTCTCGATCAGGCCCTCCACGTCCCCGCCGCCCATCAGCTCGGTCACCATGTACGGCTGGCTAGCCTGTCCTGAGACCGTCGATGGATGCTGCCCCAGGTCGAAGACGGTGACGATGTGGGGATGAGAGCCGAGGCGGCCCATAGCCTGCGCCTCCCGCTGGATGCGGGTACGGCCGGCGTCGTCGAGGCCCTCGGTCTTGATCAGCGCGAAGGCGACGTCTCGGTCCAGCAGCGTGTCGTGGGCCAGATAGACCTTCTTCTTGCCGCCCTCGCCGAGGAAGCGCTTGACCTCGTAGCGCCCGCCGGCAAAGGTGGTTGGTTGATCAAAGAATGCGGCAACGACAGTGGTTTCTCGCAGCGAAGAGTCGGCAAGGGCGTGACCGCACGCGTCGCAGAACTGCTGCCCCCCGGCGTTGGACGCGCCGCATTGAGGACAGGCGGTCGCTTCGATCAGAGCGACGCCGCACTGGCCGCAAAAGGAAGCCCCTTCGCGGTTTTCGTGGCCGCACGCGGGGCAGGTCATTCAGGCCTCCCAACTCCCCAGCTATCGGTGCGTAGCACGGGCGAACGCTATCCGGCGGCGACGAAGAGCGGCAAGATGGGCCAATTGTAGTTGGGCCAGGAAGGGTGTCAAGGCAGCGCGTGGCTCGCGGCCAGAGGTTCGCGAGCTTAACGTCGCCGAGAGCTGGTCGCCTGGTCTAGCGCCTCGACCTCGTCCGGCGTCAGCTCCCATCCCGCCGCGCCGGCGTTGTCCCTCGCCTGCTGCCCCGTCTTGGCGCCGGGAATCGGCACCACGCCATCCTGCCGCAGCAGCCAGTTGAGCGCCACTTGCCCCGGCGTCTTGCCCCGGGCCTCAGCGATCTCTTGCACCTTCGCCACGACGGGCATGGCCTTGCGCAGAGACCTGGGGCGGAAATCGCCGCGAAAGCGCCGGATGCCTCGGGGCAGCGTTCCCGGCCGGTACTTTCCGGTGAGCAGACCCTGGGCGAGGGGCGTGTGGGCGATCAGCGTGACGTTGAGCTCGCGGCATGTTTGCAGCACGCCGTCGGCCTCGGGACGGCGGTCCAACAGACTGTACTTCACCTGGTTGGCGGCCAGGGGCACCCCACGACGCGCCAGGGCCTCGTGGGCCCGCCGCATCTTCGCGGCGCCGTAGTTGCTGACGCCGACCGCGCCGATCTTGCCCGCCTTCACCGCGTCGGCCAGCGCCTGCATCATCGGCTCCAGACGCATGACGGAGTAGGGGAAGTGGACCTGGTAGAGCTCCACGTGATCGAGGCCAAGCCTCGCCAGCGTCGCGTCCAACGCCTTGTGCAAGGAGCTTTTGGTCACGCGCCACGGAAAGGGCGCGAACTTGGACGCGACGACGACATCCGCCTTGGTCTCGCGGACCAGGTCTCCCAGCATCCGCTCCGACACGCCGCCGGCGTAGATCTCGGCCGTGTCGAAGAAGTTCAGGCCGGCGTCGAGGCTGGCTTGAAACGCCTCCCGGACGTCGCTCAGGCCGAAGTCGCGACCGTAGCCCCAGTAGCTCCGCGCCCCCCAGGACCACACGCCGACGCCCAGGGCCGACACCTGGAACGACGTACCGCCGAGCTGCTTCATCTCCATCGAGCTTGCCCTCCCCCTTCGCGCCCCTCGCTGGAATCAGGCGCTATCGTCATGGCCCCCACGGCCTACTCCAGGCCGTACAGGCGCGCCGCGTTGCGCCCCAAGAGCTTCGGCAACGCCTCGCTGGGCAGGTCCGTCCGTTCGCGCAGCACCCGCACCGAGTCGGGATACAGGCTATCGTAGTGGGCATAGTCCGAAGCGAAAACCACGCACTCGTCGCCCAGGCGCGACAGGACATAGGGCAGGGACTTTTCATCCGGCTCGCACGAGATGAACAAACGGCCCGACCGGACGTAGTCGCTGGGAGGCCGGTCGATATGCGGCGCCTGGTGGGGCAGGTCCTCGTAGTGGTCGTCGAGGCGGTCCAGCCAGAACGGCAGCCAGCCACATTCACCCTCGAGGAACGCGACGCGTAGGCCCTGGTGCCGCTCCAGCACGCCGCCGCAGATCACGTCCATCGTGCCCTGCATCAACGAGGTGACGAAATCGAAGGCGTGACGGCGAAAATGCGTGTGCATGGTGCCGTCCCGCACGAGGCCGGGGGCGTGGATCGCCAGGGCGACGTCCAATCGCTGGGCCTCCTCGTAGAGCGGGTCGAAGTGGCGGTCGTCCAGGTTGTGTTCGCCCAGCCGGACGGGGAGGAGGACCGCCACGAATCCCAGCTCGCCGGCGGCGCGGCCCATCTCTTTCACCGCCTCGCCCAGGTCCATCCACGGGACGATCGCCACGCCCTTGAGGCGGTCCGGAGCGCTCCGGCAGTAGTGGGCCAGCCAATCGTTGTAGGCCCGGGCGGCGTGGACCGCGTAGGCTCGCTCCTGGCGTGGCTCGGGGCCGCGGACCCCTTCGAACTCGGCGCCCAGGCTCAGCCCGACCAGACCGCCGTACAGCACGGCGACGTCGATCCCTTCGGCATCCATGTCCCGGAGACGCTCGACGGGGTCCCACATCCCGCGCCGCAGCGCGGTGATGTCGCCCACCAGATCGAACTTGCGGCGAGCGATGCGGGCCATGTGCGTGGCATAGGGCTCGGGAGCGTATTGGCCCCAGTCCACGGCGATGGACGGCTCGACGTGGCCATCGGCATCGATCGTTCGCTCGGGCATTGTGGCTGCGCCCTCGTGGTCGGCTGCCCGGCCTAGTCGAACATCAGGACGGTCCGAGACACCTCGCGGGCCCTCATCGCCCGAAAGGCCTCGTTGACGTCGGGAAGCCTGCCTTTACGGGTGATCATCTCGTCCAGCTTGAGCCGCCCCTGGCGGTAAAAATCGATGTACCTCGGCATGTCCACCCGGAACCGGTTGGAGCCCATGCTGGAGCCCTGAATCTTCTTCTCCGTCAGGAAGGCGTGGCCGTCCAGCTCGACCTTCTCTCCGACCGGAATCATGCCGATGATAGTGGCGGTGCCGCCGGGCCGAAGGGCATCGAAACACTGCTCCGCCGCCTTCTTGAGTCCGATGGCCTCGAAAGTGTAATCGACGCCGCCGCCGGTCATATCGCGAAGCGCTTCCACGGGGTCGCGGGACGAGGCGTCGACGATATGAGTCGCGCCCAGCTCCATGGCGGTGCCCAGCTTGAACTCGTTGACGTCCACGGCTATGATCATCCGCGCGCCGGCGATGCGGGCGCCTTGAATAGCGGCCAGGCCAACGCCACCGGCGCCGAAGACGGCCACGGTGGAGCCCGGCTCGATCTTGGCCGTGTTCAGCACCGCGCCCAGGCCGGTGGTGACGCCGCAACCGATGAGGGCCGCACTATCGAACGGCATGTCGTCGTCGATCTTCACGATCCCGTTCTCGTGCAGCAGCATCTGCTCGGCGTAGCCGCCGATGCTGGCGAACTGAATCAACGGCTTGCCGTTCTGGCTCAGTCGCGGTGGCCCGCTCTTGTCCCTGTCGGGCCGGTTCGAGCAGAGGTTAGTGTGGCCGGTGAGGCACTGGTCGCACTGGCCGCAGAAGACGGAGAGGCAGCCGATGACATGGTCGCCGGGTCGGACATAGGTGACGTTTGGTCCCACCGCCTCCACGATGCCCGCGGCCTCGTGGCCCAGCACCGCCGGCGGCCGCAACGGGTACAACCCGTCGACGAAATGCAGATCGCTGTGGCAGACGCCGCTGGCGACCGTGCGCACCAGCACCTCCTTGTCGATGGGCTCCGCGATATCGACCTCTTCGATCGTCAAGTCCTGGTGGGGTCCGTGAAACACTGCCGCTTTCATCGTGCTTCTCCTTCGTTCGAGAATCGTTGTACCGCTTGCGGCCCGCCGTTGGCTATCCGAAAGGCTGGCTCGGGCCTGAAACGGCAATCGAACGCCAGTTCAGGCAGCGCGAGTGTACCTGGGGCTCGGCCCGCGTGCAACTCCCGTCGACCGGGACTCGGTTACAATGGCTCCCGTCGTCCATCGATCGTGGGACGGCGTAGGAGGCGCGGAATGACCGCATCAACGAGGCCATGGGAGCTCACAGCAGCCGAGGCCTCCGCCCTCATCGACGTGGGCGTGCTTTCACCCGTCGAGCTGGTGGAATCGTGTCTCGCGCGCATCGATGAAGTCGATCCTCAGGTGCAGGCGTGGGCGCTGGTGGACCGCACGGGCGCGATGGAGGCGGCCCACCGTTGCCAGCGGGAGATAGCCCAGGGCCCGCGGAAAGGCCCGCTTCACGGCATCCCCATCGGCGTGAAAGACATCTTTTACACCGCCGGGATGCCGACGGAGGCCGGGTCCCGCGTCATGGCCGGCTTCGTACCCGACTACGACGCCACGTCGGTGGCGCGGTTGAAGGAAGCTGGGGCGGTGGTCCTCGGCAAGACGCACACCACCGAGTTCGCTCTCTTCGACCCGGCGCCCACGCGAAATCCCTGGAACCTGGAGCACACGCCCGGCGGCTCCAGCAGCGGCTCCGGCGCCGCGGTGGCCGCGGGGATGTGCCCCGTGGCGCTGGGCTCCCAGACCGCCGGTTCGGTGCTGCGCCCCGCCGCGTACAACGGCGTCGTCGGCCTGAAAGGACGCCACGGCCGGGTCAGCGCCTACGGCGTCGTGCCGCTGGCCTGGAGCCTCGACCACGTGGGAGTGCTCGCCCGCAGCGTGGAGGACGCCGCCAGCGTGCTCCAGGTGATGGCGGGATTCGACGCCCGCGACCCCTACTCGCTGAACGAGCCGGTCCCCGATTATGCCGCGGCGCTTCAAGGCGAGCTCAGACCGCCGCGCCTTGGGCTCGTGAGGGAACATTTCTTCGACAAGGCAGACCGGGAGATGCAGCGCCACACCAACGAGATGGTCCAGCGATTCCGTGAGGCCGGCGCAACCGTTCAAGAGGTCGCCCTCCCGCCCAGCTTCTCGGTCATCAGCGACACCCTTGGACCAATCATCACGACGGAGTGCGCCGCCTTCCATCAGGAACGCTATACGAAACAAAAAACGCTCTACGGACCCCGGATCGGCTCGACGATCGAACGAGGCCTCGGCGTGACCGGCACGGCGTATGCGACGGCGGTCCAGCAGCGCCAGCTGCAGCGCGCCGAGATGGCGCCCTTGGCAAGCGGGTTCGACGCGCTCGTCACGCCGGGCGCCACCACCGAGGCGCCGGCCGGTCTGACCACCACCGGCGACCCCGCGATGCAAACGCCGTGGACCGTGCTTGGGTTCCCGTCCATCAGCCTGCCTTCGGGTCTGAGTCAGAACGGGCTGCCGCTGGCGGTGCAGCTTGCCGCCGCGCCCCAGCACGAGGCGCGCCTGCTGGCGACGGCCCGGTGGTGCGAGGGCGTGCTCCGTTTCGATCGCCGGCCACCGCTGGCCAAGGCCACATAGCGTCTCGCCCGGCTCGCAGCGAGGATTTCCTTGGCCGGCCCACGGCAAGGCCGTTTCTGGTCCGGCAAGCTCGCCACCAACGGCGTCATTCACCGTGGCGCATGATGATCGAATCGCCCCGTCCAGGGAGGTGGTCCGGAGTTCGGATACCACCCCCGCCAGGTTATAATGGGGGTTACGCCCCGCACCGCTTCGCGATGCCCAGGTCAAATCAGACACGCAGGCTGCCCGCCGGCGGGCAGACCCTCCACCAGGAACGTTCCGATGGCCGACTCCCGATCGTTGCGAATCGAAGCCCTGAAACGGCTGCTCGAGCAGCGCATCGTCATCGTCGACGGCGCCATGGGAACCAGCATCCAGGCGTTGGGCCTCACCGCCGACGACTTCGGCGGTGAGGAGTACGAAGGCTGCAACGAGTACCTGGCGGTCACCCAGCCCGACGCCATCAAGGGCATCCACCTCGCTTTCCTCGAGGCCGGCGCCGACATCATCGAGACCGATAGCTTCGGCTCGATGTCCCTGGTCCTGGAAGAGTACGGGCTGGCGCATCGAGCGCGGGAGATCAGCCGTGAAGCCGCCCGCATCGCCCGGGAGGCGGCCGACGAGGCCGCGACGCCGGACAGGCCGCGCTTCGTCGCCGGGTCCATGGGGCCCACCACCAAGAGCATCTTCGTCATCGGCGGCGTGACCTTCGACGAGATGGC
Source organism: Chloroflexota bacterium (assembly GCA_022572465.1). Taxonomy (GTDB): domain Bacteria; phylum Chloroflexota; class Dehalococcoidia; order SHYB01; family SHYB01; genus JACZVV01. The sequence goes on from JACZVV010000068.1 coordinate 7,529, forward strand.
CGACACCTACCGCGAGCAGGCCGTGGGCCTCATCGAAGGCGGCGTCGATCTGCTGCTCGTGGAGACGATCAACGACCCTCTGAACGCCAAGGCGGCCCTGGAGGGGATCGACCGGGCGCTGGAGGAGACGGGCGAAGCCGTGCCCACAGCGGTCCAGGCCAGCATCGAGGCCATGGGCACGCTGCTGGCGGGTCAAGACATCGAGGCGTTCTACGTCGCCATGGCCCACCGGGACTTGCTGTGGATCGGGCTCAACTGCGCCACCGGCCCCGAGTTCATGACCGACCACCTGCGGACGCTGGCGTCGCTCTCCCGCTTCCCGGTGGCGTGCATCCCCAACGCCGGCTTGCCCGACGAGACGGGACACTACAACGAGACACCGGAGATCGTCGCGCGGGTGCTGGGCCGGTTCATCGAGGCGGGTTGGGCCAACGTCCTCGGCGGGTGCTGCGGCACCGTCCCAGAGCATATCCAGCGTATCGCCCAAGCGGCCCAGGGCAAGCCCCCACGCCGCGCCGCCGTCGTTGCCGGCACCCGTATCTCCGGCCTGGAGACGCTGGTCGTCGACGAGGACACGCGGCCGATCCTGGTCGGCGAGCGCACCAACGTCCTGGGCAGCCGCAAGTTCCGGCGGCTCATCGCCGAGGGCGGCATCGACGAGGCCGCGGAGATCGGCCGGCGGCAGGTCCGCGAGGGCGCCCACCTGCTGGACATTTGCCTCCAGGACCCGGACCGGGACGAGGTGGACGACGTCACGACGTTCCTGGAGGCCGTCTCAAAAAAAATAAAAGTCCCCATCATGCTCGACTCCACCGACGACAAGGTGCTGGAGGAAGGACTGAAGCGGACGCCCGGGAAGTCGATCATCAACTCCATCAACCTGGAGGACGGCGAGGCCCGGTTCCAGGCGGTGGTCCCGCTGGCGCGGCGGTACGGTGCGGCGCTGGTCGTGGGCTGCATCGACGACGACAAGGACCAGGCCCAGGCCGTCACCCGCCAACGCAAGCTGCAAATCGCCCAACGCTCCCACGATCTGTTGACCGAAAAGTACGGCGTTCTCGCCGAGGACATCATCTTCGACCCCCTGGTCTTCCCCGTCGGCACCGGCGACAAGAACTACATCGGCTCCGGCGTCGAGACGATCGAGGGCCTACGACTGATCAAAGAGGCGCTGCCCAGATGCAAGACCGTGCTGGGCATCTCCAACGTCTCGTTCGGCCTGCCGCCCGCCGGCCGGGAGGTGCTGAACTCCGTTTTCCTGTACCACTGCGTCCAGGCGGGCCTGGACATGGCCATCGTCAACACCGAGCGACTGATGCGCTACCCGTCCCTCAGCGAGGAGGAGCGCCGGCTGGCCGAGGACTTGATCTGGTGGCGTGGCGACGACCCCATCGCCGCCTTCGCGGCCTTCTTCCGCGACCGCGAGGGCATCCGTCCCCGCGACGATCGCGCCGGGCTCTCCCTCGACGAGCGGTTGGCCCGATGCATTGTCGACGGCAGCAAGGAGGGCTTGTTCGAAGACCTCGACGAGGCGCTCACCGGGCGCGGCGCCCTGGAGATCATCAACGGCCCGTTGATGACCGGCATGGACGAGGTCGGCCGGCTCTTCAACGACAACCGCCTCATCGTGGCCGAGGTGCTCCAATCGGCCGAGGCGATGAAGGCCGCGGTCACGCACCTCGAACCCCACATGGACAAAGCCATCGGCGCGCTCAAGGGTTCGATCATCCTGGCGACGGTCAAAGGCGACGTCCACGACATCGGGAAGAACCTCGTGGACATCATCCTCAGCAACAACGGCTTCGAGGTGATCAACCTGGGGATCAAGGTACCGCCGCAGGACCTGATCGCGGCCTACAAGCAGCACCGGCCGGCGGCGATCGGCCTGTCGGGCCTCCTGGTGAAGTCGGCCCAGATGATGGTGGGGACGGTGCAAGACTTCTCCGATGCCGGAATCGCGTGCCCCATCCTGGTCGGCGGCGCCGCCCTGTCCAACCGGTTCACTCGTCTGCGCATCGCCCCCGCCTACAACGGGCTGGTGGCCTACGCTCAGGACGCCATGAGCGGCCTGGCCCTGGCGAACCGCCTGACCGACGACGATGAGCTCGAACGTCTGCGGGCCGAGCTCGAGGCCGAGACCGAGACCCTGGTCCGGCGAGAGGAGGCGAAACGGGAGCCCGTCCCGGCAACGCCGCGAACGGAGCGCGCGCCCAGCGTCCGCCAGGATATCGCGTTACCCGTCCCGCCGGACCTCAAGCTCCATGTGCTCAGGGACTACGACCTGGACCAGATCTTCCATTACATCAACCCCCAGATGCTCTACGTGCGCCACCTGGGATACAAGGGCCGGTTCGCCGAGGCCCTGGAAAGAGGCGAGCCCAAGGCGATCGAGCTCCGCGATGCCGTGCGACGGGTGGAAGAGAAGACGCTGGCCAGAGGCGACATTACGGCCTCGGCCATCTTCAAGTTTTTCCCGGTCCAGTCCGAGGGCGACCAGCTTCTGGTCTACGCCCCCGGCGGCGAGGAGGTCCAGGAGCGGTTCGTCTTCGGTCGACAGCAGGAAGGCGACGGCCTGAGCCTGGTGGACTACGTCGCCGCCAAAGAATCGGGCCGCATGGACTACCTGGCCATGTTCGTCACCAGCGTCGGCCCCGGCGTGCGCGCCCTGGCGGAGGAGTGGAAGGAGCGCGGCGACTATCTCGATAGCCACATCGTCCAATCCCTGGCGCTGGAATGCGCGGAGGCCTTCGCCGAGCTGCTGCACCAGCAGATTCGCAAGGCGTGGGGCATCCCCGACCCGCCGGGCATCGCCATGGAGGAGCTGTACAAGGCCCATTACCACGGTCGCCGCTACTCCTTCGGCTACCCCGCCTGCCCACGGCTGGAGGACCAGGAGCAGCTCTTCCGGCTGCTCGACGTCGAGAGCCAGATCGGCGTCGAGCTCACCGAAGGGCACATGATGGACCCCGAAAGCTCGGTCAGCGCCCTGGTGTTCCACCACCCCGACGCCAAGTACTTCAACCTCGGCGAGCGGGAAATCGAGCTGCTGGAGCAAAAGATCACGGAAGTGGCGTCTAAGGAGCGGTGATTTGACCACAGGCCCACTTCAAACCGACGACAGGGCCACCTTCTTCACGCTACTCCTGTCCTACCGCCAGCAATGGGGACAATACCATCGCCACAAAGAATGGATGGCGTATAGCGCTACAGCGCTCTTCTTAGGAGGTGCGGCCACATTGGCGCTACAGGATTCGTAGGCAGCCATCGGTTTAATATCCGGCTCTTACGCCGTGATGTCATGGTTTGTTTGCTGGCAGTTGAGAAATCGAGAGACCGCGGCGGACCTTGTGCAGCATGCACCACAGTCCTGACCAGATCGCTTCATCAGCCGTTGGATCCAGATGACTCACGCCCTAAGAAATTCGAATCGTATGAACTCCCTAGAGTCATAACAGAAGAGGTCAAGAGGCTGAGGGAGCAGCGTTTTGTCATCAGGTGCCCATATCCCAGATTCTGGAGAGGATTTTTGGTCAGTCCGCGTCTATCAGAAATTTTGCTTTATGTCATTGCTTTCATTTGGGCTGGAGTCGCTGCGTGGCAGGCATTTCCCTCTGGTCATAGCTGATGGTCGCCAGCGCTGGCCAGAGCCCCTGTCCCTGAGAACCACGGGACGGAAAGCTCGTCGCGGAATTCGGCGGTATAATCGTTGACCCTCCTCTTCGTTCCAGGGGGAGCCACAACGTTTGTCCCGTGAAGGAGGGGCCGCGATGCGAATGGCTCTCGAAGGGATCAAGGTGCTGGACCTGGCCAGCATGTGGGCCGCGCCCAGCGCCGCGATGTATCTCTGCGATCAGGGGGCCGACGTGATCAAGGTCGAGCCGCCCCAGGGCGACGAGGCCCGCCGCCTCTTTACGCACCCCAAGCTCGGCAACGAGAGCCCCTCGTTCCTGGTCGTCAACCGCAACAAACGCGGCATCGTCGTAGACCTGCTCCAGCCCCAGGGGCTCGATATCGTCAAGAAGCTTGCCCAGGCCTCCGACGTCGTGGTGCACAACTTCCGCCCGAAATTCACCCGGCGAATGGGGCTGACCTACGACGACCTCTCCGCTGCCAACCCGGGCCTGATCTACGTGGAGCTCTCGGCCTACGGCAAGAGAGGCCCCTACGCCGACCGTCCGGGCTACGACGTGCTGTTCCAGGCCTTGAGCGGCATGCTCCACCGCCGCCTGCCCGACGGCACCCCCATCACCGCCGGCGTGTGGGCCGCCGACTGTTCGTCCCCCATCGCGCTGGCGTATGGCGTTGCGCTGGCATTGCTCGAACGTCAACGCACCGGACGTGGCCAGAAGGTGGAGACGTCGCTGTTGAACATGGCCATCGCCATGCAGTTCGTGGACCTGGTCAAGCCCGAGGCCGAGCCGCCGGGCGAACGCGCCCCGGCAACCCAGCCGACCTTCGCTCCGTATCGTTGCGCCGACGGCCGGTGGATCATCCCGGTGGCCCTCAGCGACAAGGAGTGGGCCCGCCTGTGCACCGTCTTGGGTCTGCCCCACCTGATAGACGATCCCCGGTTTGCCACGGCCCAGGCAAGGACGAGCAACAACGAGATCTTCTCCATACTGGAAGGCATCCTCGGCACCAAGCCTCGGGAGGAGTGGCTGCGCCTGCTCGAGCAGGGCGACGTGCCGTGCGCTCCGGTGCTCGACCGGGACGAGGTCTTCACCCTGCCCCAGGTCATCGAGAACGAGATGATGGTGCAAATTGACCACCCCACGGCCGGCCGCACCGTCATGATGAACGTGCCGGTGAAGCTTTCGGCCAACCCGCCGCGCCCGGCCGGGCCGTCGCCGCTCCAGGGCCAGCATACGGACGAGGTGCTGGGCGAGCTGGGATACGCGAAGGAGGCCATCGCCGACCTGCGAGCAGCGGGCGTCATCGCGTAAGGCTAAGGGGTTGGGCCGGCGGCTCGCTCACAGCACACGCGAGCCGTGGCGGCCGCGGAGACGATTTCGTCGGGCAGCGGCCGACCACAGACTCGCCTTGTCGACCACGGCCGTCGTGGTGTACCATGACCAGCCGCCATGAGCATAAGGGAGACAACATGAATCGAACGACATCACACCTGCGGAGACGAGCGGCCGCGGCCTTGGCCTTGGGGATCGTAGCGACGGTGCTGGCGGCCTGTGGCGGCGGAGACGACGAACCCACGGCCACGCTTCCACCGGCCACTGTTGTGCGAGAGGTCCCCGTGGAGATGACCAGTTTCAGTTTTTCTCCTGAAGAGTTCCGATTCAAGAATGGCGACGTCGTGGAGTTCCGCCTGAGCTCCCGCGACATCGAGCACACCTTCACCGTCAAGGAGCTGGGGATCGACTGGCGAATCCGGGGCGGCGGGACCGGGAACAGGACGTTCACGTTCACCACGCCCGGGGAGTACGAGCTGGTGTGCACCATAGCAGGCCACGAAGCAGCGGGCATGGTGGGGACGTTGATCGTTGAATAGAATAGGTTGACAAATTCGTGAAAGGGATGCGATAGTCTGTGGCCAAACGGCCCATGAAGTGGAATGAGCCGGCGAAACAAGGAGAACCGTCATGAGCCTAGAAGAGGCTGCGCTGCTCGATAGCCTGAGGGTGATGCATATTTTCGCGGGCATCACCTGGATTGGCCTGTTGTACTACTTCAACCTCGCCCAGGCGCAAGCCTTCGCCCAGATGGACCCCGCGGCCCGAACCAACGCCATCACCGAGCTGGTCCCGCGGGTGCTGTTCCTGTTCCGGTGGGCGGCGTTCTTCACGGTCGTGTTCGGCGTGGCCTACATCGGCGCGGCCAGCTCCTTCATCGACACCTATTGGGACACCGCCCGGTTCTACAATATCGCCATCGGCGGCACGATGGGCATCATCATGGCCTCCAACGTCTGGTTCATCATCTGGCCAAATCAGAAAAAGATCATCGCCGCGGCCCAGAGTGGAGGCACGCCCGAGCCTTCTTGGGGCAGGAGCGCCACTATGGCGTCACGGACCAATACCATGCTTTCGATCCCGATGCTCTTCTTCATGGTGGCGGCTCGCAATCTGGAGCAGCTCTGGCAGTAAGAGGTTAGGAGAAGACACCATGAATTACTCCATCGATAAATTCGTTGCGACCATCCCGGGCCGCCTCATCGTCGCCTTGCTCACCGCCATCATCGCCGTCATCACGGTGGTGAAGATCAACGGCAAGAACCCGCTGGAAACGGTGCAGGGGACCATCATCACCGGCCTGATCGTCCTCGTGCTGGCGATCGTGTTCATTCGAGTCGCGGCCATCGTCTAATGTGAAACCTCGTTCGCGGGCCGGCGACCGGCGCCTTGCTCTGTGACGCAGGTTTCGCCATAATAGGGTGCCGGCGTCGACCGGCGACCAAGACAACTACCGGAGGACGGTGAGCATCATGGCCCAGTCATTGGAAGGAAGCAAAAGTCTTTAGAACCTGAAAGACTCGTTCGCCGGCAAGTCGCAGGCCAACCGGCGCTATTTGTTCTTCGCGCGACAGGCCGACATCGAGGGCTACCCCGATATGGGCGGGCTGTTTCGCGATACGGCGGAGGCCGAGACCGGTCACGCATTCGGTCATCTGGATTTCATCAAACCGACGGGAGATCCAGCCACCGGTGAACCCATACGCAGCAAATGGCCGAAAGGAGAAACGAAATGACTATGACGAACCTAGACTGGTGGCCGAATCGGTTGAACCTGAAGATTCTCCACCAGAACTCTCCCCTGTCAAATCCTATGGGCAAGGATTTCAAGTACGCTGAGGAGTTCAAGACACTTGACCTGGATGCCCTGAAGAAGGACATCGATGAGTTGATGACGACGTCGCAAGACTGGTGGCCGGCAGACTACGGCCACTATGGGCCGCTCTTCATCCGGATGGCGTGGCACAGCGCAGGCACGTATCGCATCAGCGACGGCCGCGGCGGTGGAGGCTCCGGCTACCAACGCTTTGCGCCCCTCAACAGCTGGCCCGACAACGCGAACCTCGACAAGGCGCGCCGGTTGCTCTGGCCGGTCAAGCAGAAGTACGGCCGGAAGATCTCGTTTGGCGACCTGATAATCCTCGCCGGCAACTGTGCCCTGGAGTCGATGGGATTCAAGACCTTCGGTTTCGGCGGCGGGCGCGAGAACGTCTGGGAGGCCGACGAGACTGACTGGGGGTCTGAGGGCACATGGCTTGCAGACGAGCGCCACAGCGGCGACGGGGAACTCCAGGGACCGTTCGGCGCCGACCACATGGGCCTGATTTACGTGAATCCGGAGGGGCCGAACGGTAACCCGGACCCGCTCGCTGCAGCAAAGTATATTCGCGAAACGTTCAGCCGCATGGCGATGAATGACGAGGAGACGGTTGCGCTCATTGCTGGCGGACACGCGTTCGGCAAAACACATGGTGCTGCCCCTGATGACCACGTCGGCCCCGAACCAGAGGGTGCCGGCCTGCAGGAGCAAGGCCTCGGCTGGAAGAACAGCTTTGGCAGCGGCAAAGGCGGCGATACGATCACCAGCGGCATAGAGGGCGCCTGGACCACCAACCCGGTGAAGTGGGACAACAACTACTTCGAGAACCTGCACGGCTACGAGTGGGAGCTGACGAAGAGTCCTGCCGGTAAGGCGCAGTGGGCCCCCAAGGATGCATCTGCAGTGGCAACCGTGCCGGATGCGCACGATCCGTCGAAGAGGCACGCCCCCATAATGCTCACGACGGACCTCTCTCTGAGGATGGACCCGGTCTATGCGCCCATTGCGAAACGCTTCCTCGAGAACCCGGAGGAGCTTGCAGACGCCTTCGCCAGGGCGTGGTACAAGCTGACGCACCGTGACATGGGGCCCCGCAGTCGGTATCTCGGCTCGTTGGTTCCGGCAGAGCCGCTGTTGTGGCAAGACCCCGTCCCCGACGTCGATCATGACTTGATCGGGGAGCAGGATACCGCCGGCCTCAAGGCTAAGGTCCTCG
>JACZVV010000069.1 GCA_022572465.1 Chloroflexota bacterium
GGGGCTCAAGCTGGGCGACGATGGCCGCGCCATCGGCGGCGCGCAGATCGGCGACGGCCCAGGCCGCTTGCTGAGCCTGCCCTCGCTCCACCAAGCTCAGGACCACCTGCTCGGCAGAAGACGCTCTTTCCGCAGGGTTTTCCGTGGGCTGGTCCATCGATGGTCCGCCGAATCCAGGGAGTCGTCATTGAGTATAGCTTGAAATATGAAGGAGCGGACACCAGTCGATGGCGTCCGCTCCTGTGCGCCGGTCGAGTTCCTCGTGGGTTAGACGGCGATGGCGTTCTTCCGCTTTCGCCCTCGGCGGCGAGCCGGCTCAACCTCGACTTCTTGGGTCTGGGCAACCATCGGAGCCGGCACGTCCAGGTCGCGGATGAAGCCGCACTGGAGACATTGGCGGTAAGTGCCGTAGTTGTCCTTCTCCAGGTACATGTCGCCGCGGCATTTGGGACAGCTTTTCAAGTACAACATCGCTCCAACCTCCGTTGCCGGCGCTCTGCTGCTCGTCGTCCGCCACCGGTCCATTCAGTGAGATGCAGCGGGGGCTCCGACGGTTTATGCCCTGGCGTCGCCAGCGGCGGCCCGTGGACCGCTCGTCCGGCCTCTCGGCGCCCCATCAAGTTTTGAACTAAACCAAAACTTCATCCAATGATACCGCTGCAACTCTCCGGTGTCAACCCCGCGCTCGCCTGGTCTTCCCAGCGGTTACTTGCCTGTGGCCTCGACCTTGATCCGTCGGGGCTTGGCCGTCTCCCGTTTCGGAATCCGTAGCGTCAGGACGCCGTGCTCGAAGCTCGCGTTTGCCCGGTCCCCGTCGACCGTCTCGGGCAGCAAAACCGAGCGGGCGTACTCGCCACGGTCCAGCTCCTGGGTGACCCAACGAGCGTCCTTGTCCTCTTCGTGCTGCTCTCGGTGAGCCCGGATGGTCAGTCGCCTGTTCTCGATGGTGATGTCCACGTCCTTGGGGTTGGCGCCCGGCAGGTCGGCCTGGACCACCAGCTCTTCGGGAGTCTCGTACGCGTCGAGTCCCAGCCGGCCGGTGAACGCCGTCCTCCGTACGGGCCGGAAGAAGCCGCCGAACCATCGGTCCACAGAGCCGTGCCACCGCTCGATCTCCGGATAGGTCGCCAATCTTGCCAGTGTCATAACGTTCCTCCTTGTTCTGCCTGGCCCCCGGATCGGGGCCTCTGTTGATTCGTCGCAATAATACCACTTGATACATAGCATGTCAAGTCACAGATGTTATTCACGCATGTTGTCAATGCCATACGTCGTCAAAGGGATGACACGCGAATTGACAAACGTCTATGATAATGGTATAACTAACGATGTATCGTCACGAACCAGGAGGCGAATCCTCCATGCTGCGAAAAACGCAAGGATTGTATATCATTAGTGTGGCGGCGCAGATTCTGAAGATGCACCCCCAGACGCTGCGAAAATATGAGCGCGCCGGCTTCATCGAGCCCCCTCGAATGGGGACGCTCCGTCTGTACTCCGAGGAAGACATCACCCGGCTGCGGCTCATCAAGTACTTCGTCGAAGAGCTGGGGTTGAACCTCGCGGGCGTCGATCTTGCCCTGAGCATGACCACCAAGCTCCTGGCCCTTCGCGCCAAGCTGGCGCGGCAGGGGGACCCGGAGACCGCCAGGGACGAAGCGGTGGGCTCCATCGACCGGCTGCTCTACGACCTCGGCATCGAGGTCTCCGAAGAGCCCGCCCGCCCCGAGCGTGAATCGGCCGCCGGGCCGCTGGCTGGCGCTCCTCAACGGGCCGAGACGCAGCGCGGCCCCGGGCGAATAAAGCAAGAAGCCATCCCGAAAATGGGGCCGCAAGGAAGGGATCACCCTAACCCTCTCCCTTGAAAGGAGACGGGATTCCGCGATGGCTTCAATTAAAACCCTCGCCTCGGCGAGCCGCGGTGAGATAGGAGGATAGCCAATGGGCAGAGTTTTGGGAATCGATCTCGGAACGACCAACTCCTGCATGGCGGTGGTCGAGGCCGGCGAGCCCACCGTCGTGGAGAACGCCGAAGGCGGGCGCACCACGCCCTCCATCGTCGCGCTGAACCAAAAGACGGGCGAGCGGTATGTCGGCCAGGTGGCCAAGCGCCAGTCCATCACCAACCCGGTGAACACCATCTACTCCATCAAGCGTTTCATGGGCCGGAAGTTCGACGACGCGGCCGCTCAGCACGACGCCAAGGTGGTGCCCTACAAGATCGTCAAGGCGAAGAACGGCGATGCCCACGTCGTGATGGGCGACAAGACCATGTCCCCATCCGAGGTCTCCGCCATGATCCTGCGCAAGATGAAGGAGGACGCCGAGGCCAAGCTGGGGGGCAGCATCACCCAGGCCGTCATCACCGTCCCCGCCTATTTCAACGACGCCCAACGCCAGGCGACCAAGGATGCCGGCGCCATCGCCGGACTGGAGGTCCTGCGCATCATCAACGAGCCCACGGCCTCCTCCCTGGCCTACGGTCTCGACAAGAAGATCGACCAGCTGATCGCGGTCTACGATCTGGGCGGCGGGACCTTCGATATCTCCATCCTGCACATCGGCGACGGCGTGTTCGAGGTCAAGTCCACCAACGGCGACACGCATCTGGGAGGCGACGACTTCGACCAGCGGATCGTCCAGTGGATGGCCGCCGAGTTCAAGCGGGAAAACGGCATCGACTTGACTCAGGACCGGATGGCCCTTCAGCGCCTGAGAGAAGGCGCCGAGAAGGCCAAGATCGAGCTCTCGTCGGTGATGCAGACCGAGATCAACCTCCCGTTCATCACCGCCGACGCCAGCGGCCCCAAACACCTGGTGCTCACCCTTGCGCGCAGCAAGCTGGAGCAGCTCGTCGGCGATCTGGTGGAGAAGAGCTTCCAATCGGTCCGCCAAGCGCTGACCGACGCGAGCATCAAGCCCAGCGAGGTAAAAGAGATCATCCTGGTCGGCGGCCAGACCAGGATGCCGATGGTGGTGGACAAGGTCAAGGAGCATTTCGGCAAGGAACCCAACCGCAGCGTCAACCCGGACGAAGTCGTGGCCGTGGGCGCCGCGATCCAGGCCGCCGTCCTCATCGGCGACGTGCGCGACATCCTGCTGCTCGACGTGACGCCGCTGACGCTGGGCGTGGAGACGCTGGGCGGCGTGACGACTCCGCTTATTCAGCGAAACACCACCATCCCCACCTCCAAGTCCGAGGTCTTCAGCACCGCGGCCGACAGTCAGCCCCAGGTAGAGATCCACGTGCTCCAGGGCGAGCGGACCCAGGCTAGCGACAACAAGTCCATCGGCCGGTTCGCGCTCGACGGAATCCTCCCCGCGCCGCGAGGCATGCCCCAGATCGAGGTCATGTTCGACATCGACGCCAACGGCATCCTGTCCGTGTCGGCCAAGGACAAGGGCACCGGCAAGGAGCAGAAGATCGTCATCCAGTCCAGCTCCGGCCTGGACAAGGCGGAGGTGGAAACGCTCATCAAGGAAGCCGAGACCCATGCGGAGGAAGACCGGCGCAAGCGGGAAGAGGTGGAGCTGCGCAACGCGGCCGAGAGCATGACCTACAACGCCGAGAAGATGCTCCGGGAACAGGCCGAGCACGTGCCCGACGACCTGAAGCAAGAGGTGGAAGAGAAGATCGCCGCGGTGCGCTCAGCCCTCCAGGCCAACGACCATCAGACGTTGCAGTCGGCCGCCGACGACCTCCAAGAATCGTTGCAAAAGATCGGCCAACACGTCTACAGCAAAGCGGCCGCCGACGGGGCTCCAGGCCAGACCGAGGCGCCGGAGGCTCCCGACGAGGCCCCCAGCGATGGCGAGGACACTGTCGAAGGCGAGTTCCGCGAGGTATGACCACCCTGGGCCCATGGGGGATTTCCGGTGGCAGGCTCTGGGGACTTCACCGGAACCCCGTCCGTCAAGACACCCATGACAAACGGAGCGGCGGGGGGCTATAATGAATAGACGCACGTACGGAACGCTGGCACGGTAATCTCGAGGTGACTCATGACAGCCTCCGACCAACTCGAGCAGCCGCAACAGATCGAAGAGACTCTCGACGAGACTCTTTACGATCCACCTGGTGAATTTACGCCGATGCAGGACCACTTCCTGCGCCGGCTTCGGGACTTGGCCCAAAAACGCGAGGAGTTCATGGGCCAGCAGAACCAGGATCCGCTGGAGCACAAGCTCCTGGCCCGAACGATCTACGCCACGTTGATGGACTGTGTCGGCGAGGGCGTCGGCGATCAAGCCCACGCGATACTGGGAGACGGCCAGGTTATCGGCCGTTCCTGAACGCCACCGGGAAGCCTGTCCGCGCAACCGGGAACCTCTCGGTTGGCTGTGCATCTAACTCGTGCTATCATGCGCGGTTGTCTGACAAGCCGGGTCCCTGGTGCCGGCGCCCCATGAAGGAGCCTTCTGGTTGCGCGTTCTTTTTGTGACCCTCGACGGCCTGGGCGATCGGCCCGCTCCCCAATTCGACGGTCGCACCCCTCTGGAAGCGGCCCACACGCCGAACCTCGACGACCTGGCGGCCCGCGGCATCAATGGTCTGCTGGTCCCCATCGCCCCAGGCGTCGCCAGCGGCACCCCAACGTCTCACGCCGTCTTTTTCGGCTACCGCTTGGATGAGCTTCCGGGCCGCGCCGTGTTTCACGCGGTCGCCCGCGGCGTGCCTGTCGGGACCGACGAGGTCATCTGCCTGGGGCGGTTCGCGTCCATATCGCCCGAACCCCAGGGCCTGCGCCTCGTCCAACGAATGATGACCGCTCCCGAGGAGCAATCGGCGGCCCTGGCATCCGCCATCGCGTCGTACTCCGTCGACGGCATCGCGTTCAAACTCGAATACACCGGCGGCACCGAAAGCGTCCTCCGCCTCACCGGACCGGTGAGCGACGCCATCACCGACTGCGACCCCCTGGGCACCGATCTCCCCGTGATCAAGGCCCAACCCATGGGGGAGGCGCCAGACCCGGAGGCGGCGGCCCAGACCGCCGACGCCGTCAACCGGTACCTGCGTTGGGCCCATTCGGTCCTCGATGGACACCCGGTGAACCGACAGCGAGTCGACCAGGGCCAGCTTCCCATGAACTTTCTGCTGGTGAAATGGGCCGGCAGACGCCGAGCCCTTTCGTCCGTCGAGGACCGCTGGGGCTTTCGTGCCGCCAGCGTCACCTGCGAAGAGATCCTGCTTGGCGTGATGCACGAGATCGGCGTCAATACCGTTGACCGGGAGCTCGAGGACACCGAGGAAGACCTGGTCGATCGCCTCCACACCGCCGAAGACCTTTTCGCCCAAGGCTACGACTTCGTCCACGTCCATACGAGAGAGCCCGACGCCATCGCTCACTTCGCCGATCCACCGAAGAAGGTGGAGGCCATCGAGGCGTTGGACCGAGGGATGGCGTACCTGCGCGACCGAATGCTCAGCGACGATCTCGTCGTCGCCATCAGCTCGGACCACTGCACCCCCAGCGTCGTCTCAGGAGTTCTCAAGCCGGGCCAGTTTCACGATCAGCACTCGGGAGAGCCGGTGCCCCTGATCATCCTGGGCCGGAACGCCCTTCGGGACGACGTGACGACGTTCAGCGAGCGGGCAGCCGCCCACGGCGGGCTGGGGATGGTCCTGGGCAAAGACTTGATGCCGATCCTCTTGAGCCAGGCCGAACGCACCAACGTCATCGGCTGGCGGCCAACGGCCCGCGAGGTGCTCTACCGTCCCCGGAACGTCGAGCCCTTCGAGCTGTAGCGGCCATGAGCCGGGACTACACCGACACGCTGAAGGTCGGCGACACCGCGCCCGGCTTCACCCTCCCCTCCAGCGGCGGCGGCGAGGTGTCCCTGGCCGAGCACCGCGGCAGATCGGCGGTGATGCTGGTCTTCCTCCGAGGCACGATGTGAGGAAACTGCCGCCGGTGGGTGGCGCAGTTGCGCCGCGATCTCTCACGCTTCCAGGAAGCCAACGTCCAGCTTCTCGTGATCGCCCACCAAGGCCCCAAGCCGGTCGACCGCTTTCTGGGCAAGAACCCCCAGTCGTTCCCCTGGCTGTTCGACCAGGACCGGGCCGTCATCAAGGCCTACGGCGTCTACAACCGCATCTCCTACGATGCCTTCCGCATGGCCCATCCGGCCGCCATTCTCATCGACGACGGGGGCGTGGTGCGCTTCATCTATCGCTGCTCGACCCAGTTCGACATCCCCAAGGGCGACGTCATCCTCGAGGCCATTCAGCGTCTCGGCGATTGAGCGCCGGCGCCCCGTGGCGCTGGCCCTGCCGCCCCATTTTCCTGGGAACAAGATACCAAGGATCTGGCCTCCTCGCTCCGATCCTCGGCTGCTTCACCCTTGGTGATATCTGTCTGGGACACGTCGGCTTCATTCGATGAGTACTCTACCCTCACCAAAGGAGCTCACACCACCTCCCAGTCTCGGGCATTCTCACCCCAATGTGCCCCATTATCGCTGACGTTCTACAGGCCTACCGACCCACGTTTCCCATATCATCGACGCTAGATTGGCAAGCTATTCCGGGGCTGAGACAGGCAGCGGCGTCGTCTGGATATGGGTCGAGCCGTTGCCGAGCCGGCCAGAGCCATTAAATCCCCAGCAGTAGGCGGCGCCGCTAGTCGTGACGCCGCAGCTGTGATTATCACCCGCGCTCGGCGAGGCGAAGGTGAGCTCTCCCGAGACTGCCACCGGCGTCGTCTGGTTGTCTGTCGATCGGTCACCCAGCTGACCGGTGACACCAATGCCCCAGCAGTAGGCAGCGCCGCTGGTGGTGACGCCGCAGGTGTGACTAAGACCCGCGCTCACCGACGCGAAGGTGAGCCCTCCCGTCACCGGCACGGGCGTCGTCTGGTTGTCTGTCGAGCCGTTGCCGAGGCGGCCGTCGACTCCACTACCCCAGCAGTAGGCAACTCCGTTGGTCGTGACGCCGCACGTGTGATTACCACCCGCGCTCACCGACGCGAAGGTGAGCAATCCCGAGAATGCCACCGGCGTCGTCTGGTTGTCTGTCGAGCCGTTGCCCATCTGGCCGCTGCCGCCGAAGCCCCAGCAGTAGCCGACGCCGGTGGTCGTGACGCCGCAGGTGTGATTACCACCCGCGCTCACCGACGCGAACGCGAGCCCTCCCGAGACTGCCACCGGCGTCGTCTGGTTGTCTAACGAGCCGTTTCCCAACTGGCCGTTGACATCAGTACCCCAGCAGTAGGAGGCGCCATCGGTCGTGACTCCACACGTGTGAAAAGAACCGGCGCTTACCGACGCGAAGGTGAGGGCTTCGGGGGCTGGGGTCGGAGCGGGCCCTGGGGTTGGAGTGGGCGTCGGCCGTGGCGTTGCCGTAGGAACTTCAGGGTCCGCGGTCGCCTCCGATTCCTCGGTGGGGAGAGTACACGCCGCGAAGAGAACGCCCGCTGCCATCAGTGCGATCACGCCCCCAGCAATCTTGCGATTCATCGATACCCCCTCCCATTTATTCCGGCGTTCACCCGGGATGTCGTGGCAATTGCCGCGGCGCGGCCGAGGAGAACACAGGTACACGTGGACTAAATTCAGTGGTACGGAGCATCAGCGGCCTGCAGTAGAGAAGCACTCCCGAGGGGCGAATGGCCGTGTCGCCCTGGAACGCCATGAGTCCTTCGTCGTGCCATTACGCGATGCCGTGGAGGGGGAAGATCGCGCTCTTGACCTGGCCGACGCTGTGCTCGGCGAACTCCCGCGTGCCCCGAGCCGTCTCGTCCGCCAGGGGCGCGACTGCGCCGTCGCGCAGGCGGGCCATGCCGTACCGCTCTCGATACGCCTCGGGGATGTCGTCGGGCCACTCCACGCCCATCATCAGGCCGTAGTCCAGGCTCCAGCCGCGGGCGACGGCGGCCAAATCGTAACCGCCGCCGCCCAGCGCGACCCATCGCGGCGCCAACCTCCCCAGGGCCTGCACGATGCGCCCATGGCCCTCGACGGTGAGGCCCAGATGGGTAATCGGGTCGCTGAAGTGCGTGTCCATGCCCAGCTGCGTCACCACCACGTCCGGCCCGAACGCTCCCACCAACGGCGGAACGACCTGCTCGAAGGCCCACGCGAAGACGTCGTCTTGCGTGTAGGGCGCCAGGGGGACGTTCACCGAGTAGCCACGCCCGTCGCCCGACCCCAGCTCCGAGACCTCCCCGGTGCCAGGGAACAGGTAGCGCCCCGACTCGTGCATCGAGATCGTCATCACGTCGGCCACGCCGTAGAACGCGTTTTGCACGCCATCGCCGTGGTGGCAATCGATATCGACGTACGCGACCCTCATGCCGCGGCGCCGGAGGTACTCGATGGCGACCACCGGGTCGTTGAAGATGCAGAAGCCCGAGGCGTTGCCCGCCGCGGCATGGTGCAACCCGCCGGCCACGTTGAACGCCACCTCGACCTCGCCATCGGCCACGAGCTGGGCGGCGACCACCGAGCCCCCGGTGGAGAGCAGCGACGCCTCCCACATCTCCTCGTAGGGCGGGTTGTCACCGTTCTGGCTGAAGTTGTAGCGCTCGGGCACGTACCGCCCGTCGGCGTCGCTGATCGATCGAACGGCCTCGACGTACTCCTCGGTGTGGAACCACAGCAGCTCCTCTCTGGTCGCTGGTCGAGGAGCCACCAACCTGGAGTCTCGGAACGCGCCATAGGCGTCGAGGAGCTCGAAGGTGTACTTGAGGCGCGTCGGGCGCATCACGTGGTCCTCCCGCAGCGTGTGGCGAGAGACCTGCTCGTCGTAGACGAAAGCCGCCTTTCTCATTGCGGCGCCCCCTGCCGGTCCGGCGCCAAGTCGGCCATCACCCGCCGCATCCTCGCCCAATGGGTCCCCTGCCAATAGACCCTGCCGCAGGCCGGACAGTCCTTGAAAGCCTCCTGGGTCCGAAAAACGTACGCCGGGACGACCTCACGGACCGACTCCTTGGGCCTGTCCCGAAGCCGTTGGTTGCACTCCAGGCAGATCGTAAACGCCCGCCCCACGGAGTCCAGCCCCACCTCGTCGGCCACCAGCCTCAGCCGGTGCATCAGGTCGTGCGGTCCCAACAGCAGCGCCCGCACACGCCCGGTGGACACAACCCGGCGACGGGCGATCTCGGCGTCTCGCGTCAAGAGCACCCGGCCGTCAGCCAGGGCCCTGCCGATGAGCTCGGCGTCGGAGGCGTGCGGGAGACAGACGGCATCGTAGCCCATGGCCCGAAGCCACTTGGTGAGATCGCCGACGTTGATGTCCACGAGAAAGGTCGGTTCCGCCATGGCGGTCACAGGTCGATGACCATGTCCTCGAAAGCCACGCCGATTTCGATGCCCAAACGTCGCGCCACCTCGTCGACCTCCCGGCGTATCTCGTCTTCGAGCCACGGCACCATGTGGATCACCAGGACGTCCGGGAGCGAGCCCTTGATCTGGCGGTACGCCAGCAGCTCCTGCTCCAGGTCCGCCGGAGCCAGGTGCTTCGCGCTGCCGCGCCAGGAGTTGGGGAAGGTGACCTCGATGACGAGCAGGTCCGGCGCGACGTGGGGCCAGGCGTCGGCCAGTCCGCCCAGGGTATCGCCGGTGTAGAACAGGCTCGCCCCAGCCGGCGACGTGACCTGGTACCCCACCGCGGGAACGCCGTGCCGCACCGGGACCGCCAGCACCCGGTAGCCCAGGACGTCGGTCTCGGTGAAGGGATCGAGGGTGTGGAATTCCAGCGACGGGCCTCCGAACGATAGACGCTCCGTGAAGGTCGGATAGATGACGCCGTTCACCAGGTGCGACCGCAGCGCGTCCAGCACGGGCTCGATGGAGTAGACGCCGGTGACGCCGGAGGCCGCCGTGGTGATGGCGAAAAGCGGCACGCCCTGAATATGATCGAAGTGCTGGTGCGTCAACAGGATGGCCCTGACCCGATGCTGCTCGTCGAACGTCAGCGCCGTGCTGATGCTCCCCGCGTCGATGCACAAGACGTCATCGATCAGGATGGATATGGGCCTGGTCTCTCGGGACTGATTGGCATGAGCGCCGAGGATTCGGACCTGCATAACCCGTCGATTCTAGCACACGGGCCCTGGATTTCCGGTGGGCCTCTTGCATCGCCTGGTACCGTTGATAGGTGGCCCGGGCTCGGAGGTGAGGACCGGCTCGGTCCGGGCCGATTGAGCGGAGCAATGCCGGCGCCCTGGGGAAGCAGGAACGGACCGCGTGAAAATTTGTCTTTTATGCTACCGGGGCAACCCCTTTTCGGGCGGGCAGGGCGTGTATGCCCACTATCTGTCCAAAGAGCTCCAGGCGATGGGCCACGACGTCTACGTCCTGGCCGGGCCTCCTTACCCCGACCTCGTCGAGACCGTGCCTTTGTACAAGCTGGAGAGCCTTGGGATGTACGACTCGTTGCGCCCGTTGCATACCCACTTGCCCCGGTTGCGCAATCCCCTGCGCCTGTACGAATTCCTGGCCGTGTCCATGGGGATGTTCCCGGAGCCGCTGACCTTCAGCATTCGCGCCTTTCTCAAGGTCCGGGAGCTCATGTCGGACCTCAAGTTCGACGTCGTGCACGACAACCAGTGCCTGGGTTACGGCCTCCTGCCGATGAAAAGCCTGAACGTTCCCGTTATCGCCACCATTCATCACCCCATCACCATCGACAAGAAGCTGGCGATGGCCCAGGCCCGCCGGCCGTGGGAGAAGTTCCGGTTGCTGCGATGGTACTCGTTCACGGTGATGCAGCGGCTGGTCTCGACTCGGCTAGACCGTATCGTCACCGTCTCCCACAAGTCGGCCCAAGACATCCAGTCGGACTTCAAGGTCTCAAAGCAGCGGCTTCGAGTCGTCCACAACGGCGTCGACGCCAATCTTTTCCAGCCCGACCCCGCCATCGCCAAGCGTCCCCGTAATCTCATCGCCGTCGACAGCGGCTCTTCGTTCATGAAGGGCACCCACCACCTGCTCGAAGCGCTTCGCCTGCTGAAGGGCAGAGGCAATGGCCAGGTCAGCTTGACCCTGGTGGGACGGAACGGCCCCGGAAGCGAGCTGGGCGCCATGGTGCGGAGCTACGGACTGGAGGACACCGTCGTCTTCGCCGGCGGCGTCGACAGAACGAGACTCGTCGAGCTCTACTCGGCGGCGGCGGCGGCCGTCGTCCCATCCATCTACGAAGGGTTTGGGTTTCCCGCCGTGGAGGCCATGGCCTGCGAGCTGCCGGTCATCACGACGCGGGCGGGGGCGCTCCCTGAAGTCGTTGGCGAAGACGGGCTCGTGGGAATCCAGGTGCCGCCGGCCGACCCGGAGGCGCTGGCGGGCGCCATCGACCGCCTCCTCTCCAACGATCAGCAAAGGAAGAGCATGGGCCGGGCGGGACGAGAACGCGTCGAGCGTTGCTTTAGCTGGCGCAGGGCCGCCGAAGAGACCGTTCGAGTCTATCAAGAGGTCATCTGATTGCTTACCGTCGACTACGCGCTCCTGGGCATCAACGGAGGCGAACGGGTCCTCGATGTCGGCTGCGGCGACGGCCGGCATAGCTTCGAAGCGTTCAAGCGGCAGGCCGTCGTGTATGCCGCCGACCTGGGCGCCAAGCCGTTGTCGAACACGAGTGCGCTGCTGCGCTTGCTGGCCAGCGAAGCACATTACCGGGGCGGTTGGGCGTCGCTTCAAGCTAATGTCACCCGGCTGCCGTTCGGAGACGCCTCCTTCGACCGGGTGATCTGCTCGGAGGTCCTGGAGCACCTGGGCGACGACGATCACGCCGTCGACGAGCTGACGCGAGTCCTGAAGCCCGGCGGCAAGATCGCCGTCAGCGTCCCCACGTATCTGACCGAGACGGTGTATTGGGCCATGTCGAGAGACTACGCTCACCAGCCCGGCGGTCACGTGCGGAAGTACAAGGCCGGCCAACTCGTCACGCTCCTCGAGCGCCACGGGCTCCACGTCTACGCCACTCGCCGGATGCACGGCCTTCACTCGCCCTACTGGCTGCTGCGCTGTCTCTTCGGCGTGAGCCGCGAAGATGCCTGGCTCCCCTCCCTCTACCATCGGTTCCTCGTGTGGGACATCGAGAACAAGACCCGACCCCTTCGACTGCTCCACAAGGCCCTCGACGCCACCATCGCCAAGAGCGTGGTCGTCTATGCCCATCGAGCGGACAACGGGGCGTAGGTCGATGGGCCAGACGCTGAGCAAGCCGCCCGAGCGGTATCGGGAAGTCGTGCAACGGGCCGCCGGATTCATCCAGCGCCATCAGCTCCCGTCCGGGGCAATCCCCTACTACGAAGGCGGCGTCGCCGACCCGTGGGACATGGTGGAGTGCGCCATCGCGCTGGACCTCTGCGGCCACTCCGAGCAAGCAGCCGCGGCCTACCGGTGGCTGCGGACCAGCCAGAACGCCGACGGCAGCTGGTTCTACCAATACCTGGGCGACGAGCCGCAGGACCATGCCAAGGACTCCAACCACAGCGCCTACGTGGCCACCGGCGTGTGGCAGCACTACCTGGCAACCCACGACGAGGCGTTTCTCGCCGAGATGTGGCCCGCCGTCGACCTGGGCGTTCAGTTCGCGCTGGACCTCCAGCGGCCCGACGGCGAGATATTCTGGGCACGCGACGGCGGCAACCAACCATGGCCGGGCGCGTTGCTGACCGGCTCCTCTTGCACCTGGCGCAGCGTCTCCCACGCCATCGCCATCGCCGGCGTTCTGGGACACGACCGGAGCCGGTGGAGCGAGGCCAACGCCAAGCTCGAAACGGCCATCAGGGCACGGCCGTGGCTGTTCGACCGGCACGGTGAAAACGCCCGCCGGTACGCCATGAACTGGTATTACCCCGTCATGTGCGGTGTCCTCACCGGCGAGGAGGCAAGCCGCCGATTGCAGGCGGAGTGGCACGACTTCGTCATCGAGGGCTGGGGGTGCCGCTGTTCCCTGGACCAGCCCTGGGTCACCGTGGCCGAGACCTGCGAGCTGGCGATGGCCCTGACGAACCTAGGCCGGCGCGATCAGGCGGCGGCTCTCCTGGACTGGACGATCCAGCTCCTCGACGACGACGGCGGCTTCTGGACCGGCATCAACGTCGACGAGCGAACGATCTGGCCTCCAGGCCAAAAGACCACCTGGACCGCGGCCGCGGCCATCATATCGATGGTCGCGCTGGCCGACCAACGGTAGCCCACGCCTCCTCCGAGAAGCAAGAGCTCCCAAGGACCACCGTGGAACCTCGATTACGAGAAGCGGCCCGCCGGGCCATCGGTTTCATGCCCGACGAAGACGGGATGGCGTTGTACCAGGCCGCCGTCGAAGCCGCCGCCACGGGACCGCTCCTCGAAATCGGCTCCTACTGCGGCAAATCGGCCATCTACCTCGGGGCCGCCGCCCAGAAGACGGGGACCGTCCTCTTCACCATCGATCATCACCGGGGCTCCGAGGAGCAACAGCCGGGCTGGGAGTATCACGACGCCCGGCTGGTGGACCCCGAGACGGGCCTGATGGACACGTTGCCGTGGCTCCGCCGCGCCATAGCGTCGGCGGGCCTCGAGGACGTCGTGATCGCCATCGTAGGCCGATCAGTAGCGATCGCCGGCCTTTGGGGCACGCCCCTCGGTCTGCTGTTCCTCGACGGTAGCCACGCCGAGGAGTCCGCGCAGGCCGACTACGCAGGTTGGGCCCCCCACGTTGCCCCAGAAGGCTTGCTGCTCATCCACGACGTGTTCCCCGACCCCAAGGACGGCGGGCAGGCCCCGTATCACGTATACCAACGGGCGCTGAGGTCGGGAGCGTTCACCGAGGTCCGAGCCGTCTCGTCGCTCCGAGTCCTCCGCCGCACCGGCCCCGGCCTCTAACGGGGCGTGGGGAGCGCCAACAGGCGCTCCAGGATGAGCTGGGCGGCCGCCTTGTCCAGAGGGCTGTTGTTGTTCCCGCACTTGGGCGACTGGATGCAGGACGGGCAGCCCGCGCTGCAGGGGCATTCGGCGACGGTCTTGAGCGTTGCGTCCCATAGCTCCAGGATGAGATCGAAGCCCTTCTCGGCGATGCCGATGCCTCCTGGGTGTCCATCATAGATGAAGACCTGCGGCTGGTCGGTGTCCGGGTGCAGCGGCGTGGAGACGCCGCCGATGTCGGCCCGATCGCACATGGCGAAGAAGGGCAGCATCCCGATGGCTGCGTGTTCCACCGCGTGGAGTCCTCCAGCCAGGTCCATCTTCAGACGGTCGATCTCCTCGAGCGCCTGCGCCGCGATGTCGAACCACAGGGCGACGGTGACAAACGACTGCGTCGGCAGGTCCAACGGCTGGTCGTCCATCACCTCGTCGGTAAACTGGCGCTTGCGTTTGAAACCCACGACGGTCGTCGACACGTCCACCTCGCCGAGAGAGACCTTCGTCCCGTTCACGGTCATCTGCGACGAGAGCTTGAGGATGCGGATGTCCGTGAGCTCCCGGGCCACGGTGTAGTACGGCTCGGCGTGCCGCCGCGCCCACGCCGTGTGACCCGCGATGTCCAGGTTGGTGATCACGTAGGACTCTCCCTGATGGAGGTAGACCGCGCCGGGGTGGGTCTGCGAGAAGACCATCGCTGCGTCCAGCGTCTCCAAGATCGCCCCGCTGCCCTCCTCGACGATCTGAAAAACGCCGCCCGTGGTCGAACGGATGTTCACCTCCTCGGCGGGGTAGTTGACGCCGGTGGTCGGGAACCACCGGCGTCGGCTCTCGCGGACCGGGCCCTCACGCTCCATCTCCCGCAGCAGCTCCTTCAGGCCCTCCAGATTCAGGGCCTCGGTCAGGCAATCTCGCACCGTCTCGAAGACCAGGGGGTGGTCCGGCGGCTCCACGTCCGCGCCCGCGGGCAAATTGTCCTGGCACGCGGCCTGGGCGGGAAACACCGCCGCCAGCAGGTCGTCGGCGCGCATCCGCTGGATGGCCGTGGGCACCCGCTTGCCACCCGTCTGGCGCAGCAGGGCCAGGGACCTGGTGGCGTTCCACCGCCACCGGGTGGTGAAAAGGGGAGAGGCCAGCACCGCCTGGAGCAACACCTGCTCAACAGTGGTGGACTTCAGAAAGGTGAACACCTCCTCCACCGGGAAGGAGTGCTGGGGGCCCAGGGAGATGTTGATGCCGTCGTCGGTGGCCGAGGCCTGGAGCTCGAAGTTGAAGGTGCGGCACAGCCGCTTGCGGAGGGCCAGTCCCCACGCCCGGTTGATGCGGCTGCCCAGGGGCGAGTGGATGATGAGCTGCATGCCGCCCGCTTCGTCGAAGAACCGCTCCGCCACCAGGCGGCGGGCCGTGGGCACCATCCCCAGGAGCCGCTTGCCTTCGGCCATGTACTCCACCACCTGCTGGGCTGCATCGTGGCCGACGCCCGTCTCCTCCACGGTCCACTCCACGGCGGCCGCCGGCTCCTCCAGCCGGTCGGCGATGCCCTGGCGCAGCTCCGACACC
>JACZVV010000070.1 GCA_022572465.1 Chloroflexota bacterium
GACGCGCAGGACTTGCGCGAGCTGATGAAAGAGGCGCTGGCGCTTCAGGACCCCTCGATCACCGAGGTCGACGTGGAGACCTCACCCCCTGGCCCCCTCTCCGTTGACGGAGAGGGGATGTCGAGGTAATCGCATGGCTGAGCTACGGATCGTCAATCCAGTCGCCGAGTCGCAAGCGGCCGCATCCAACGCCGAGCGTTTTCCGCCCGCCGTCCGCACGGCGAGCCTGGACGGCCGGTCCATCGCTCTTTTCTGGAACGCCAAGGCCGGAGGCGACGTCGCCCTGGCGAGGACCCACGAGAACCTGAAGCGTCTCTACCCCACGGCGCGGTTCGTCGACTACTTCGGCGCCGAAGGGACGCATATGCGGCGGGCCTCGACCGAGCAGCTCGACCGCATCGCCTCCGAGTGCGACGCCGCGGTCGGCGCCACCGCCGACTGAGGCAGCTGCACCTCCTGGCTCGTGCGTGACATGAGCGAACTGGAGCGGCGAGGCGTCCCGGCGGTCGCGTGGACGGCGTCGCGCTTCCTCGAGGATGCTCGCTGGAGCGCCAACGTCTTCGGCTGTCCCGAGCTGCCCCTGGCCGAGGCGCCCGAGCCCTTCACCAATCAGAATCCCGGCGCCATCCAGCGCATGGTCGACGCCGGCATGCAGCAGGTGGTGGGCGCTTTGACGCTGCACCGCGAGCTCCTCGCCGCCCCGCCGGTCTTCCAGCACATCACGCCCGCGCCCGACCCCGAGCTGGCCTACTCCGGCAACGATCTGCTGGACTGCTTCGACCGCATGAACGCCGCCTTCGTCGAGGCGGGCTGGAGCGACGGCCTGCCCCTGGTCCCGCCGACTCGGGAGCGTGTCGACGCCATGGTCGCGGCATCGGGGCGCGCCGGCGACGACGTGGTCGGCGTCTTCGAGCCCGGCTTTGGCATCGGGACCGTTGAAAAAATCGCGGCCAACGCCGTGATGGCGGGGTGCAAGCCCGATGCGATGCCGGTCGTGCTGGCCATGGCCGAGTGCATCCTCGACCCCCGTATCGGCCTGCGCACCTTCGCCATGTCCACCGGCCCGCAAGCCCCCCTGGTGATGGTCAGCGGGCCCATCGCTGGCCGCATCGGGATGAACAGCGGCGTTTGCGCCCTGGGACCGGGCTCCATATCGTCGGTCAACGTCGTCATCGGCCGGACGCTGCGCCTGATCATGATGAACGTGGGGCACTCCTACCCCGGCGTCAGCGACATGGACACCATCGGCAGCTCGATGAAGTTCAGCGCCTGCGTGGCCGAGAACGAAGCGGCCAATCCGTGGGCGCCCTATCGCGTCGACCATGGCTTCGCGCCGGAGTCCTCCATCGTCACCGTCAACGTGCCCTATGGCGTCTGCGAGCTGTTCGACTTCCAGAACCACGACCCGGAACGCCTCGTGGAGACCTTCTGCACCGCCATCAACAACGCGGCGCAGGTGAGCTCCGGCTACTGGTTGATCAGCACGCCCGGAGACAAGGCGGGGCCGGGGCCGTTCCACGGCGACTCGCATAACATGATCTTGCTCTGCCCGGACCACGCCAAGGCCTTCGACGACGCCGGCTGGTCTCTGGCCGACCTCAAGGCCGCGTTGTTCCGGGGCTCGCGGATGACGTTCCAGAAGCTGATGCTGAACAAGCCGGACCAGGGGTTCACGGTAGCCCATCCCCATCTGCAATGGCTCCGGGAGAACGCCGAGACGGAGATCTCGTTGTTCCGAAGTCCCGAGGCCTTCGACATCTTTGTCGTCGGCGCCGACGCCGGGCGCAGCCTCTACCACTACGGCGGGAGTCTCTCGATCAGCCGGGAGGTACGGGAGGGCAGCCGGGAGGTGCGGGCGCCCGGGTAGCGATCCCGGCCCCGGACCCGTTGCCCCCGCTGCGCCCACACCGCGAATCTGGAGGTGGCATGCAACCCCTCGCTGGACTCAACGTCCTCGACCTCACCTGGCACGTCGCCGGGCCTTACGCGACCAAGCTGATGGCCGACTACGGCGCTAACGTGCTGAAGATCGAGCGGCCCGGCGGCGACCCCGCCCGGCGATACGGCCCGTTCCCCAACGACGTGCCGCACCAGGAGCGGTCGGGCACGTTCTTGCACCTCAACACCAACAAGCGCTCCATCACGCTGAATCTCCAGACGGCGCGCGGCCAGGACCTGTTCAACGAGCTGGCCACGGATGCCGACGTGATCGTCGAGAGCTTCGCGCCGCGGGTGCTGCCGTCCATGGGCCTGGACTACCAGGCGCTGTCTCGAATCAACCCCCGGATGATCATGTGCTCGCTCAGCAACTTCGGCCAGACCGGTCCGTATCGCGACTGGAAGGCCACCGACTTCACCCTCCACGCCATCGGCGGCCAGACCGTGTCCACGGGCGTCGCCGAAAACCAACCGCTCAAGGGGACCGACCATCTGATGGAGTACCAGGCCGGCTCGATGGCGGCCCTGGCGGTCATGGGGGCCGTGCTGCACCAGCACTGGGAGGGCGTGGGACAGCAGCTCGACGTGGCGATCTACGAGGTGGTCCAGACCAGCGCCGACCGGCGCATGACGGCGCTTTTGGGCTACGAATACAACGGCAAGCCCTCGACTCGGGCGCCCATGCTGCCCACGGCGTTGCCTCTGGGCTATTTCCCCTGTAAAGACGGCCACGCCTGCATGGTGGTGGCGCCGCCCGCGCGGTGGACCCGGTTCATGGGGTTGATCGGCCGCGAGGACCTCATCGACGACCCTCGCTTCCAGAGCCCCGAGGTGTGGGCCAGTCCCGAGATCAAAGAGGAGATCGACGGCATGTTCTATCCCTGGCTCTTGGACCGCACCAAGCAGCAGGTGATGGAGGAGGCCCAGGCCGCTCGAATCGCCACCACGGCCATCAGCAATCCGTTGGAAGTGCTCAACGATCCGCACTTTCGAGCCCGAAACTTCTTCCGGCGCGCGGGGCATCCCGAGGCCGGCACGCTTCCCTATGCCGGACCTTCGTTCTCCATCGAAGGTGGTGGATGGGAGCTGCGCAGCACCGCCCCGCTCCTGGGCCAGCACAACCGCGAGGTGTACACGGGCCGGCTGGGGCTGTCGTCGCTCGAGCTGAGCCAGCTCCGCGCGGAGGAGGTCATCTGATGAGCCGGCTGCCCCTCTCGCGAATTCGCGTCCTCGACCTGACCCTGATCTGGGCGGGCCCCTACGCCGTCATGCAGCTGGCCGACCTGGGCGCCGAGATCATTCGCGTCGAGTCGTGCCAGCACCACATCACCAACACCCGGGGCTTCGTCCCCGCGCCGACCAAGGAGATCGTCGAGAGCCTGGGCTACCTCGCCGGCATGTACGTCGACATGGACCCCGGCGAGCGGCCGTGGAACCGTTTCGGGTTCTTCAACTCGCTGGGACGCAACAAGCTGTCGATGACCACCGACATGACGCGGCCCGAGGGTCTGGAGACAGTGCTGGAGCTGGTCAAGGTATGCGACGTCTTCATCGAGAACAACAGCCTGGGCCTGATGAAGCGGTTCGGCCTGGACTACGAGACCGTCCGGAGGATCAACCCCGCCATCGTCTACGTGACCATGCCGCTGCACGGCCTGGATGGCCCCTACGCCGACTACATCGGGTTCGGCCCCAACGGCGAGGCGATGTCCGGCATCCTCTCCCTGCGGGGGTACGAGGGCGAAGACGTCACCACAGCGGGTCAGGGCAATCACATGGACGCCGTCAGCGGCATCGTCGCCGCCTACGCCACGATGATGGCGCTGTACCAGCGGGACCGGACGGGACGCGGCCAGTTCGTCGAGGTCTCCCAGGTCGAGCACCTGGTCAACCAGATCGGGGGGCCGCTGATGGACGCGGCGATGAACGGCCGAGTCCAGGCGCCCACCGAGAACCGCGACCCGGTCCGGGCGCCTCAAGGGACCTATCGCTGCCAGGGTGAAGACCGGTGGATCGCCATCAGCGTGGGAACGGACGAGGAATGGGCCGGCCTGTGCCGGGTCATCGGCAGGTCCGAGCTGGCGGACGACGTTTCCTACGCGGGGAACCTGGCGCGCCGGCGGCGCCACGACGAGATCGACGCACTGATCACCGGCTGGACCTCGACCCAGGATGCCCGCGCCGCCATGGGCCTCCTTCAGCAGCACGGCGTGCCCGCGGGGATGGTCGCCGACGACCGGGACGCCCTGGAGGACCCGCAGCTGGCGCAACGCGGTTTCTTTCACGAGATGCGGCAGGCGGACTGCGGCACCCATCGTTATCCCGGCCACTCGTACCAGGCCTCCGAGACGCCTCTCCGCTTCGACCTGCCTCCGCCGCTCTTGGGTGAGCACAACGACTATGTCTACCGCGAGCTGCTGGGGCGGGACGCCGCCGAGATTCGGCGGCTGACGGAGCTGGGCCACATAGGCGACCGGTACGTGCCGGGCATACGATAAGGCGGCGGCTGAGCCGCGGCAACCTTCCGTCTGTCGCAAAGCGATCGGCACCGTGAAGGCATATCGAACATGGGGCCGGCAGATTCGGATGGCCTCCGATTCTCATCGAGAGTCTCGACGGGAGTCGGACCTCACCCTAACCCTCTCCCTCGAAAGGGAGAGGGGATTGTGGGGCGGCGCACCCCTGGAGGGAGGGGGGATTTCGGGAGGGGTTCGACGGTTGCCGGAGGGCGGCGAGCGAGCGGATCATTGCATCGAGACAGCGAAAGAGGGCGCGCCGAAACGGCGAAAGAAGGGAGCGGTCATGGCCAACACCAGGATCTACATTCACGAGTTCATCGACATCATCCTTCAAAACCGGGCCAAGTACATGCACCACATGACGGCCAACTGGGGGCCTATCGGCCGGACGGAGCGGGACCAGCTTTGCTTCGGTGTCTGGGCTACGGTGGGCAGCACCGAGCGCTGGCCCGAGACGGTCAATCTCTGGGAGCTCAAAGGCTGGAAAGGCCTGGCGGCGAACTTCCGCCACGAGTTCAGCAGCCCGACGCATCAGGACCCGTCGTTGGAGACGTGGTGGGCCGAGGCGGCCAACTTTCGCAGCGGCGGCTACGACCGGATCGTCATCCCCGCCCCCTACTCCCCTACCGTCGAAGAGGCGATCGCCAAAGGCATCAAGGGCGACGTCTACTACCACGAGACGATCCGCATCGCGCCGGGGCAGGCCAAGACCTACCTGGAGATGATGGAGCAGTACTGGATGCCGGTGGCCCAACGGATCGGGCTGACCCTCTGCTTCGCCGGCCGGCCCATCATGGTGAACAACTCGGAGGTCATCTGCATCTGGGCGATGAAGGACTGGGACGCCTGGGCCGACGTGGAGATCGCGTACGAGGAGGACGCCGAGGTGGCCCAGTGGCGGGCCCGCAGCCAGCATATCGCCCTGGACTGGCGCAACAAGCTGCTGGCGCCGGCCCCGCTGCACCCGCTCAACACCGGCAAGATCCTCTGAGCCGGTGGCTGAGGTGGCTGAGCCACATCAGCTTTTGGCCCGTTGTAGCGCGATCGGCGCCGTGAAGCTATTCCGAACATGGGGCCGCCAGATGGGCGGCTGAGCCACATCAGCTTTTCGTCGAAGGGAGAGGGGATTTCGGGATAGGATTCAGAAGCCCGGCAGGCATGGCGACAAAACGCCCGCCCTCAGGGGGCGGGCGTTTTTCTTCGCTCAGTTCAGTCCGGTTGAAGGGGTTAGTTCTCCAGCCAGATGTCCTCGAAGCGCCAGGGCGGGCCGTCCTGCGCGCCGCCGATGTCGAAGTTCTTCACGCGGGCCGGCCAGGCGATCGGCGTCTTCGAACCGCCAATGACGACGTACCACGCCAGGTCGATGAGCCGAAGCTCGAGGTCCCGACTCAGCTGGCGGCGCTTGGCGAAGTCAAGCTCGGCGTCGATCTCGTCCAACACGGCGTCGACCTGCGGATCGCCCCACCTCCCGTAGTTCAACCCCGATGTGCTCCTGACGAAGGGGTCGATGTTGGAGATGGGGTCGTCCATGAATCCGCCGTTGCGGCTGGCGTAGATGTCGAACGATCCGTTGAACTGCACGTCCACCGTCGTCGCGCTGTCCATCAAGTTGATCTTGACGCCGAACCCTAGGGCCTCATTCAACTGAGCGATGGACACCTCGCCGATGATCTGGTAGATGTCACGGACCGGGATGGAGAGCTTTATGTCGGACGGATTCACGCCGGCGGCGTCCAACAGACGTTTAGCCTCGGCAATGTCGGCCTGTTTGGTATCGGGGTTGTACCCCGGCAGCGCCCGGATCTCATCGAGGGTAAGGCCCCACTTCGAGCCGGGCGGCGAGAGGAACCGGTAGATCGAACCCTCGCCAAGCTCCAGCGCGTCGTTGACGAACTGCCGGTCGATGGCCAGGTGAATGGCTTTGCGAACGTTGGGATCGTCCCATGGAGCCTTTCCGGAGCGGAAGGTCAGGTAGTCCCACGCTTCTCCGCCGCCGAACGAGGTCCCCGGGACCTCCTCGGCCAACTTGCCCGTCTGACCCTTCAGGATCGAAGCGAAGGGGAACGTAATGTCGATCTTGCCCGTCCGGTAGGCCGCTAGCCCCAGCGTCGCCTCGGCGATGATCAAGATCTTGATCCCATCCAGGTAGGGGAGCTGCCGGCCGGCGGCGTCCTTCTTGAAGTAGTTGGGATTCGCCGTGAACGTGACCGCGTCGCCACTCTTCCAATCGTCCCAGACGAACGGGCCGCTCCCCACGGGTCGCTTCTGCTCGAACTCGGAGATTGGGACGTGCTCGGGGTAGATGACGTTGCCGATGGCCCCGAGGATCGGCAGGAACGAGGCGCTGACTCGATCGAGGGTCACCACCAGGGTGAAGTCGTCGGGCCGTTCCAAGTTCGTGATGAACTCCAACGAGCCTTTGTATGGAGGGTTCGGCACCTTGCCATCGATGTTCTCGGTGATCCTGCGCAGGGTCCAGATGACGTCGTCGACGTTCACCGTCTCGCCGTCGTGCCACTTGGCGTTCTTCACCAGGTTGAAGGTCCAGACCTTGCCGTCGTCGCTGACGGACCACTGCTCGGCCAGGTCGGGGTTGATCTGGCCTCGAATCTGGAAATTCTCCACCAGCCAGTTCATCTGCGGGAGGACGCTCATCCAGTTGGCGCTGCTGCGCTGGCGATTGATGTCCATGTTGGACGGGTCGCGGGTCATCCAGAAGTTCAGCGTCCCGCCACGAACGATTTGCGGACCCGCGGGCGTGGCCGTGGGAACCGGCTTTGGGGTCGCTGCCGGCATGGCCGTCGGACGCGCGGGCGCGGGCTCAGCCGTCGCCGCCGTTTCCAGCGTTGCCGTCGGCGCTGGCGTCGCCGTGGGCTGCTGCGTCTGTGGCCGCGCCGTCGGCGCCGGCGTCGGATCGCCGCCGCCACACGCCGCCACGACGAGCGCTGTGATGATAATCGCCGTAATAACGAGACCTGGGTACCTTAATTTCGATGCCATGATCCCTATATCCTCCTAAATACTTTGCTCAAAGCCCGAGCGGGATAGCCCTCGTCTCGCCCAGACTGCCGTGCTGGCAGCCTCGGGTTTCTGACGGCGGACTCGGACGCCGTCTCATCATGCATCGGCCCTCACGCTCGGCCCGGCCACTGCCCATCGCTGCACCGGGCATGCATATCCATCGCGATAGTAAGAACCTTGCCCGCTCTCGTATAGGCGTACAATGGGCCGTGTGCGCCAGTAAATTATCCGGGAACGCGGGCCAGATACGGCGTGTTCATCTGATATCAACGGCTCGATCAGCGTAGATTACGCACGTAAAATGGGCAGAAAAGATGAACCTGCGTCAGAAGACCCCGGAAGTTATACCGACACCGTTCTTCATGGCCACATGCTCGTCAAGGCAGTAAACAACGGGGCCGTTGTGGTACGGCTTCGAGAGAGAAGCACTGGCGGCTGCTCCTGGGCCGGAGATGGTTGGGCGATGGGCCGCGACTCCCGCTCGGAGCGGGACTGGCCACCGACCGATTCCTCGCGTGAAGGCGCATGATGGGCAAAACGCCCGCCCCTCAGGAGGGGCGGGCGTTTTTCTTCGCTCGGTTCTTGTCGGGGTCGAAGGGGTCTACCCCTCCAACCAGATGTCCTCGAAGCGCCAGGGCGGGCCGTCCTGTCCGTGGAGCATGTCGAAGTTCTTCACGCTGGACGACCAGGCGATGGCTGTAGGGGTGCTGCTCAGGATCACGTACCAGGCCAGGTCGATCAGCTTGCGCTCCAGTTCGTTGGTCAGCTGTAGCCGTTTGGCGACGTCCAGCTCGGCGTCGATGGCGTCGAGGGCGGCGTCGACCTCGGGGTCGCTCCAGTTGCCGTAGTTCAGGCTTGCACCGGTGCCGACGAAGGGCGTGAGGAGCGCGGACGGGTCGTCCAGGCCACCGGAGTTTCTGCTGATGTAGATGTCGAAAGCGGCGTCATTCTGTACCTGGATCGTGGTCGCATTGTCCATCAAGTTAATTTTCAACTCCGCGCCCAGGTTCTCGTTCAGGTTCTGGATCGCCACCACCGCAAGGGTCTCGTAGATGTCCCGGACTGGGACCGAAATCTTCAGGTCGTCGGCGGTCAGGCCGGCCTGGGCGATCAGACGCTTGGCCTCCGCGATGTCCGCGGCCTTGGTGTCCGGGTTGTAGCCGGGGAGACTTTGCATCTCACCTTCGGGCAGGCCCCAGTTTGAGCCGACGGGAGTGAAGAAGACGAAGGGACTGCCTCTGCCTTCAGTCGCAGCCTCGCTGAATGCCACCCGGTCGATGGCGAGGCTGAAGGCCCGCCGCACGTCGACGTTGTCCCACGGCGCCTTCCCCGCGGCGAACTCCAGGTAGGCCCAGGAGAGGCCTCCGGAGTAGAATTGGGTGCCGGGGAGCTCAGTGCGCAAGGTCGCTTCCATGCTCACCGTTATCACGGCGGCGAAGGGGAACGTCATGTTGATCTTGCCCGTCCGAAACGCGGAGAGGCCCAGGCCGGCATCAGAGATGACGAAGATCTTGATGGCGTCGATGTAAGGCAGTTGCCGGCCGGAGGCGTCCTTCTTGAAGTAGTCGGGGTTGGCCGTCAGCTCCACTGAATCGTCCACTTTCCAGGATTTCCAAACGAACGGGCCGCTTCCCACGGGCCGCTTCGCCTCGAACTCGGTGATGGCGACGTGCTCGGGGTAGATGACGTTGCCGATGGCCCCGATGATCGGAAGGAACGCCGCAGACACTTTCGAGAGGTTGATCACCACGGTGAAGTCGTCCGGCTTCTCCATGCTGGTGATCAGAGCAAGGGCGCCTAGGTACGGCGGGACCTTGACGGGCCCCGCGCCCTCCACTCCCTGCTCGTCGGGGTTCTTGGTGATTCGGGTGAAGGTCCAGATGATGTCGTCGGCGTTTACCTGCTGCCCGTCGTGCCACTTGGCGTTCTGCACCAGTTTGAAGGTCCAGGTCTTACCGTCGTCGCTGACCGACCACGACTCGGCCAGGTCGGGCCCCGGTCCCGTGCGGCCCTGGTAGTTTTGCACCAGCCAGTTCATCTGCGGGACGACGCTCATCCAGTTGGCGCTGCTGCGCTGCCGGTTGAGGTCCATGTTCGAGGGGTTGCGGGTCATCCAGAAGTTAAAGGTGCCGCCCCGCACCGGCTGCGGACCGGCCGGCGTCGCCGTGGGCGCCGGCGTTGGGGTCGCCTCCGGCAGTGCCGTTGCCGTGGGCGGCGAAGTCGCCGTGGGCCGCGCCGTCGGCGCCGGCGTCGGATCGCCGCCGCCGCACGCCGCCACAACGAGCGCCGTGATGACAAACGCCGTCATCACGAGACCTGGATACCGTAGTTTCGATTTCATGATCCCTAATCCTCCTGTTTCTCGCGGTTGCTCAAAGCCCCGCCGGATAACCCTATGTCTCGCCTAGGCTGCCGTGGCGGCATGTTCGAACTCTTGATGGCGGTGCCGGGCGCGGTCTCCTCGTATTGCATCAGCCGTCACGCTCGGCCCGGACACTGCCCATCGCTGGACTGGACGCGCTGATCCATACGTGATAGTAAGAACCTTGCCCGCTCTCGTATAGGCGTACAAAGGGCCGCGTACGCCCCTAAATTATGCGGGCGTACGGGCCCGTTGTGGCGTGTCTCTTTGACATTGGTGGCCCAATCGGCGTAGATTACGCACGTAAATCGGGCAGAGAGGATGGATATGCCAAAGAGAACAGAGGAAGTTATACCGACACCGGTCGTCCTCGCCATCAGCAACGGGTTGCTGCGGGACAGCATCAAAGCGGCGCTGGCGGACATCCCCAGCTTGAGGGTGGTTGGCGAGGCCCGGGATGCTCTGGAGACCCAGGCCGTCCTGGAGGCCGGCGAGGACCAGGTCGTCTTGATGGGCGCCACCCTCGCCGGCAATCTCCCGGTTCCAACGACCGCCTTCGCCAACGACCGCATGAAGACGGTGCTGATCATCCCCGCCGCCGCATCGCCGGAGCAGATCGCCGAGTTTCTCACCCTTGGGGCCAAGGCCGTGGTCACCAACGAGATCCACATGGCCGACCTGATCCGGGTGCTTCAGCTGGTGGGTCAGGGCATGGTCGTTCTTCCCGCCAGCGCGACGATGCGAGCCGACGAGCCGGGCGGCTTTTTCTTGCAGGCCGTGAACAACAACGTTCGACTCGCGCCCCGGGAATGGGAGCTGCTCCAGCACTTAGCGCAGGGCTATTCGGAGAAGGAGGCGAGCGAGTTCCTGGGGATTGGCCGGCGCACCATCCAGACCTACCTTGGCCGCATCCGAGGCAAGCTGGGAGCAGTCAATCGCGTGCACGCCGTGGCCCTCGCCGTGGCCGCGCGCCTGGTCTCGCCGCATCGGCGAGGCGCGCCGGGGGGCCAACGTGAAGCGGCGAACGTTCCTCGGACGAATGGCGGCCGCGAGGCGTATTGACAGGTTTCGACTCCTTGCGCCGCAGGGCCGCGTCACCCCGTCCGCCGGCTCTGCCCTGTGGTATAGTACCCGCGGCCGTCTTGTCGATCCCCGGGATGGATCAAGCGGCGAGGGACAGAAGGAGGCGCCCATGATCCGACGGACCATGATGTTCAAGATTCGTGACGATGTCTCTGCCCAGGAGACCGCTCGCCTGGAAGAGCTCGTCCGGCGGACACCGGGCGAGATCGAAGGCGTCACCAGGGGCTCGCTGGGCCGAAACCTCGACCCCAGGAAACCCTATACCCACGTGTGGGACATGGACCTGACGGGCCCCGATGCGGTCCAGGCCTACGGCCCGCACCCGTATCACGTCGACACGCTGATCCCCTTTTTCAGTCCGAAGAGCCCTACCGGCATGGTCGAATCCCTCGACTACGCCTACTATTCTCCCCTCGCCACGGGCTCACGGCCCATCGGGTCCCAGAGCCTCATCCGCCGGGTGATGTTTTTCCAGGTCTCGGGTGAGGCGTCCGATGAGCAGGTCGCCGAGGTCGAGGAGCGGATGTTGGAGCTGCCCAAGCGGATTCCGGCGATCGTCAACTGGTCGCTGAACCGGACGACCGACGACAGGATGCCGAACCCGTGGACCCACGTGTTCGAGCTGGAGTTCGCCGACACGGCCGGCCTGGAGGTCTATAGCAAAGACGCGTTCCATCTGGACGTCGTTGCGCCCTACTTCCGGCCCGATAGCCCTACCCGCGCCGTCGATCGCATCAGCATCGGGTGGTACCAGGCCGACGCCCCCTTCATCGTGCCCGACTAGGCGCCGCTGCCGTCGCCCGCTTCACCGTTCGACCAAAAAGAGAGAGGAAAAAACTGATGGCGATCGTCCACCGCAGAACCTTTGTCGGCAAAGCAGGCGCCGGGGGCCAGCTGGTCCAGCACATCAAGGAAGGCCACGACACCTTCAAACGGTTCGGTCTCACCGTCAAGACGCGGGTCCTGTCCGACTACCTGAGCGGCCGCACCGACCGGGTGGTGGCCGAGTGGGAGGCCGAAGGGCTGGCCGATATCGAGAACGGCATGAACGCGGTGATGGCCAACCCCGACGCCCAGAAGGTTTTTGAGGGCTGGTTCAAGAAGCTGACCGAACTCATCGATCACGCCGAGGTGGAGAACTGGACCGTCGAGTAGCTCCGCGGCCATGCCGTCACAAAATCGAAGGCCCCTGCAGCCAGGGGCCTTGCTCGTTGCGGAGGTTTTCGCGATCCGGCGATTGGCCCGCGCCGGGCCGTTCGGCGCTTATCCTGAATCCGGCCTGGTGAGCGCCGCCAGGATCTCCGGCGCCCGCTGCCTCACGTCCGCGCGGATCTCTTCCTCGGGCCGCTGATCGTAGCCCTTGCTCAGGACGACCATCGGCAGGTCGGGGATCCTCTTGCCTTTGGCCGTGGCGAGCCCCAGTCCCTCGAACGGCTCGGTAACGTAGCTGATCGTGGGGACTCCCAGCTCCTCCATCGTCGCGCTGGCGTGGATACACCACGCCGTGCACGACCCTCAGTTGCCGAGGCCGGAGATGACGGCGTCCACTCGATCGCTGAACGCTTTCAGGTCGTCTTGATACTTCTTGGGAAGCCTTCCGTTCATCGGGTTCATGTAGATGGTCTCGGTGCTCACGACGCCGTACTCGCTGGTGAGCACCTTGCCCATCTCGTCGCAAAGGATGTGCATCGAGCGCCAGAGCTCGTTGTCGAGAAAACCGACGCGCTTGCCTTCCAGCGACGGCAGGCGCGGGGCCAGCTGTGTGCGGCTGCCGTCGAGCTCTCCGTGAGGGAGGAGGATCGTGATCGTCTTGCCCATCGCGCCACCTCTTTCGGCTTTGGGACGCCACTTCCGGCTTCAGAACCGACTCTAAGGTCGCGACAGCTCGGTGTCAAGGTTCGCTGGCACCGGCCGGCGGTCAGGCGAGCACGCCGCCGGCCTCCAGGCGGGCGACCTCGTTTGGGCCAGGCCAAGCAGCTCGGCGAAGACCAGGCCGTGGTCCCGGCCCCAGGTCGGCGCCGGCGAGCGGATCGCCGAGAACAGCCTGCTACTCTTGCTTCAGTGGTGAGAAATCCTCGGCGACGTACACCACCTTGCCTCCGACGATGGTCAGAACCGAGGACAATCCCTTTATTTCCTCTTCCGGCACCGACAGGTAGTCGTCGCTCAGCACCACGAGGTCGGCCAGTTTGCCGGCCTCGATGGAACCTAGCCGATCCTCCTCAAAGGAAAACCAGGAACTTCCCACCGTGTAGAGCCGCAACGCCTCCAACCGGGTGATCTGTTGCCCATCGTTCACCAGCTCTCCAGCAACATTTTTTCCCGTGACCATGAAATAGATATTGAGCCAGGGGTTCAACGGGCCGATGTTTGAAGAATCTGAGGTCGCACCGGCTTGGACGCCACTATCCAGGATATCTCGAAAAGGCGCCGCGCCGAGCAAGCGAGTGATGGGCAAGTATGCCGTGTTCGAGACCGCGACTCCAACTCCGATGTTTCTGAGTCGGGACAGATGCTCGACGGTGACCTCGAAAGCGTGATCCAGGCTCCAACGGAGGTCGGCGATTGGTGTATTCGCGTTCACAGCCTCGAAGGCAGCGATATGCACTTCGTGTTCGGCCGCCGAGGCCGAGTGCTGGCTGAGACTCCAGCCTAGCTCTGCAATCTGACCCCACGCTTCTTCAAAGGGCACGCCGGTGGTCTGTCCAAAACCCCCAACCGTAAACTCGCCGACGCCGACGATCCTGAGCATGTCATCCCCGTCCCCAATGCTCTCCATTGCTGCTTCTCTTCTCCGCACCACCGGCAGTACTCCGTCCGGGCCGGGCGAACCACCGCCACCGAATCGCAGACGAAGCCGGACGGTAAGTTCCCCTTGTTCCCAAAGGTCATAGAAAGTCTGGTAGCCATGAACCTGATCAGGGGATAAATTCACGCCGAACCAGCGACAGCATCCTTGATCTATAACCGTTGTTAGACCCACCGAATTGGCGTACTCCATATACTCTAACGCCGCTGTTCTTGCCTCCGCGTCTGTCTGATTCATGAGGAGGACCGTCAAAGCTGGCCCCACCGCCGCCCGGCCGATGGCGCCATCCGCACCGACTGAGACACCGGCGGCTTCGAAATACTCCTTGCCCAGAGTATTGGTCACGGCCGGGCCCCCGAAGCCTACTTGTAAGTAGACTGGGTGGTCCGGCGCCGCGCTGTCCAGCTCAGCCAGCGTTGGTAGTCGTCCCTCGGCGAATTGGGGTGGGCCAAGGCCGCCTACAGCAGTAATGAACTCACCGGAAGGCACTGAGTTGGCTCGATCCGAAAGTTTGGTCAGCAGGTCTGGAATGGAAGAGGCGGTCTCGATGCTCGACAGAAAGTGCCCTGGCGCCTGGCTCGGCTGCACGATATGGATGTGGGAGTCAATGAGGCCGGGTGTCACCGTTCGCCCGCCCAGGTCGATGACGCAATCTCCTGCAACCGGCCCAAAGTCGCCCACAGCGACGATGC
This sequence comes from Chloroflexota bacterium, assembly GCA_022572465.1. Taxonomy (GTDB): domain Bacteria; phylum Chloroflexota; class Dehalococcoidia; order SHYB01; family SHYB01; genus JACZVV01. The sequence goes on from JACZVV010000070.1 coordinate 14,425, forward strand.
GATCGCTCTCGATCCGGACCGATGAGGCTATCGTGTCGTTGTCGTCCATCGTGAGTATCCGGCCGTTAATCAACACGAACTCACTGACCCCGGAGCAAGGGCCCGCTTCGACTACGGACGTCGGCGCGCGTGTGGGCGTCGCCATCACGACTCGGGGCGTTGGCGTGGGTGTTGGCGTCGCCGCCACGACTCGGGGCGTTGGCGTGGCCCCGCCTCCGCTGCATGCGGCGACAACCATTACGACTGCCAGACCTAGTAGGGCGCCTGCCCCTATTTTTCTTCGACCGAGCAACTTGCGACGCATCTATACTTCTCCTTAGCAGTCGTGGTGGTTTGCGACGCCGATATCGTAGGAAGGCCCCAACAACGGTGTCAAGCGGCTGAGCCGCAGCAGAATTTCCGGGTGGCTGAGCCACATCGACATCTGCGGGCGGCTGAGCACATGGGTTGTCCGGTCGGTCTGAGTTTGTTGAACGGCCTGTTCGGGCCAAAGGGTGATAATCAAAAGACCCTGCCGCGAGGCGCGGCAGCCGGCGTGCATCGAGGCGGCCGGGCCTATAATGGGCCAGGCCCAGCTTCGAGCAATCGCAAATAGCAAGGCCTTGGGGCGATGGAAGCGATCAGGGACGCGCCTGCTATCGTGGGCAACCTCACCTCCGATTCTCATCGAGAGTGGCCCCGACGCGTCGGGGGACCTAAACCTCTCCCTCGAAGGGCGAGGGGATTTCGGGGTGGCTCACCCTGGAAGGGCCGAGGGGATTTGGGAATAGCTGCTGGCGAGGGTCTGGATTCGGGAGCGGGACCCGCGGCGCGGCGCGCGCCTGCCGTCGCGGATCTCCCGGTATCAAGGTGAGGCCGCATGGTCAGTCCCAACG
>JACZVV010000158.1 GCA_022572465.1 Chloroflexota bacterium
AGGATCCTTCTTGGAGCAGGGCGATTCGACGATACCACCGACCGGCCGGCCCGTCGTGTACGCGACCCAGGGCATCATATCGAGCGGCCACTACCTGACTTCTATGGCCGGCATGAGAATGCTGATTTCGGGGGGTAACGCCTTCGACGCGGTCGTCGCCGCGACCTTTGCCGCCGCCGTCGTGGAACCCATCGCCTCATACTCGCTTGCCGCCGAAGGCGTTTTCATGCTCTACGACGCCGGAAGCGGCGACCTGCTGTCGCTCAGCGGCCAGGGTGGAAGCCCCGCCAAGACCACAGTCGAGTTTTTCAAGAAGCAGGGACTTGACGAGATACCGACTGGCCCCGGCCCGCTGGCGCACCTATCTTTCACGGTGCCGGGCGTCGTCGACGCGCTGTTCTCGTTGCTTGAGCGGTACGGCACCAAGACCCTGGGCGAGGTCCTGGCCCCCTCCATCGCCTACGCGGAGAGCGGCATCCCCAACTACGAGTACATGATCCATCGGCTGGGGGCGGCGCCATCCAGAGAGCAGTTCGCCCTGTATCCGCCCGGCGGCACCGACATCTTCTACCCCGGTGGCGAGGTCCCGAGGCCCGGCTCCTTGCTGGTGCAGTCGGGTCTGGCCGGCACCCTGAAGCAGATGGTAGCCGCCGAAGCCGCGGCCTCGGGGGACCGAGTCGCCGCCCTGCAAGCCGCCCGCGACGCCTTCTACCGGGGCGACATCGCCCGGACTATCGTAGAGAGCGCGCAAGGGGTGGGAGGTGTCCTCGCCCTGGACGACCTGGCGGACTACCACTCGAAGTACGAGGCTCCGGTCAGCTCTAGCTTCATGGGCCATGACATCCACGGGCAGTCGACCTGGACCCAGGGCCCGGTCCTCATGCAGACGCTCAACATGCTCGAGCAGTTCGATCTGCGCGGCATGGGCCACAACACGCCGCAGTACGTCCACACCATCGCGGAGGCCATCAAGCTGGCCCTGGCCGACCGGGAGGCGTTCTACGGCGACCCTGACTTCAGCACGGTGCCGACAGACGGGCTGCTGTCCAAAGAGTACGCGGCCGTCAGGGCCCGGCTCATCGACCCCAACAAAGCCTGCCCCGAGCTGCCGCCCGCCGGAGACCCGTGGCGCTTTTCCATCACCGCCGGCACGACGCCGGCGCCGATGGCCGTGGCCGCGTCCGACGGCGATGCATCGAGTGACGCCTCGGGCACTACCCACATCAGCGTCCTCGATCGCGACGGCAACATGGTCTGCGCTACGCCCAGTGGGGGTGGATTCTCCAGGTCGGCCTTCTTCCCGGAGCTCGGCTTCGCCCTGAGCACGCGCATCGAGATGTTCAACCTCGAAGATGGGCACCCCAACCGGCTCGAGACCAACAAGCGCCCCCGCACCACGCTGATCAACTACATCGTCTCCAAAGGCGGTATCCCCGTAATGACCTTTGGCTGTCCAGGCGGAGACTCTCAGGCGCAGGCCAACGTTCAGCTCATCCTGAACACCCTGGTGTTTGGGATGAACCCGCAGGAGGCCATTGAGGCGCCCCGCTTCTCGACCCAGAGCGTGCGCAACTCATTCCACCCTCACACGTACTACCCCGGCCAGCTGACGGTGGAGAATCCCCTTGCGGCACCGCTCACCGACGCGCTGACGGCACTTGGCCACAAGGTCGTTCCCGTGGCCGTGTGCGGAATGGGCGCCACCGTCGCCCGCCGGGACCCCGACACCGGGGTGCTCAGCACCGGGGCCGACCCACGACGGGCTAGCTACGCCATGGGGTGGTAGCGATATTGGGCGAACGCAGGGGCGACTCGCAGACCACCAGGATCGCCGCCTCCATCTCCCGGACGCTGACGAACGTCCGCACCCACGTAGACCGTTTCCAGGTCATCCCAGGGAGCGCTGCCGCCACCGGGCGAGGTGAGCGTGTCACTCCGCCTTCAACCAAGCCACTCTAATAGGGCGCCCCCTCGGGTAACGTTGTCCCTGGAAGTGCCCGATGGTACTATGTCCTCGGCGTCCACCCATCCGGGGGTGGGCTGCGTGGGGAGCACGAGGACGCAAGAAGTCGCGTGCTTGGGGATGTGATCGGCCTTCGGAGGTTGTTTAATGAAAGTCAACTGGTTTCACCTGATGCCCTACAGGTTCCTGCCGCCTGACTTCGAGGAGAAGTATCGCAGCGTGTGGGTGGACCCGCCCATCCACCTCTTCGACCCGGTGAAGGCGCACCAGCTATATAACGAGTACCTGGATGAGCTGGAGTTCGCTGACGAGGTCGGCTTCGACGGCATCTGCGTCAACGAGCACCACAACAACGCCTACGGCATCATGCCCTCACCCAACCTGATGGCCGCCATGCTTGCCCGTCGCACGTCCAAGGCCGCCCTCATCGTGCTCGGCAACAGCCTCGCCCTGTACAACCCGCCGATTCGCGTGGCGGAGGAGTTCGCCATGCTCGACTGCGTGAGCGGCGGCAGGCTGATCGCCGGCCTCCCCGTCGGCACGTCCATGGACACCAACTACGCCTACGGCCAGAATCCGGCGACCCTCCGCGAGAAGTACTACGAAGCCCATGACCTCGTCATAAAGGCTTGGACCGAACCGGAGCCCTTTGCCTTCAACGGAAAACACACCCAGGTCCGCTACGTCAACATCTGGCCGAGGCCGCTTCAGCAGCCCCATCCGCCGGTCTGGATTCCGGGCGGCGGCAGCGTCGAGACCTGGGAGTGGACCGCGCGCATGGACTACGTCTACTGCTACCTGAGCTACTCCGGGTACAAGCGGGGCATCCAGGTTATGGACGGCTTCTGGAAAGAGATGGACCGCTTGGGCTACGACGACAACCCGTATCGGGCTGGGTTCTTGCAGCTCGTGTGCGTCTCCGAGACCGATCAGAAGGCGGAAGAGGAGTACGCCGAGCACGTCGACTATTTCTACAAGAAGTGCCTCCACGTGTACGAAGGATTCGCGGACGCTCCCGGCTATCGTACCGTCCGGACCATCAAGACCGGCGCCACCGCGCAGCTCGGCGGAGCGGCGTCGCGCAAGCGCAAGGGCCTCAAGTGGCAGGACTTCGTCGACGAGGGCTACATCATCGCGGGAAGCCCCGAAACCGTGGTCAAGAAC
>JACZVV010000071.1 GCA_022572465.1 Chloroflexota bacterium
GGCCGCCTGGGCGGGGACGCCGCCCGCGACGCCCTGGCCGCCGCTCGTAAGACCGAAACCGACCCGTGGGTGCTCGAAGAGATCACGCTGGCGCTCGACGGCCTCGAAGAGGCGAGCAACCCGTGACGATCCGACCCTTCACCATCGAGACGCCGGACTCGGCCCTGGCCGATCTGAAGCGACGCCTCGAGCGGACGCGCTGGCCCGACCAGATCCCCGGCTCGCGTTGGGACTACGGCGCAGACTCGGCCTACATGCGAGAGCTGGCCGGCTACTGGCAGAACAGCTTCGACTGGCGACGCCAGGAGCGCATGCTCAACGAATTCGACCAGTTCAAAGCCGAGATCGACGGCCAGGACGTCCACTTCGTCCGTCGCAGGGGCCGGGGCCCCAACCCCATACCGTTGCTCCTGCTCCACGGATGGCCCAGCACCTTCTTCGAGTTCTACAAGATCGTCGGTCCCCTCGCCGACCCGGCGGCTCACGGAGGCGACCCGGCCGACGCTTTCGACATCGTCGCGCCGTCGCTTCCCGGCTACGGCTTCTCCGACGCGCCCCAGGTGCGGGGCGCCGGCGTCGCGTGGATCGCCGACCGGCTCGGCCGGCTGATGACCGGCGTCCTGGGGTACGAGCGCTTCGCCGCCCACGGGGGCGATTGGGGCGCGGCGGTGACCAACCGGCTAGCCGTCGCATTCCCTCGGCAAGTCATCGGCATCCACGTGACCCGAGCCCTCTCCCGGGGCGCTCCATCGCCAAAGAAGCCGCTGTCGCCCGAGGCTCAGCAGCGGCGCGAGCGCCTGGCCCGGTTCCAGCGTGAGGAGTACGGCTACGCGGAGATACAGCGGACCAAGCCTCAAAGCCTCGCCTATGGCCTCAACGACTCCCCGGTCGGGCTCGCTGCATGGATCGTGGAGAAGTGGCGCCGGTGGACCGACTGCGGGGGAGAGGTGGAGCGCGTCTTCACCAAGGACGAGCTTCTGACCAACGTGATGATCTACTGGCTGAGCGGCGCCATCAACAGCTCGGCGCGGCTCTACTACGAGGAGTTTCACCAGCCGACACGGGTCCCCAAGGGTCAGCGAATCGACGTCCCCATGGGCGCTGCGTTCTTCCCCAAGGACTTCGCGCCGCCGCCGCGCCAGGACGCCGAGCGGGTGTATAGCGACATTCGCCGCTGGACAGTGTTCCAGGAGGGCGGCCACTTCCCCGCGCTGGAGAGGCCCGACGTCCTGGTCGACGAGCTTCGGGCCTTCTTCCAGCCGCTGCGCTCCTGACGCTCGACACGTGAGCCTTGTGGGAGGTCGGACTCATAACAGAGGCGGCGCCTCCTCGACCCCACGCGATCGTGCTACGATGGCTCACGGCGCCCCTCGCAGGGCCGCAGCGACCGATCGCCCCTACGTGTCGGGGGAGGAGCCGCGATGAGATTCACCTTCACCGCCGAGGATGAACGCTTCCGTTCCGAGGTCCGGCGGTTCCTGTCGGACGAGCTTCCAGCCGACTGGACGTTGGGGGAGGACGACGACAGCCGGCAGGAGTTCACGAACTATTTCCAGAAAAAGCTGGCCAAGAAGGGCTGGCTGGTGGTCGCCTGGCCCAAGGAGTACGGAGGCCAGGAATGGCCTGTTTGGCGGCAGATGATCTTCAACGAGGAGATGAGCTACGCCGGCGCTCCGCGGGCAAACTCTTCTGGGGTAGCGCTGGCCGGCTCCATTCTCATCGCCCACGGCGCCGAAGAGCAGAAGCGTCGCCACCTGCCGGCCATCGCCAACGCCGAGGTGCAGTGGTGCCAGCTCTTCAGCGAGCCCAACGCCGGCTCGGACCTGGCCTCCCTGGAGAGTAACGCCGTCGACCAGGGCGATTTCTTCGTTCTCAACGGCTCGAAGGTGTGGAATACCGGCGCCCACCTGGCCGACTGGGGCATCCTCCTGGCCCGGACCAACCCCGACGTGCCCAAGCACAAGGGCATCAGCTACTTCCTGCTGGACATGCACACCCCCGGCGTGATCGTGCGGCCCCTGGACACGATGGCCGGCGACGCCCGGTTCTGCCAGGTCTATTTCGACAACGTCCGCATCCCCCGCGACTGCTTGATCGGCCAGCAAGACCAGGGCTGGTACCTGGGCGCGTCGACCCTCAACACCGAGCGTTCGGCCATCAGCAACGCCGCGGGCTCCAAACGCATGGTCGAGCAGCTCCTGGCCTTCGCCCGGGAGGCCGACGGCGGCTGGGCCAGGCCGACCCCCATCATCCGAAGCAGCCTGGCCCAGTTGGAGATCGACGTCGAGGTCGCGCGGATGCTCTCCTACCGCGTCGCTTGGATGCAGAGCGCGGGCCTGCCCTTCAGCCACGAGGCGTCCGTCACCAAGCTCTACACCTACGAGCTGGCCCAGCGCATCGCCAGGACCGGTATGACGATGTTGCGCCTGTACGGCCAGGTCGAAGGCGCGTCGAAGTGGGCGCCCCTCAAGGGCAAGGTCGAGCGGGTCTACCTGAGCACCGTGGCCAGCACCATCGGCGGCGGGACCTCCGAGATCCAGCGCAATACCATCGCCGGCCGGGGCCTCGGCATGGGCAAGGCGACGTAAGGGCGCGCAGCCGACGGCGGCTCAGTAGCCCTTCGCTCGGTCGACCACGTTCATCAAGGGCTCGCCGGCGACGAACCGGCGCAGGTTCTCCGCGACGAATCGGGCGGCGTGCTCGGCGTACCCTTCGACGGCCGCCGAGGCATGGGGCGTCACGATGACATTGGGGAGCTCCCACAGCGGGCTGTCCGGTGGCAACGGCTCCTGCTCGAACACGTCGAGCCCGGCCCCGGCGATCCACCCTTCTTGGAGCGCCCGCACCAGAGCGGCCTCGTCCACCACCTGCCCACGCGCGACGTTGATCAGGCAGGCGCTGGACTTCATCGCCCGGAGCTCCCGCTCGCCGATGAGCCTGTTGGTCTCGGGCGTGAGCGCCACCGCGAGCACGACGAAGTCGCACTCCGGCAGCATCGAGGACAGGTCGCCGGCCGCATAGAGCCGGTCGACGTTGGGTGGGGTATCCTTCGTTGGGGTGCGCCGGGTGGCCAGGACCCGCATCTCGAACGCTTTGCTCAGCCGGGCCGTTTCGGCGCCGATGCGGCCCAGGCCAACGACTCCCACGGTCTTGCCGGTCAGCGAGTCGCCGTAGTTATACGCCCACCGCTTCATGGGCTGGGCCAGGAAATACGGCTTGAAACGTTTGACATAGGCTAGCATCAGCCCCACCACAAACTCGGCGATGTTCAGGGAGTTGAATCCTCCCACGGATGTGATGGTCACGTCGCTTTCCATGAGGCCGGTGCCGCCAAGGTGGTCGATGCCGACCCCCACCATCTGCACCCATCGCAGCCGTGGCGCCAGGTCCAGCACGTCGTTGGGGAAGTCCAGGCCGTAGAGTGCGTCGGCCTCGCGCAAAGCGTCGCGCAGCTCCTGAGAGACGGACATCGGGTAGCGGTCGAGCTCGTCGAGCCGGCCCTTGCGTCTCAGGTCGCGCCGCTCCTCCGGCTCACGGTACGAGACCTGGGTCGCTCGCACTCGTGGGTCCGCGCCGGCGATGATCCGCATCGCCTCTTCGCCGGCGGGCCAGGTCACTACCACGTTGACGTCGTCCATCAGCGTTCCTCCGAATCCAACCCAGCGCTACCCGCCGGGAGTTTCTGCGGCAACCCGCTGTGCCGGTTGCTCCTCCACCCGAGAGTCCGTCCGCGTCGACAGCACGCACAGGGCCCAGAAACCGGCGAGGCTCCACCAGACCAACGAGGCCAGGCCGACGTGCAGCACCCGCAGCCCCTGGGGAAACGTCGCGACGATCGAGACGACGCCGACGGCCATCTGGGCCACCAAAAGCAACCCCGCGACACCGAGCACCGCAAGTAACGGCCCGCCGCGCCCCTGGACCCGCATCGCCATCGCCATGGCGACGATTCCGGCGGCCAGCACCAGACCCAACGTCCGGTGCAGGCTGTGGAGCCACGTCGCCATCGTCGTTGCCTCGCTGTCGCACGTCGGCAAGTCGAGGCATCCGAAGCTCGTCTGGGTCAAGACGATGGAGCCGCCGACCATGATCGTCCCCGCGCCGACCAGCGCCAGAGGCAGAGGGCTGATCCGGACCCGCGGCAGCTGCCAGTCCCGGGTAAGAAGCGCCAGCCCGCCGAATGTGAGCAGGCCCAGTACCACCATCCCCATCCCCAGATGAGCCAGCCGAATGGAGCCGGGGAGGTCGGCCAGCACGGTGATGCCTCCCAGGCCGGCCTGGACCAGTATCAGGACCGCGGCGCCGACCAGGAATGGAGCGGCGAACGGCGCTTCTCGGCGGCGGCGAAAGGCCAGAACGCCCAACACCGCCACCATAAGCATCGTGAGTCCCGCCAGCATGCGGTGGCCGTACTCGATGGCGGCGGCGCGGTCCTCGCCGGGCAACAATCCGCCGTTGCACAGGGGCCAGTCGGGACATCCCAGGCCCGAGCCCGAGACGCGCACCCACGACCCATAGGTGATGAGCGCCACGGTGACCGCGGCGACAGCCAGCGCCAACCACCCGAGCCGTCGCAACGCCAGCCCCGCGTCCACATGTTCCAGCCGGCTAACGGTGGAGGCACTCACCGAGACACACCTCTGATCACGGGAAGCAGCACCGCCTGTCCAAGACGCCTCTTTAGATCGAGCTGTCGATCACGATCATCAGGAAAAGGAGCGCCAGGTACAGCAGGGAGTACAGATACAGACCGCGGGCGTCTTGAAGCGCGTTGGAGCGCAGCAAGCGCCAGGCGCGATACAGAAAGACCGAGCCCAGGCCCAGAGCGCCGGCCAGGTAGGTCCAGCCAAGTCCGTCGACCGAGAAAAAGAGGATGCTGAGAGTGACCAAGAGGAGCGAGTACAGCATGATGCTGCGAGTCGTGGCCGGTACGCCCTCGACGACCGGCAGCATCGGCACGCCCGCCTCTTCATAATCCTCCCGAATCATCAACGCGAGGGCCCAGAAGTGAGGAGGCGTCCAGAAGAACACGATGGCGAACAGATACAGCGCCGAGAGGCCCAGGTCGCCGGTCACGGCGGCCCAACCGATGAGAGGAGGGAAGGCCCCGGCCGCGCCGCCGATCACGATGTTCTGCGTCGTCGTGCGCTTGAGCCACTGGGTATACACCAGGATATAAAACGCCGAAGCTCCCAACGTCAGCACCGCGCTCAGCAGGTTCACCCCTGTCGCCAAGACAGCGAAGGCGACCACGTTGAGCAGGATGCCGAAGCCGAGAGCCGTCCGAGCGTCGATGCGCCCGCTGGGCACCGGCCGCCACCGGGTGCGCGCCATGCGCTCATCAAGGTCACGGTCGAAGTAGTGGTTGAGGGCGTTGGCGCCTCCAGCGCCCAGGCTGCCACCGACGATGACCAGCAGCGCGGTCGACCACGACGGCGGCCCCTGCGCGGCCAGGAACATCGCCCCCACGGCCGTCACCAGGAGCAAGACGATGATTCGGGGCTTGGTCAACGCCACCAGGTCCGACACAAACACGGCCAGCGAGCTCGGCTGGATCGGCGTCGACGTCGGTTGAAGGGCCAGTCTTGCTTTCACTTCGGCCTACCGGCAAGGAATCGCCCAGACGGCGTTCGTTCGGGCCTTGCGAATGATATCACAAACCCTTTCGCCCGATGAGCGTCAACCGAAACGTTGGTCACAGCACCAGCCCCTCGCGCGGCGGTTGACGGAGCGATGGACGATGCCTAGACTACCTGATGACGCTTGCTTGAGGCGTGCGATGAACGCCACGCTTCTGCTCGACCTGCCTCGCATGAACGTCGGGCCGGGCACGGGACGACTTCGAGGTTCGAGGGGGAATCATGGCACAGTACGGCAAACATGAAGCGCAGGATTGGGCGTGGGAGCGCCTTCGGGGCCAGTGGACCACACTGGTCACTCCCTTCACGGCCGACGACCAGGTCGACGAGGCGGCCCTGCGGCACAACGTGCGGCACATACGCAGCCTGGGCACCACCGGGGCCGGTTGCACGTGGGGCATGGGCGAGTTCTGGAGCCTGACCCGAGACGAACGCATGAAGGTGATGGATATCGTGGCCGACGAGGCGGCGGGCCAATGGCTCATCGGCGCCCACGTCACCCACACCTCTCACCACGAGATGCTTGCGCTGGCGCGCCATGCCGAGGAACGGGGCTTCGATCTGCTCATCGCCGCGGCCCCCTACTTCGTGACCAAGACCGAAGAGCAGGTCATCGAGTACATCCATATCCTGGCCGAAAACACCTCGCTGGCCATCATGTTCTACAACTCGCCCCAGTTCGGCATCGTGCTCAGCCCCCAGGCGCTCAAACGTGTCTGCGCGATCCCCAACGTCGTCGGCGTCAAGGAGGCCAGCTTCAACCAGCAGCTCTCCATCGAAGCTCACCTCCTCCTCGGCAAGCAAGCCATCATCAGCACGCCCGACGAGTGGATCTTCCCCAAGGCCCGGCAGCTGGGATTCCAACAGCAGGTCATGTTCGCCAACACCTCCGACTTTCGCTTCGACATTCCCGGGGCCAACCATTACGTCCAGTTCATCGACCGCGCCACCCGGGGCGATTTGGACCAGGAGTTTTACGACACTCACCTCAAGGACATCAAGGCGCTCTCCGACAAGTGGTGGGGCCGCACGGTGAAGAAGTTCGGCGGCGCGCTCCCGGTGCCGATGGTCAAGTACTGGGGCGAGCTCATGGGTCTCAAAGCCGGGAGCGTCAGGCCGCCGTTGGCCGACCTGACCGCTGAAGAGAAGGACGAGCTCAAGGCCGAGCTGACGGCGCTCCGGCCCCAGCTCGCCCACCAGGCCGCCTCCTCCAACGGCCAGTCTACAGCCGCGCCTTCAGCGATCTCTCTGCACGACCGTCCAGCCGCCGCGACCCCTATCGCGGGCAACGGCGCCGACTGGCTTCGCGCCGGCTCAGGGACCTCGGGCATGATGCTGCTGGTCAGCGTCCAGAACATGGAAGAGGCCCTGGAGGCCGACCGGGGCGGCGCCGACATTATCGACATCAAGAACCTCCAGGAGGCGCTGGTCGGCTCCGGTCACCCGCTGTTGGTGGAGGAGATCCGCCGGCGGATCCCACCCGAGAAGCACGTCAGCGTTACCCTGGGCGTCGTGCCCAACCAGCCGGGGACCGTGGCCATGGCGGTCTACGCCGCCGCCCGGCTCGACGCCACGTCGGTCAAGGTCGGTTTCGTCAATACCGACTACGAAACGGCGGTCCAAACGCTTCGAGAGTCCCGGGCCGCGTTGCAAGGCTCCAAGACCAAGCTCATCGGCTCGCTGTTCGCCGACAACCACCTCCGCGACGGGCTGGACCCCAACCTCATGGTGAAGCTGGCCAAAGACGGCGAGTGCGACGGCTTGCTCATCGACACCCTGACCAAAGACGGGCGCAACCTCTTCGACTTCATCCCCGAGCCACGGCTCAAAGAGATCGTGCTGGAGGCGAAGCAACTGGGCATGAGCACCGCCCTGTCCGGCCATCTCCGCATGACCGACGTCGACGAGCTAGCCCGGATCAACCCCGACATCGTCGGGGTCCGGGGCGCCGTCTGCGCCAGCGGCGACCGCGAGCGCGCCGTCGCGTCGGAGGCCGTGGCCGCTTTCCGGCGCGAGTTGGAGCTGCGCAAGAGCGGGGCCATCGACCCTCGCGCCGCGGCCCGCCCGGGCTCCGGCAACGGGTCCGACGGTGGCTGGATCGTCATCGACGGCCGCGGGAAAAACTGCGCCGGCGTCATCGCGGCCTTGGCCCAGCAAGTCGAGCGCGACGGACAGTCGTTCGTCGAGGCGATCCTGGCCGACGCCTTGAACATCTACGACGTCATCCTGTGGGTGGAGCAGGCCGGCCATCGATTGATCACCCAGCGCAAGGACCAGGACGGCACCGTGCGCGTGCTGATCCAGCCCAACGCCGGCGTCAAGACCGCCTAGCGGCCCCCCCTGCATCCCTCGGCCCGCTCCTCCTGCGAGGCGCAGCCTCGGTGCGACGTTAAAACGGCGCCGGCCGTACCCAGCGCCATTTCTCATACCCAATTCTTGTCCAATCGCCAGCCAGCGCCGGACCGCCCGGCATGACTCCAATTTGTTTGTGATTCTGGTAACAAACCCTTGACAAACAACCTGTCGCGGTGATAGGATTTCGACCGAATCTGAGCCTTTCGTATCTGTAGGAACGATGGACCGGGCGTCCCGCCGTCCGAAAGCTGGAGACCCGAGGATCACATGGCCCCACGCAAGACTGCCTTACGCCGCCTTGCCTGGCTCATCCCCCTCGCCCTCTTGGTTCTCCTGGCGAGCGCTTGTGCCTCGTCAGACCCCCAATCGACGTTTGGCCCCGAGGGGCCGGTGGCCGATCGCCAGCTCAGCCTCTTCATCCTCATTTTCTGGATCGCCGTCGCCGTGTTTGTCCTGGTCGAGGGGTTTCTGATCTACTCCGTCATCCGGTTTCGTCACCGGCCGGAGCAATCGGGCCTTCCACCGCAGATTCATGGCAACACTCGCCTGGAGATCATCTGGACGATCATCCCGGTGTTTATCCTGGCGGCGATCGCCATCCCCACCTACATCACCATCGTCGACCAGAACAGCCCGCCGGAAGGCGAGTCCATCACCGTGGAGGTCACCGGCCACCAATGGTGGTGGGAGTTCTATTACCCCGAGGAGGGCATCTACACCGCGACCGAGATGCACATACCCGTCGGTCGAGTCGTCAATATCAAACTCTTCTCAACCGATGTGGTCCACAGCTTTTGGGTGCCGAAGCTGGGGGGTAAGCTCGACGTCTTCCCCGGTCAGATTCGAGAGATGTGGTTCATCGCGGACAACGAAGGAACGTTCTTCGGCCTGTGCGCCGAGCTCTGCGGCATCGCCCACGCCCTCATGCGCCTCCGAGTGGTTGCCGAAAGCCCCGACGAGTACGACAAGTGGGTTCGGGGGCAGCAACAACCCCCGCCGCAGCCCGAAGGACTGGCGGCGGAAGGCGCCCAGGTCTTCCTGACCAAGGGATGCCTCGTCTGCCACACGAATACCGGCCCCGACGCGCCAGGGGTGCAACAGGGGCGCACCGCCGGATTCGAGGCCGGCGGCGCGACGTTCGCCGCCCCCAATCTCACCTATATCGCCACGAGAGAGACCTTCGCCGGTGGTATCATCGACCTGACCCCTCGGAACTTGGGCCGATGGCTGCGGGACCCCGAAGCGATCAAACCCGGCAATCGCATGGCCCAGTTGGCGGGGGCTTACACCGACCCCAACCTTCGGCTTAGCAACGACGATATCGACGCCCTGGTAGCCTATCTCATGAGCCGCAAGCCCGAACCGGTGAGCTAACCCCAGGTGAAAGTTGCCCCGTGCACAACGACGGAGAAGGACTCCAGATCAGTGAACCGTGAACCGACTGAGACGGCTCCGAGACGACGAAACCTGGCCCGCCCTGATCGTGGAGGCGAGTCATGGCGACGATAGCAGGGACCCTGCAAGGCGTTCTGAGCCGCCCCACCTCCATCGAAGGCGTCTGGGGCTGGGTCACGACCGTCGACGCCAAACGGGTCGGCGTCCTCTACGGCGTCACCGCCCTGATCTTCATGATCAGCGGCGGATTGATGGCGATGGCGATGCGGGCCCAGCTCGCCACCCCCGAGCAGAGCCTCATCGCTCCGGATACCTTCAACCAACTGTTCACCATGCACGGCACCGTCATGGTCTTTCTCGTCATCATGCCCTTGAGCGCTGCCTTCTTCAACTTCATAGTGCCGTTGCAGATCGGCGCCCGCGACGTCGCCTTCCCGCGAATGAACGCCCTGAGCTACTGGCTCTTTCTGGGCGGCGGCATCCTCCTGCATGTCAGCTTTTTCGCCGGGGGCGCGCCCGACGCCGGCTGGTTCTCCTACGCTAACCTGACCGAGCAACCCTACTCTACAGGCAAAGGCATCGAATACTGGATCCTTGGGCTCCAAATCCTGGGCGTCGCATCGATGATGGCCGGGTTCAATTTCATCGTCACCATCGTCAACATGAGGGCAAAAGGCATGTCCTTCTTCCGCATGCCCGTCTTCATCTGGATGACCTTCGTGACGGCATTCCTCGTCGTTCTGTCGTTTCCGATCATAACCGTCGGCGTCACCTTGCTTCTCTTCGACCGCATCGCGGGGACCAGCTTCTTCATCCCCGCCGGCGGCGGCGATCCGGTTTTATGGCAGCACCTGTTCTGGCTTTTCGGTCATCCGGAGGTCTACATCCTCATCTTGCCCGCCATGGGCATCGTCTCGGAGATCCTGCCCGTCTTCTCCCACAAGCCTCTTTTCGGCTACCGGTCCGTGGTCCTCGCTGGGGTGTTCATCGGCGTGGTGAGCTTTGCCGTGTGGAGCCACCATATGTTCGCGGCGGGGCTCGGGCCGATCCCCAATAGCTACTTCGCCACGGCGACGTTTCTGGTGGCGGTCCCCACTGGCGTCAAGATCTTCAACTGGCTGGCCACCCTGTGGCGGGGCCACATCCGGCTGACCACGCCCATGCTGTTCGCCCTGGGCTTTGTCGGTCTGTTCATCATCGGCGGCATCAGCGGCGTGATGCACTCCTCGCCGCCCACCGACCTCCAGCAGACCGACACCTATTTCATCATCGCCCACCTCCACTACGTCCTGTTCGGCGGCTCCATCTTCGGTCTGTTCGCCGGCCTGTACTACTGGCTCCCCAAAGTCACCGGCAAGATGATGAGCGAGACCCTGGGCAAGCTCCACTTCTGGTGGATGTTCATCGGTTTCAACCTGACCTTTTTCCCGATGCACTTCCTGGGGCTGCGTGGGATGCCCCGGCGCGTCTACACCTACTCCTCGGAGCTCGGTTTCGACTGGTTGAACATGGTCGTCAGCATCGGCGCCTTCTTGCTGGGCGCTTCCTTCATCTTCTTCGCCTGGAACCTGGTCCAGAGCCTGCGAAACGGCAAGGCGGCCGGCAACGACCCCTGGGACGCCCAGACCCTGGAGTGGACCATGTCTTCGCCGCCGCCGGAGCACAACTTCGACGAGATCCCCACCGTACGCAGCGTCCGGCCGTTCTGGGACGAAAAACACCCCGAGCTGGCCGAGAACCCGCCCCCGCCCAACGGAAACGGCGGCCACAAGCGGCACCGCCACATCCACATGCCCAGCCCTTCCTACTGGCCCATCGTCCTGGGCGCCGGCATCACCATCGCCGCTTTCGGTGTCATCTACATTCACGAGGTCGGCCGGGCCTTCATCGCCCTCGGACTGGGCATGGCCATGATCTCGATCTACGGCTGGGTCCGGGAACCACCGACCGCCGAAGGTCACCACTAGAGAGGAACCGATGGCGCAAGAAGTCATTCGCATCTCGGAAGAGCTGGAAGACGCCCTCGAACACGAGCGGACCAGCACCGGTCAGAGCCACCGAAAGGTCTTGCTGTGGACCTTTCTCGGCTCCGAGTGCATGTTCTTCGGCGCCCTGATCGCGACCTTCCTGGTCTATCAGAACAACCCCCTCGACGGGCCACCGCGGCAGGAGATCCTCTCCAGCCTCGGCCTGGTCAGCCTCATGGCCTTCGTGCTGCTGTTGAGCAGCTTGACCATGGTCCTGGGCCTGGCGGCAGCCCGGCGGGGCGACCAGAAAATGATGCGAGTCTGGCTGATGTCCACCGTATTCTGCGGACTTTTTTTCATCGGATCGCAAGGCTACGAATTCTGGGCCTTCGTTAATGAAGGGCTCACCCCCCAGACGAGCCCCTTCGGCGCCGCGTTCATGACGCTGACCGGATTTCACGGCGCCCACGTCAGCGTCGGCATCATCTGGCTTTTCTCCGTCGTGCTGCTGGTCAAGCTGGACCCCAGTCAGAAAAGCCGTCCCGTCACCGAGACGATCCTGCCCAGGTTCCTGGGTTTCCTCTCCGGCGTTCCCAGCCGCGCCGAAGGATACGAGCTCGACGCCAGGCCAAGGCATCGCCGGTTCATGGCCTTCCTGCGCCGCCGGGCGGAGCCGCCGCCGCCGCCGCCGCCCGGCCCGACGGTGGTCACCATGAGTGAGTATGAGACCCAGCGCTTGAAGCGCGAGCGCATCCTCAACATCGAGCTTGCAGGCCTCTACTGGCACTTCGTCGATATCGTTTGGGTGGTGATCTTCACCATCGTCTATCTCTTCACGGGACCTCTGAGCGAGGGCGTCACCGGATGACCACCCAGACCGGCACAGAGTGCACCGCCTGCGGCCACCTGAACCCCGCCGAGGCCCAGTACTGCAACGCCTGCGGCGCCAAGATCGAGGTGCCGCCGCCGGCGGCGCCCGAGGCGCCCAAACTGGTCGAGGTGGCGGCGGCGGCCCTGCTGATGGGCGATCACGTCGAGCATACCGGGCGTCACACCACGCAGCTCTTTTATTTCTGGGTCTTCCTCGGCCTTGGCGTCATCACCATCGTCGAGATCTTCATCACCCAGCTAGGCCCACCGGCGTTTTGGGTGACGGCGTTGATGGTGCTGTCCGCGGGGAAATTTGCGATGGTGGCGATGTTCTTCATGCATCTGTTCGGCGACCGCAAAATGTACGCCATCTTGTTCTTCGGGCCTCTCTTCATCGGCGGAGCGGTCCTGGCCTCGCTGGTCGGGCTGTTCAGGAATTTCTGAACGATGCGTCGCCCCCTCTCGAAACCATCGTTTCGCGCGTTCCTGGGTGGAGCGGGGGCTGTCTTGGCCCTCGCGTTGGCGCTGGCGGCGTGCACCAATATCGAGACCGACCCACCCTCCGACTTCGGCTTGGGAGGCGGCTCGGAGATCGAAGGGTTCGACCCTACGCCCACGCCCGAGCCCCCGCTGCCGGGGCCGACGCGTGAGCCAACCGCGCCAGGGCCAACGACACCATTGGCCACCCAGCCACCACCTCCACCACGGACGCCGGGCCAGGCGATTTTCACGGGTGAGGGCGGCTGCGCCGCTTGCCACACCGTCGACTCGATCCCAGAGGCCCGCGGCGTCATCGGGCCGAATCTCACCACCGTGGCCGACCGGGCGGGACAGCGAATCTCGGGACTTTCCGCAGAAGAGTATCTTCGCCAGTCGATCCAGGAACCCAGCGCCTTCGTGGTCGAGGGATTCGCCCCCGTGATGGCCGTCCCAGCCACGGTCCAGCAGAGCCCCAAGATCGATCAGCTGGTGGAGTTCTTGCTGACCCTGACAACCGCAGGGCCAACGACGCCCGCCGAGCAGCCGCCACCGCCTACGAACGGCGGCGACGACGTGTCGTTGGGCCGTGTCGTGTTCACCAGTGAGGGCGGCTGCATCGCGTGCCACACCGTCGACTCGATCCCAGAAGCCCGCGGCGCCATCGGACCGGACCTGACCAACGTAGCGTCCGTGGCCGGACAGCGAGTCGCCGGACTTTCCGCCGAAGAGTATCTCCGCCAGTCGATCGCCGAGCCCAGCGCCTTCGTGGTCGACGGATTCCCCCCCGTGATGGCCGTCCCAGCCGCGCTCCAGCAGAGCCCCAAGATCGATCAGCTGGTAGCGTTCCTGCTCTCGCTCGAGTAGCGAGCGGCGAACCTCAGAAGAAACGCTTGGCCAGCCCCAGGATGCCCTGCCTCCACGCTCTCCGGTGAGAGACCCCCGACCCCTTCTCAAGCCGGGGCAGGTGCTCCAGGTACCACCGAAAGTTCCGCAGCAGCGCCTCCTGGTTGGAGTAGCGCGGGGCGAACCCGAGCACCCGTTGGGCCTTCTCGATGGAGACGAAGGAGTCCTTGGAGGCCGTCTCGTAGACCCACTGGTAAAGGGGCGACAGATGAAGTGCCTCCAGGCCCCGCAGGGCCCAGATCACGGGCAAGGCCGGCAGTCCCCGCACCTTCTTCCCGTGTCCGGCCTCGTCCAACACCGCCTGGTAGTCCTCGCGCATCGTCGCGAACTCGGCGGCCCCCACGTTGAACGTGTCGTTGACCGCGTCGCGGTCGCCGGTGGCCGCCAGGCGAACGGCCTGGCACAGGTCCTCGACGTCGAGAAGCTGGTAGCGGTTGGCCCCACTGCCGATCATGGGGAAGGACCTGCCATCCCGCGCCCAGTCGTAGAGCATCGCGAAGACACCGAGGCGCTCGGGCCCTACGAAGGTTTTCGGCCTGAGAATCGGGACGCACATTCCCCTTTCGCGGTACTCCAGGCAGATCAGCTCAGCATCGATCTTCGCCTGGCCGTAGACGCCCACCCCCTGGAGCGGGTCGTCCTCCTTGATCGGGTGATGGTCGGGCACGCCGTAGACCGCCGTCGATGAGATGTGGATGAGCCGCTCGACGCCGTGCTCATGGGCCGACTGGAGTACGTTCCGTGTGCCGTCGACGTCGGTGGTGAGGATGTCCCGCTTGGTGTAGAGCGGCAGAGCCGCGGCCGTGTGGACGACAACCTGCACACCCGCCATGGCGCGGTCGACGGCGGCCTTGTCCCGAACGTCGCCCTGGACGATCGACACCTGTCCGGCGACATCGGGGTAGTCGAACTCCGCGATGTCCAGGGTCCTGACCTGGTCGCCCAGGCCCAGCAGGAAGCGCGCCAGGTTGATGCCCAGGAAGCCGGCGCCGCCGGTGATCAGATAGGCCGTCATGGGCGATTTCGCTGCGGACGGCGCCCTAGTCGAAGATCAATTCGATCCGGTCGCCGTCCTGAGGGAGGTAGTTCAAGAACTCGGCGACTTCGCTGCCGTTGACCAGCACCCGCAAGCGGCCGGGCTCTCCATCGTCGCAAGGTTCGCCGTTCCGGATAAC
>JACZVV010000072.1 GCA_022572465.1 Chloroflexota bacterium
CACGGTTGCGCGCGCTTTCCCGAAGCTACCCCGAATCCCGTCCCCCTTCGAGGGAAAGCCGATGTGGCTCAGCCACCAATCTGGCGGCCCCATGTTCGGTATGGCTTCACGGTACCGATCGCTTTACAACGGAGGGGAAGTTGACGTGGCTCAGCCACCTCAGCCACCGCGGCGTCCTTGACACCTTGGATGGGTGACGCTAGATTCAGCCTGACGATTTGAGAACGACCAATACGGCCAAGCAGCCGGGAGGCGCCTGATGCCTGACTACCGCGTGATCGATGCCGACGGCCACGTGGACCCCGCGCCCGTGTGCGATTGGAAGAAATACGTCCGATCGCCGTTCGGCGCCATCGCCGACGAGATGGCCAAGAAGGGCTACGACGTCAACGGCGACCGGACCACCACCCGCAGGGGCGGATTCGACCCGGCGGCGCGAATAGCCGATATGGACGAGGAGGGCATCGACGTGACGGTGCTCTTCGGCGGCTCGATGGGCATCTCCACAGGGACCGGCGAACCCCCCGGCCTGGGCCCGGCTATCGCCGAGGGGTACAACAACTGGCTGCATGACTTTTGCAGCCACAACCAGGACCGCCTCCGCGGCGCGGCTTTGATTGCGCCCGACAACATCGAGCGGGCGTGCAAAGAGGCCCGGCGTGCCGTAACCGAGCTGGGCGCCGTCGGCATCGCCATGCGCCCCGTCTTCACCGACAAGGTCATCGACGACCCGGAGTTCGACCCGATCTACCAGGTCGCCGAGGAGCTCGACGTGCCAATATTGATCCATGGTCCGGGCGACGTGCGGCAGTGGCTCTCCTCGCGGTACCACACCCACTTCCGACGGCACGCCGTTGACTTCCCCATCTCGCTGATGATGGCCAGCATGGACGTGGTGTGCGGCGGCGTGCTGGAGCGGTTCAAGCGGTTGCGAGTGGCCTTCCTCGAAGGCGGCGTCGGCTGGGTCCCCTGGTGGCTCGAACGTCTGGATGAGCACTTCGACAAGCTGCCGCATCACGTCCCCCATATCAGCGAGAAACCTCGCGACCTGGTGAAGCGGTACATCCAGGAAGGACGCCTGTACTGGTCCTGTGAGCCCGATGAAGAGTCGATACCTTCTGTCGCCGATGCGGTGGGCGACGACTTCATCGTCTACGCCTCCGACTACCCCCACTGGGACGCCATCTTCCCCGACTCGGTGCGGGCGATCTCCGAGCGGGCCGAGCTGTCGGAGAGCACCCGCCGCAAGATCCTCAGCGAAAACGCCGCGCGCATGTTCGGCGCCCATTTCTGACCGCCCGAGGGCCCGAAGCGGACTCCCCGGCATAGCGAGGCCAGCCCACCGCGACTAGTGGAAGACGTGTGCGACGTCGGAGGTCCTGGTCCTCGCCGCGGCCAACGTCTCGCTCATGCGGATCATCTGGGCCCAGGCCTCGGTTTCCAGAAGACGACCTACCGAAAGCTGTCGCTGCCGCACCGCACCTTCGGCGTGACGCTGTTTATCGCCATCGTCACCTGCATCGGCATCATCGGCTACGGCGGCTCCGCCGACCGGCCCACGTGGCACTCCTGCGTGGGCATCACCGCCCTTTCGATGATGGGCATCAAGATCATCGCCGTGCGCCGCGGCCTTCCCGAGAGCACGGGATTCCGACGCGCGGCCCATCCCTCCGCGACGGCCGGTTCACCTACCGCAACACCGCCGAGACCATCGCCCAACGCGTGCGGGCGGACAAGGCATCATGCCCTCCTTCAGCCCCGACAGGACCACGGACAAAGAACTGGCCCGCCTCGTGGTGTTCATCCGCAACCGGCACAGCCCCTGACCGCGACGGGGCCGTACGGCTTCCCTCCCCCGCCCATCGGCGATAAAACCATCCGTTCCTCGCGGGCGTAGCAGTATGCGACTACGCAAATTCCTGAGGAGGAATTCATGTTTGCTTTTGCAAGAGGCCGCCGGCGCTTGGCTGCGGGCGCCTTTGTCTTGAGCCTGGTCGCCGTCTTTATCGTCGCCTGCGGCGATGACGATCCCACGCCGGTGCCGACCCGGGCGCCGACCGCACAGCCGACCGCCACGGCCACCACCGCGCCCCAGCCGACCGAGCCGGCCGCCCAGCCGACCGCCATGGCCACCACCGCGCCCCAACCGACCGAGCCGGCTGCGATGATGATGGTCATGGAAGAGAATAAATCCGACTCGGTCGTCATCGCCCTCGATGAGCAGAACGACTCCGGCCAGAGCGGCAAGGCCACCCTCACCGCCCGCGGCGACCAGACCGAGGTGGCGCTGGTCATCACCCCCGGTACGTTGGAGTCCGAGCTCGTGCATATTCACATCGGTCCTTGTGGCAACGACACCCTGGGCGCCGTCGTCTTCCCCCTCACCAGCTTCGCGAACGGCGATTCGGTGACGATGGTGGACGCTTCCCTGGCCAGCCTGCGGACCGGTGGTTTCGCCATCAACTCGCACAAGAAGGGCGAGCCCGCCGTCTATACCACCTGCGGCAACATCCCAGGCGGCGACGCGATGATGATGAGCGGCGGCGCAACGGTGATGAGCGATATTCAGAACTTCCGGCTGGAAAACCTGAGCATCAAGGTCGGCACCACGGTAGTCTGGACGCAACAGGACAGCACGACCCACACCGCCACATCGGGTACGCCGCCGAATGGCGACGGCACGTGGGACACCGGATTCTTAATGGAGGGCGAGTCCGGCGATGGGATCGTCTTCGACAAAGTCGGTACCTTCGCCTACTTCTGCCGGGTCCACAACTCCATGACCGGAACCGTGACCGTCACCGAGTAACCGACATCGAACCCCCACGAAAGGCCGTCCTCCCGGCATGGAGGACGGCCTTTCGGCATTTCAGAGGGCCAGCGAATGCGGGCAGCCATTCCGAAATCCCCTTTCCCTTCGAGGGAGAGGGTTGGGGTGAGGGTGATCCCGGCCTGGTGGCCCCATGTTCAGGATCGCTTCGCGGCGCCGATCGCTTTACAACGGAGAAAAAGCCGATGCGGCTCAGCCGCCTCAGGACATCGGTGAAAAGGGCGACGCCGTGAGGAACTTGCGCGACCGGCGCACCTGGTAGGCCTCGGCCTCACGCCACCAGGCCTGGGCCTTCGGGTCGGCACCGGCTGCTCGGCGCGCCTTCCAGAACGAGCTCACGTCGTCCAGCGACCACAGCACCAGCAGGACGTTGCTCTCGCCCTCCAGCTCCAGCGGCGGAGTCGTCCACGACCCGACCAGGCGCATCCCGCGCGCCTCCGCGCCGGGCACGTACTCCCGAGCGAAGGCCTCCTGGTATTGCCGGAGCATACCGGGCTTCACCGTCATCTCATCTAGGACATAGATCATGGCTCAGAGCTTGACCGCCTCCCCCTTTCGCGCCTTCGCTTTGAAGTGCGGGATCACGTGCTGCCCGAAGAGCTCCAACGAGCGCATGATGTGCTCGTGGGCCAGGCGTCCCGTCTGCATCAGGCACAGAATCCGCTGGAAGCCGGCCGCCTCGTACGTCTCGATCTTCCGGATGCAATGGTCCGGGTCGCCGATGATCACCATGTCCTGGTCGTCCAGCTCCTGGATCGTCAGCTCCTTGTGGGCGATCTTCTCGATCAAAGGGAAGTTTTTCCGGAGGTCGCCGTACGCCTGCGTCTCGGTCTCCCCCATCTCCTCCAGCGCCGAGAATCCCCGGGCGGCGTAGTCGATATAGTACATACAGGCGTCACCGGCGCCGTTGGCGTAGGCCTGTTCCGCGGTGTCAGCACAGTTGACCAGGGTAAACACGCCAATCTCGTTGTTCACGAAGGCGCCGGCTGGATCGCACGTAGCGATCGCCTTATGGTAAAGCTCCATCCGCCGCTGGAGCTCCTCGACGCCGGTGAGCAGCGTCATGCCCAGGACGCCGATGCCGTTTTTTCCGGCCAGCTCCCAGCTCTCAGGACCCGTGGAGGCGACCCAGATGGGCGGGTGGGGCTTCTGGACCGGCTTGGGAATGATGGAGCGCTCCGGGATGTTGAAATATTTTCCCTCGCAGGAGAACGGGTCCTCGGTCCACATGCGCGGAATGATCCGCAGCGCCTCCTGCCACATGGCGCGCGACTCCGAGGCGTTGCCCCCAAACCCCTCGTTCTCACGGGCGCTGGACCGGCCGGTGCCGAACTCGACCCGCCCGTTGCTCAAGATGTCCAGGGTGGCGATGCGCTCGGCGACCCGAATCGGATGATTGAAGTGCCCGGGGAGCAAGGTGACGCCGTGGCCGATGCGGATATTCTTCGTTCGTTGGGCCAGAGCGCTGAGGAATATTTCGGGGGCCGATGAATGGGCGAAACCGGTGAGGAAGTGGTGCTCCACCATCCAGACCGTGTTGAAACCGACCCGGTCCGCCAGCTCCAGCTGCTCCATGGTCTCCCAGAACTTGCGGTACTCGTAGTCATCCCCGTCCCAAGGCTCGGGCATCTGGATCTCGTAGAGCAGGTCGATCTTCATGCTTCCTCCCGGACGCGCGTTCCATCGGAATGGGGCCACTGTAGCAGCAACCCCGCAGCCCGTAAAGGCGTCACGAGCAGGTCAGACCAAGGCCCGGTCGCGACCGGCCACGATCCGGTCCACGGTCTCCTCGGGCGTCAGATCGCCGGAGTCCACCCACAATCCAACGTCGCTAAGGTACTTACGCATCTGCTCGTCGAGATAGCCGAACCTTTCGCCCAGGTGTTTGTCGGCCCGCCGGCTGTCGCGTTGCAGCGAGACCTCCAAGGTCGGGGCCAGCACGATGAAGTACAGCGAAAGGCCGCGCAGCAGCTCGCGGTACTGATCAAGCCCTTCCGTGGAGGCCACGACCCAGTCCAGGACCGGCACGAAGCCGGCCTCGGCGAACGACCGGGCCAGGGCACTGATTGCGGACGTTGAGCTCGATCTGGCGTTGCGCCTCGTCGGCGGGCTCGCCGCCGGGATTGACGCCGCCGGAGACGATGAACCGCTCCTGAAGCACGTCGCCTTCGATGTGGACGCCTCGGGAGAACCGCGCCGCCAGGAGCCGGGACACCGTCGACTTCCCCGCGCCGGGGATTCCGTTGATCAGCCAGATCGCGGGCATGGCCTGGGAGGCGTCACGAGCCGACGACGCCGGCTTCCAGCAGCGCGATCCACTCGTCGTCGCTCATGCCCAAGACCTGGGTCAGCACATACTCGGTGTCCTGCCCCAGGGTGGGAGCGCCGCCGGTCACCGAGCTGTCGGCGTCCGAGTAGAGAACGGGCGAGCGCCGTGTCAGCGCCGAGCCGATCTCCGGGTGATCAAAATGCTGGTAGAAGTGGCGCGCCTCGTGCTGCGGGTCCTCCGCCAGGTCCTTGCCGTCCTCGACGACGCCCGCGGGGACGCCGGCGGCCTGCATCCGCTCCATCACGTCGTGGGGCGCGTGACGCAACGTCCACTCCTCCACCCGCCGGTCCAACTCCTCGACGCGCTCCAGCCGGCCCAGGAGCGTCTGGAGCTCCGGCGCCTGGGTCCAGGGCGGGTCGCCGAGGACGCCCCCGAAGGCCCGCCACTGAGCGTCGGTCGTCACCGCGATGACACACCAGCGGTCGTCGCCCAGGCAGCGGTACGCTCCGTGGGGCGCCGAGCTGCGGCTGCGGTTGCCATCGCGCTGCGCCTCCCGGCCGTTGACCGACGAGTCGAGCAGCACGGTCGACAGCAGGTGCAACGACGCCTCGACCTGCGACAGATCGATGAACTGGCCTTGGCCGGTGCGGCGGCGGCGGTCGAGAGCCCCCATGAGGGCTGCCAGCGCGAAGGGCCCGCCGACGAAGTCGGTGTAAGGAATGCTGCCGAAGGGCTCCCGGTCGGGGAACCCCGTCACCTGGTTGAAACCCGCGAAGCCTTGCAGGTGGAAGCCCAGGCCGTGGTAGTGCGCGAAGGGGCCGGTCTGGCCCATCGACGAGGTGCTCACCATGATGATGTCGTCGTTGATCTCCTTGAGCTCGTCGTAGCTCATGCCCCACTTGGCCACGGTGCCGGGGGCGAAGTTCTCCACCAGCACGTCGCACCAGGCGGCCAATCGCCGGGCGATATCCACGCCCTCGGGCCGGCGCATGTCCAGGCCGAGGCTGCGCTTGCCCGAGTTCATCGCCGCCCAGACGCCGCCGCGATTGATGCCGAACTTACCGTCTTTGAACGGCTGGAACGTGCGGATCATGTCCAGGCGCTCGGCGTTCTCGACCTTGATGACTATCGCGCCGTGGTCCGCCAGGAACTTGGTGACGAACGGGCCCGCGATGGCCCAGGTGAAGTCCAGGACCTTGAGTCCATCGAGCAAGCGTTTCATGTCATGCGCCACCTCATCGTTAGATCACCCCCGCGGCCTTGAGCGACGCCATCTCCTGGCGAGTCATCCCCATCTCGTCGCCATACACGTCGACGTTGTGCTCGCCGATCAGCGGCGCGCGGCCCTTGGATCTCCACGGCGCGCCGGGGCTCTTCCAGTACGGGCCTGGATAGCGGAAGGTCCTGCCCAGCTCGGGGTGATCGACGTCGATGAAAAACTCCCGGGCCGCGAAGTGCCGGTGGTTCAACGCATCGGCGACCGTGTTCACCGGGTAGATCATCATCCGGCGCGCCAGAGCCCCCTCCACCAGCTGCTCCTTGGTGTGCCGCAAGAAGAACTCGCCGAAGACCAGGTCCCACTCGTCGAGCATCTCCTGGGTGACCGACATCATGTCGATCTCCTCCCACTTGGTCCCCTTGAGGCCGGTGTGCTGGCCGTCCTCTTCGGCCCAGTCGATGATCTTGTGCGTGCGGCGTCCCACCGGCTGGCCGGTGAAGAGACGCCACGTGGCGTAGCCGTCCTTGCACGGCCACACCAGGCGCATCAGGACCTTGCCCCGCCACATCTGCGGCCCGACGCGGTTGGTGCCCTCCGCCCCCGTCATGATCCAGTTCTGAATCGGCGGATCGAACATCAGCGTCAGGGCCTCTTGGATCGAGATGTCGACATGCTGCCCTTGCCCGGTGCGCACGCGGTCGAGGTGCGCGGTCAGGCTGGCCGCCGCGCCGTAGAATCCGCCGTGGTGGTAGGCCTGGTCGACGCTCATGCGGATCGGCGGCGAGTCGGGGTAGCCGTTCTCGGCCATGAACCCGCCCATGGCCATCAGCACCAGGTCCGTCGCCTCGTATCCCCGATACGGCCCCGTCTGGCCGAAGGGGGTGATCGAAGTCAGGATCAGGTCCGGCTTGATGGCGCGGAGGGCCCCGAAGCCCAGGCCCAACGAGTCCAGGTAGCCGGGCTTGAACGACTCCACGACAAAGTCGGCGCCTTCGACCAGCCGGCGGAAGATATCACGGCCGTCGGCCGTCTCCAGATTGAGCGTGACGCCCCGCTTGCTGGCGTTGAACGCGAACCACTGAAGGCTCCGGTTGCGGCTCGGGATGTCGTCGATGAACGGCCCGATGTCGCGGGCGGTGTCGCCGCCGGTCGGCTCGATCTTGATGACATCGGCGCCCATCTCGGCCAGAATCTTGCCGCAGAGGTGGCCCACGACCGTCGTCAGGTCCAGAACGCGGTGAGGAGGCAGGAGCGTCGATGCGTCGTCCGAAGGCATCTCGGAGCACCCTTTCCCCAGGAGCTATGCCCGGGCCCCCAGGCCCTCGGCCAGAATCGAGGCCGCCTGGGCTACCATCTCCTGCACGATCTGGCCCGCCGGCTTGATCTCGTGAATCATGCCCGACACCTGGCCCGCCGGGCCGCCCAGATAGCCGGCCATGTTGCGCTCCTCGACAGCCTGGCGCAGGGGGCCGGAGAGCCGCCCCTGGAGGGGCATGGGCAGCGTCACTCCCACCTCGGCGTCCCAGGCGTCGATCAACAGGTTCTTCTGGATACGGCACGTCTTGCCGGTCATCACCCGGCTGACCACCGTGTCTTCTTCGGTCCCGGCTACGCACTTCTCCTTGTACCACTGGGGCGCTTCCGACTCGCGGGAGGCGGCGAAGACGGTGCCGCACCAGATGCCCACGGCGCCCAGCGCCAGGGCCGCCACCAATCCCCGGCCGTCGCCGATGCCTCCGGCCGCGGCCACCAGGGTCGGCGTCACGGCATCGACTACCTGCGGCGCCAGGGTCAGTGTGCCGATACGTCCGGTATGGCCGCCGGCCTCATGCCCCTGGGCGATGACGACGTCCACGCCCGAGGCGGCCACCGTCCGGGCGTTGCGCACGTTCCCCACGAGGGCCATTACCCGAGCGCCGTTCCCGTGAAAATCTGGGACCAGCTCGCCGGGATTGCCCAGACCCGATACGAACACAGGCACCCGCTCCTCGAGGGTGATCTGGACCATTTTTTTAATATGCGCCGGCGTGAGGATCTCCGCTCGGTCGGCGCCGCTCTCGGCCACCTCCGGAATTCCATGCTTCTCCTTCAAGCGGCGCACGGCCTGGAGCATCTCCGGCGATGGCTCGGGAATGACGGTGTTGGGATTGCGCAACGCCTCGACGCCTTTTCCGTAGGCCGTCTGAGGGAGCAGCAGGTCCACGCCAAAGGGCTTGTTGGTCAGCGACCGGATACGCCGAATGGCTTCGCGATGCTCGTCGGGACTCAGGCCCGTGGCGCCGAGAACGCCGAGCCCTCCGGCGTTGGAGACCGCGGCCACCAGCTCGGGCATGGCGAAGGCGCCCATGCCCGCCAGCATCACCGGGTACTCGATCTCCAGCAGATCGCAAAGGGCGGTCTTGATCTTGGGCCTGGCCATCGCTCCGCCTCCACCGCCGCGCGCCTTCCCGGCGGCCTGGTACGTTGTTCGAGAATTCCCGATCCGCTGTCATGCTTCGGTGGCCCGGCACGCCGGGTCGTTGAAGGGCACGGGGCGCGAGAGCCTCCGCGTTTTGTCCGGGCAGGCTCGTCCCTGGCGACTCCAGACTCCTCGTCGGCTCGCGGCGGTCCAGGCAGGACGACTCCAGGACTGGAGCAGACGGACCGTTAGCCCTTCGACGGCAAGGAGACCACCGCGCTGCCCGGCGTCGTCTTCTCGCCCTTGCCGTTCTCGATCCAGATGTCGATGTCCACCAGATGCTCGCCGTCTTCCACGCGTTTCCCTTTGACGACGCCCGTTGCCGTGACCTCTTCGTTGACGTTGTCCATCTTTCGGTAGGAGACGTCAATTTTTTTTATCCAACCGTCCGCTCCGGCCCATCGCTCGAGCGCGTTGGCCAGGTAGGCTAGTTTGAGGTTGCCCATGATGATGACGTCGGGCAGCTTCGCTACGTTTTTGGCGTAGTCCGGGTCCATGTGAATCGGGATAAACTCCTCGTTGGCCGAGGCGAACCGGTTCAGCTCCATGTACCCCGCTTTGACCGTGTAAGCGGGAATCTGCTCGCCCTCGTGAACGTCCTCGATGTATCGTGTCGCCATCGTCGTCTCCCTACTTTTTGACCTGGTCGGGACCGTAGATTCGCAGCAGCGTCTGGCGGGCAGTGAGCACCTTCTCGCCCTTCTGGTTCGTGAAGTTTCCCTCCATGGTGATGATCAGCATGCAGCCGCCGTCATCCCGAGGGTTCTCTTTCAGAGTCGCCAGCTTCCCCCTGCCGGTCAGAACGTCGCCGGGCCGGATCGGCAGGTACATCTCGTACTCGTTGCCTCCGTTCATCCCAACGCGGTACGGCCCCATGGATGGATTCACCTTCTCCAGCACGGGTCCCAGCCACTTCAAGCTGGTGGCGAAGGTCGGCGGCGCGATGATGCTCCCGAAGCGCGACGCCTTCCCAAACTCTTCGTCGTGGTACAGCGGATTGGGCTTGTTGGGCCAGGCGACGGCGACGGCGAACCGCTGAATGTCGTGTTTCTCGACCTCGGTGGTCTCGGGCGCCGATTCGACGCCCACCAGGGCCTCGGCCTCGGAAGTAATAACCAGAGCCATACACGCCTCCTTTTGTTGGCAAAAAATATGATACACACGAAGCGAGTCAGCGGCAACCGTCGGGGCGACCGGTCCCTTTCAGAGGATGCTCGACGGGAGTCGGCACGGGAGTCGGCGCCGGTCGCCCCTACATCCGTCACCCCCCGTGACCCCCTCTTGCTATAATCGGCCCATGGCTGAAACAAGCGGGACGGACGCGGAGTATCGCGCCAAGCGCCCCGGTTCGAAGGCGTTGTATCAGCGCGCCCTGGGCGTCTTTCCCGGCGGGGTGACCCACGACGCCCGCTACGCCGCGCCGTTCCCCATCTACGTGGACCGGGCGCGGGGCGCGCGCAAGTGGGACGCCGACGGCAACGAGTACGTCGACTACTGGATGGGTCACGGCGCGCTGCTCCTGGGCCACGCCCACCCAACGCTAGTGGATGCCGTGACGCGGCAGGTGCAACGGGGGACCCAGTACGGCGCCTGCCACGAGCTGGAGATCGAATGGGGAACACTCGTGAAGGAGCTCATGCCCAGCGTGGAGCGCCTGCGGTTCACCAGCTCGGGCACCGAGGCGGTCCAGATGGCGCTTCGGCTGGCCCGGGCCTATACGGGTCAGACCAAGATCGTCAAGCTGGATGACCACTTTCATGGGTGGACCGACTACCTGGCGCCGGGCGACGCGCCACCGGGCATCCCCGGCGAGACGCGAGGCACGGTCGTCACCGTCCCGCCCAACGATATCGAGGCGCTGGCCGACGTCCTGGCCAGGGACGACGTCGCCGGGCTGATCCTCGAGCCGTCGGGAGCCCACATGGGCGGAGCGCCACTGCGCCAGGGCTACCTGCAGGAGGTGCGCGAGCTGACCGAGAGGCGCGGGGCGCTGCTCATCTTCGACGAGGTGGTCACCGGCTTCCGGTGGTCGGCCGGCGGCGTTCAGGGCCTGCTCGGCATCAAGCCCGATCTGAGCACGTTCGGCAAGATCGTCGCCGGCGGGCTGCCCGGCGCCGCCGTGGGCGGGCGGGCCGACGTGATGGCGGCGTTGGAGTTCGGCGAAGCCACCGGCCCCCAGGGCCACATCTTGCATCCGGGAACCTTCAACGCCAACCCGCTCTCGGCCGCCGCGGGCGTCGCAATGCTATCGTCGGTGGCGACCGGCGAGCCCTCGGAGCAGGCCGCCCGAACGGCGCGGGTCCTCGCCGAGGCCATGAACGCCGCGCTGGCCCGGCACCAGGTCGGCGGATGCGTCCACGGCGAATCGTCGGTCTTGCATATCGTGCTCGGCCCGGACGCCCCACGGGCCGACGAGGTGCCCGGCGTGGTCGCGCGAGGGGCTCTCCATCGGCTGCGGGCCGACCGGTCATTGACGGCCCAACTCCGACGCGCCATGCTGGTCAACGGCGTCGATCTGATGAGCTCGACGATGATCGTATCGGCGGTCCACACCGATGAAGACGTCGAGCGCACCGTCGACGCCTTCGATTCGTCGTTGGCCACCCTTCCGTAGGGGCGTCCGGCGGCTGCCCTAACGTTTGCCCCCTCGCGACGTTACGCCGGCAGACGCCCGGCCAGGGGCCAGTAGTCCCGCTCCCGCGACGGCAGCGCCACCGTCCCGCGTCCCGGCAGCACGTTCTCGCCACGCTGGTTGATGGCTTCCGTTTCGATGTCGACGCACGGCTCGCCGTCCTCGTCGACGTATTTCTTGACCACCTTGCCGGCGAACCGGACGGCATCCGACAGGTAGACGAAGTTCCGGTATTCGCCGTAGTCGCGCTTGAGCCAGCCCTCGTCGCCCATCCAGTCGACGAAGAGCTGGATGTGCCAGGCGTGCCGCTGGGCCCCGGCGTCGTAGGGATAGGGCAGTCCCGCCGAGCGGGCTGCGCTCTTGTTCCAATGGACGCCGTAAACCGGCTCTTTGGCGCCCGTCTCGGGATCGCGGAACGCCCAGGCGGGATGACGCTGGTACTCTCGTAGCGCCGCGCCGTGAGCCATGATTTGCACCGGCGCGGCTCCGACGCAGTAGGCGACGATGTCGGTAATCCCCAGCGGCCCCTTAGTCACCGGCGGCAGCGCCTCGCCGACCTCGACGTCCTCCCAGAAACGCACCTCGCCGCCGCGGGACTGCTCCGCCAGAACGTCGGCCTCCACCTTGGCCACCTCCTCGTCCGACCAGGGGTGCGGCAGCGTGAGGCCGTGATACTTGCCTCGCTCTCGCGCCGCGGGCCGCTCCGCACGCACAAGCCACGTCTTGGCCTTGGAGACCAGCTCCCCCCGCTGGTTGAGATAGCGGGCCTCCTGATACTCCATCACGAACCGCCCGGCGAACCGGCTCTCCTTCTCCTCGAAACCGGTGAAGATGCACTCGGGCGTGATGACGTCGCCGACCAGGATGGGTTTGTAGAACTCCCAATCGTTGCCCGAGTGGAAGGCGTGGACGCCAGGCAAACCCTGGAGGACCCAGGTCGGGAAGACGCTGTAGGCCCAGTTGGGCGGCGCCGTCAGCCGGCCGAAACGGGTCCCGGCGGCATACGCCGGGTCGCGAAACAGAGGGTTGGTGTCGCCGATGCCGTTGACGAACTTGCGAATGGCCTCGGGCGTGACGTGCTCGTTGAAGACGTTGGACACGCGCAGCTTCATGCCGATGCGGCCACGAAAGACCTCCAGCGCCTGCGGATCGATCCGGCCTTCGGCCAATACGTCGTCGCCCGACGATTTCGGGGTCATGGGGCCTCCTTCATGGCCAGAACAGCTTTTTCGCAGCCGAACGCAGATCGGCGCGGAAGTCCGGGTGGGCGATTTCCATCAACGCTCCCGCCCGCTGACGTTGCGTCTTGCCCCGCAGGTCGGCGATGCCGTGCTCGGTGACGACGTAGTGGGCCAGCGTGCGGGGGACGGTCACCACGGCGCCGGTCTCCAGCGCGGGCACGACCCGCGAGAGCTTGCCATCGCGGGCCGTCGAGGGCATCACGGTGATGTAGCGCCCGCCTTTGGACAGATAAGCGCCCGTGGCGAACGCCAGGTGCCCGCCGGCGCCGCTGATCATCGTCGGGCCGATGGACTCGCCGGCCACCTGCCCCGTCAGGTCGACGGCCACGGCGCTGTCGACGGCGACCATGTTGTCGTGGGCGGCGATGGTCCGTGGGTCGATCACATAGTCCGCCGGGTAGAGCTCCACGTCGGGGTTCCCATCGATGAACCGCATGTCGTCCAGGTCGCCGCCGCCGACCGCCGTGGCGACTACTTTCCCGGCATGGAGCGTCTTCCGTTTGCCGGTGATGACACCGCGTCGCGCCAGGGCGATCACGCCCCTGGGCGTCGTCTCCGAATGCCAGCCCAGGTCCTCCTTGTCCTCCAGCACGCCCAATCGGGCGACCCACTCCGACGTGCTGCCGACGCCGATCTGGAGGGTATCGCCGTCGCGGATCAGGCCGGCAACGTGGGCGGCGATGGTCCGTTCCGCCGGTCCCGGCTCCACGCTCTTGCGGCCGAGGAGATCGGTGGCGCCGGGCGTGCGTCCACTGGCAACGTGGGCAACGAAGGCATCGATCTCGGAGACATGGATGGAGTTTTCGCCACCGGTCCTGATCAGTCGATCGTTGACCTCGGCCAGGGCAATCGCGGCGGCCCGGACCTCTTGCTTCTTGTTCCACAGCGAGGCGCCGAAGCTGCAAAAGCCCTGATCGTCGGGCGGCGAGATCTCCACCAGCACCACGTCGGGCCGGCGGTCGAAGGGTCCATATTCCACCCGAAGCGTTTGGACGTTGTAGTCACAACGCCGCTGGGCCATGATCTGGCGCACCACGGGCAGGATATACCCGACCTCGATCTGAAAGCTCTCCTCGAAGCCCGGATCGTACCAGCCCAGGTCACGGCTGGGCGTCGGAAGAAAGAGCGTGACGTCGCGAAGCTCGCCGGCCCGTGCCAGGAGAGCGTAAGCCAGGGACGTGGGCTCGTTGCCCGTGGTGAACGCGACACGGTCGCCGGACTTGACGACGGCGACGGCTTCCTCGGGCGAGACGGTGTGGGAGTCGTAGTGCTCCCGCCAGTGGGTCATGAAGGCGCCTCGATTCGACTGAGGACACTGTAGAGAGCGCCCCATGGCCCGTCAAGGAGCCGGCCTCTCGAACCGGGGTTGCGGCCGGCCCCACTGCGAGCCTGCCAGGAGCTTCAGTGAGGGTTTGGCCGCAAATCCACTGCGCGATATTCCCCATTTCAGAACCAGGGAGCACCGGCCATCGCTTTGCGGGGACGCCCCCTGTCCGGCGGCCGGGATCCCGCGCTACGATGGCCACCACAGGCAAGAGTGACAACCAGATCGGAACTCGATCCCCAATGTCGCTCAACCGGCTGTGACGGTATAACCAGCGCCAACATAAAACAGTGCGCTACGTGTGGTTCGACCAGCCACGGCCGGATGCCACGAAAAGGGGCGGGCTCCAGGGCCCGTCCCTTTTCTATGAAGCCATCCCGAAACCCCTCTCCGTTCGAGGGAGAGGGGGAGGGCCAGCTGCTCGTGCCCGCGTGGACCGGAAATGCTGATGCGGCTCAGCCGCCGCTGGCGCCGTCCTGGCCCAGCCTGGCCTCCAGCTTGTCGAGACGCTCACGCAACGACCGGTTCTCTTTCGTGACCTTGTCCAGGTCCTCGCGGACCGTGTTGGCCTCCTCTTTGCTCTTCGCGCCCTCACGGATCGACGCCGCCGCCTCGCGCATTCGGCGCCTGGCGCGGCCGTCTAGCTCGCGATGCGCCTGCTCCTCGAGCGCCGCCACCGCTTTCCGGTCGCCCAGATTCTCCAACGATTCGGCGGCGCGGAGACGCACCCGCAGCGACGTATCGCGCAGATAATCGGTGAGGAACTCCAC
>JACZVV010000073.1 GCA_022572465.1 Chloroflexota bacterium
TGATGTGCTCCACTGCCTCAGCGAACGCTTCGTTTGGCGGGGAGTCCCGGAGCACATTCGGTCCGACAATGGCCCAGAGTTCACCGCGAACGTGGTGAGGAGCTGGCTGGGGAAGGTAGGTGCGAAGACGCTCTTCTCCGACTTTGTCGAGTCCCCCGACGTGTCGGGGAGACCCTCGATGGGAATCGGGGAGTCTCGATCTATCGGACATCGAGCCTGGCAGCCCCTGGGAGAACGGCTACGTCGAAAGTTTCAACGGAAAGCTCCGCGACGAGTTGCTGGACCGCGAGATCTTCTCCACGCTGAAGGAGGTGGTCGTCCTGACCGAGGACTGGAGACAGATCTACAACCGCATCCGGCCACACAGCGCCCTGGGCTACAGAACGCCAGTTCCCGAGGCTATCCTCCTTGGCGCATCGAACGATTCCCTGCCAAGCCCCGGAGCGGTGGGAACACGAACATAGCTTGTGGTACAAATACTGGGGGCAGGTCAGAGCGACGGCGGGTATTAAGGCAGGCCCTGAACCATTGGAGGACTTGTGGACGTTCCTGAAACCCTTCGCCTCGTTGGTGCTCCGGGCCGAGAGCCGTGAGGCGATGGAGCGTTACACGACCGGGTTGTTGGCCGATACCGCCCCGAGCATCCCGAAGCGGGACCTGTCCAGAAAGACGGCCTCCGACATGGGCCGGGCGCTGCCTGGGACCAGCAGCAAGCGGCTCCAGAAATGCCTCACCCGGACGACCTGGGAACCTGGCGCCATTGACCGCCTGGGAATCCAGCACATGGTGACGCACGCCAGTGTGGGGGAGGGGGTCCAGGTAATCGATGGTACTGGCTTCCCCGAGAAGGGAACCTACTCGGTCGGGGTGGCCGGCAATATTCTCTGGCACCCCGGGCCGGGTGGACAACTGCCAGGTCCTGGTGACCTCCCAGTACGTGGACCACGTCTTTGAGTGGCCCATCACGGCGAGGCGGTACCTCCCCGAGAGTTGGGCTCAGGACCCGGAGCGGCGGGAGGCTACTCAGGTGCCGACGAGCATCCCCTTTCGCACGAAAGGCGAGATCGGAGATCGCCCTGGAGTTGATCGAGGGGGGGTGGAGGCGGGTATCCCTGCCCGAGCAGTGGTCGCCGATGCGGGGTACGGGGGACCAACCGCCTTTCCTGGAGGGGGTGGAGACGCGGAGGTTGCCCTGCGTGGTGGCGGTGGCCACGTCGGCCCGGTTCCGCTGGGCTGAGGAGGTCGAGGGCGACCCCGGCGCCGAGCCTCCGCCCCCGTACCAGGGTCGGGGGCGTCCCCGCCGGGCGCGGTGTTTGGAAGACCGGGTACCCGGCTATCCTGCTAACGATCTGCTGGCTACCCTGCCCAGGGAAGCCTGGCAGGTGATTCCTGGCGGGCGGGTACGAAGGGCGCTTTGATGAAGCTGTCCACCCGCATTCGCGTGTATCGCGTGGGCTATCGGAGCACGGCCACCACCTCCAGGTGGTGGCTCATCGGCGAACGTCCCCTGCCCGGTCGCCAGGGCGAGGCTACGTATTACTTCGCCTGGGGTCTTGACGACTTGGAGTTGGATGGTTTGCTGGAGTTGGCCTATTGCCTTTGGATCGTGGAGCGTTTCTACCAGGATGCAAAGGGGGAACTTGGACTCGATGACTACGAGGGGCGGCTGTGGCCCGGCCTCTATCGCCACGTTGCCTTGGCCATGCTGGCCCATTGCTACCTCAGGCTGCGCCGGAGTTAGAGCGATGAGGCCCTGAGCTGCCGAGGCCGCCTCCAGCGGGAGCATGCCGTCCTGGAAGAGCTCTTTGCTTAGGTCATCCAAGTGGTCACACCCCCACTTCCAATCAGCAGCCCCTAAACTCACAAAGTTGTATTAAGAGCCTATTTAAGAACTCGCCCAAGGTCGGATTGCCGTCCTGCGACAAGCTTAGGACGAACGGTATTTCTCCCGCTCGTGGTGAACCTGTCGAACCAAAGCAGGGGTTATCGGACCGGCTCCAAGGGGCAACGCTGTAGGCGGATTTGGGCACGTGGCTGTCAGGTCGGCTTCCCTTCTTTGGACCAGTCGCTGCATTGGGACTCGCGTCCAGCAAGAACCGCGTTGATTATAGCTTGACCACTCGTGTTGCCGCAGGCGCTACTCTGGCCGTAGCGTTTCGCGTATCCACGATCAGGCGGCTGTTTCGCACCACCCAGTCCCAGTCGTAGGTTCGATGGGCCGTGATGATGACGACGCAATCGGCGCCCCGCAGGGCCGTCTCGGTGAGACTCACCGACTCTAGGGTGCCCCGACCGACGTCCAAACGCGGAACGTACGGGTCGTGATAGGCCACCCGAGCGCCTTTCTCCTGGAGGTGGGGAATCAGATCGAGGGCGGGCGACTCGCGCACATCGCCCACATCGGCTTTGTACGCCACCCCGAGGACCAGGATGGTCGAGCCGTTGAGGGCCTTGCCCGCGTCGTTAAGCGAGTCGGTGATCTTGCTTAGGACATACGCGGGCATGCCGAAGTTGATCTCCTCGGCGAGCTGCACGAACCTGGCCCGGTAATTCAGGGTGCGCATCTTCCAGGCCAGGTATTGGGGGTCGACCGGGAGGCAGTGGCCGCCGAGACCCGGACCGGGGTAGAACGGCATGTACCCGAAGGGCTTGGTCTTCGCCGCTTCGATGACCTCCCACACGTCCACGTCTAGCCGCTCACACATGATGGCGAATTCATTAACCAGGGCGATGTTGGTTGCACGGAAGGTGTTCTCGAGAAGCTTGACCATCTCAGCGACCCTAGGGGATGAGACCGAAACCACCTGGTGCACCACGCATTGGTAGAGAGAGGTGGCTGCCTGGAGGCAGCATGGAGTGACGCCTCCGATGACCTTAGGGGTGTTCTTGACGTCCCAGTCCTGGTTTCCAGGGTCGATGCGTTCGGGAGAAAAGGCCAGAAAGAAGTTACGCCCTTCCTGGAAGGCTTGTCCATTGGCGTTCCGCAGACGTGGCAGGACAAGCTCCTCCGTTGCCCCGGGGAAGGTGGTGCTTTCCAAGACCACCAGCATGTCTGGATGCAACCTCCGTGCAATCTCGTCTGCGGCAGCGAGAATGTGGGAGAGGTCTGGGTCCCTGGTCTTGCTCAGGGGCGTAGGAACACAAATAATGGCGGCATCGGTCTCAGCCAGCGCATCGTACGAGACCGTCGCCGATAGCCGACCGAGGCCCGGGGGAACGCGAGCTGGTCCGGCCCTGAGGGGTTCTCCTCTGGATTGCATCACCAGCGCCAATCGCTCGGAGTTGACGTCGGGAATATAGGACTCTCTGCGGTTGATGGCAGCCACGCGGGTGGAGTCACGGTCAATGCCCGTGACCTGGAACCCCGCTTCCGCGAATGTGATGGCCAATGGGAGGCCGACGTAGCCAAGTCCGATGACCGAGATGGACGCTCGCCGGTTATGAATTCTCTCTATAAGGGCTGCGAGGCTCATCGGTGCGAACTCCCACGGATCCGCGCTCTTCGCGCGCTTGCGTTCTACTATCTCCCTCGGGTCTCGTCGATGCGCCCTAGGCGAACCCCCAAAGACCCTGCGTGCCAGCCCCCAATTCGGATCGGTTGCAGCGGGAACCTGGAGACGTGGCCGGTCCTAGCTACGTTTGGGATGAGGTGAAAAAGGCTTTGCTAACCAGCGGATGAGAGCCTGAATGGCGTCCACCATGAGTGGATTCCAGCCCACCTCGCCAGGGGTGGGCTTCTTTGTATTCTGGAGCACCATCAGCTATGAGCCTGCTCCGTCTCGACCATACGGTCTCGGCTCCTATGCGCGGGAACTGGGGTGACGGCAGCGACCTGGACCTGGTGATCAGCGTGAAGCGTTTCGGGGAGCCGTTATCGGAGAGAAGCCTGGTTCGATCCGCCACAAGGACGTCGGTCACGCCGGTGTCGTCCGCTGGGTGCTCCGCCACCTCGACCAGAGAGCCGGCCGGCATGTCCTGCTGGAGCGACTAGGCCAGGGCGAATCGCGGATCTTCGTCCCTGACGGTCACCGGGTGATAGAAGCCCTAGACCATCATCCGGAAGTAGGAGGCATCGGTGGTCCGCACCTGGTGTGGAGCGGTGGTCTCGCGCTGGGATTCTGTGTCGGCTGTGCCACTCCCGCTTGACTCGGGTCTCTTCCAGGACGAGCGCTCCCTCCTTCTGAATTGAGGCGGTTTAAGGGGACTCGAGCTCCGCCAGGCCGGTTCTTCAGCCCTGGACGACGACGTCTCTTCCGCCAGCGGTAGGCGGTAGGTTTGGGGCCCCCCACCTTCCAAAGGACCTGCTGTCGCATTCCCTATCTCCGCGTGCATCTTTGCCAAGATGGCTGCCTTGCCCGCTGGGCCTAACCGCTGATACCGGACTCGTCTCCCAGGGGTGGAATGGCCTTTTCAGCCGGTGGACCTCCCGGGAGCGCTCAGCCGTGGGGAGATCGAGGTCACGGTCACGGTTCTTCCCTTTGGGCTGCTGCACCTCCTGGCGGGTGGCTTGATGCCTTCCCGTTGGCAGGGATCGGTGACCGTCCTTTCTTGGCGGAATCCTCCCACCACCATCGCGATCTCCTCTTCCGCGCCGTCTTTCCCGCGGATCACCACCCGGACCTGGCATACGAATCAGGAAGTCTCCTGAGTCCTGACCTCTGCCTCTCCCGATTTCTCACCGATGGAATAAGGCCCGGTGGCTCCCTTCGTTGTGGGGTACTCTACCCCCTCTCGACGAGCCATCGCCATACCCGAACTCTTCGGTTCTGAAGACTTCAGAAGTATCCCAATTCCGTTAATACGCTACGCCAGTATTTCAAGAACAGAGCGCTGGGCAACGACATCGTGCCTGCGGGAAACCCAACGCCTACCATCGGCTGCCTGTTGCCCCGCCGAACCACAACCTGACGGTCTCAAGCCGGTGGAGCGCCCTGCGCCCGCTATTGAGGGAAATCCCCTAATCCCTTTGGGTGATGGCTTGCTGTGACCGCGATGTCGCCAAAGCTATCGTCATTCTTGAGAGACGGTTAGCAGACAGCGATGGGGGACCTGTTGTGGTTACGTGGCAAGCACGGGCACGGTTGGGGACAGGCCGTTCGGCCGAGGCGACGGCCCCTTCGGGATGGTATAAACGCCCCATGGACCTGGCGGTCCTGGCGGCGGCCCACGTCTTGCTCTTCCCCATGTGGCTGGTCCTGTGGATCGTCATCCCGGCCATGATCGTCGTCGATAGCGGGTGGCCGGTCTTTTACCGTCAACGCCGCGTCGGCCTGGGCGGACGGGTCTTCCAGGCCCTGAAGTTCCGCACCATGGTCAAAGACGCGGACCAGATCGGCCCAGCGTGGACATCGGCGGATGACCCCCGGCTGACTCGCTTCGGCCGCATCCTCCGGGCCACCGCCCTGGACGAGCTGCCTCAGGTCGTCAACATCCTCAAAGGCGACATGAGCTTCGTCGGGCCCCGGGCCCTGGCCTACGACGAGCACCGCGACCTGAGCGCAAGGGTGCCGGGGTTCGATGACCGGCTACGGGTGCCGGCGGGCCTGACCGGATTGGCGCAGATCTACGGCAGCCGCCACGACGCCGAGCAGAAGCTGCGCCACGACCTGCACTACGCCTCGACGCTGAGCCTGTGGCTCGACCTGAAACTCCTGTTCCTCTCGGTCTGGATCACGTTCCGAGGGACCTGGGAGCGCCAGGGGGCGAAGCTGTAGCGGCGCCCGAGTTTCTCGGTCCCCGTTCTCCCCTACCACTGAGACGCCAGCGACTCGTTTTCAGCCTCCTCGGG
The DNA here is from genome assembly GCA_022572465.1 of Chloroflexota bacterium. GTDB lineage: Bacteria > Chloroflexota > Dehalococcoidia > SHYB01 > SHYB01 > JACZVV01. The sequence continues at coordinate 5,789 of JACZVV010000073.1, forward strand.
ACGCTATCCCGGTCCCTCCTGCACGGATGCGTTGAGCTTTTCGCTGGAAGTTGGGGTGGGCGCCATGCCCGGCGCCTGGTGTTCCAGCTGGCCGAGGCCGCCGTTCCTCGATCGCCGTTCGCGGCCACACTTGGGCGCCTCAGTCGTCTCAGGTTGGCCCTTGGTTGAGGCGGTGAGTGACCTGGTGGGGCGGTGAAGGGGCGGACGCAGAGGGAGTGGTATCTCAAGAATGTGTCCAGAAATGAGCGTTGGACCTGGACGACAGGATGGTCAGTGTTGGTGTGCAGGCCGGGCGGCCGTCGCTCGGGGTTCGGGCCTGTGGGAGCGGCTTGACCGTCTCATCGGGCAGGCCTGTCATCGGCCCTGTGCAGGCTTGGAAGCGGGGGTTGGCCGCCCGGCGGCCGACATGAGAACTCTCCGTTAAGGGGACCGAGACTTCCAGCCCGGTCCTCCAGCCCTGAAATACGAGGCCTCTTCCTCCAACGGTAGGAGCTCCCTTCAGGGATCCCCAACTCCCAAAGGACCTGCTGTCGCATTCCCTACTCCGCGTGCACCTTCGCCGAGACGGCGGCCTTGCCCGCCGCGCTCATTCGTTGGTGCCGGCCTCGTCTCCCACGGGTGGAGCGGCCTTTTTCAGCCGCTGGACCTCTGGGGAGCGCTGAGCCGCGGGGTGCTCGAGGTCACGGTTCTTCCCTTTGGGCTGCTGGACCTCGTGGCGGGTGGTTTGCTGCCTTCCCGTTGGCAGGGACCGGTGACGATCGCTTCACGCAGGAATCCTTCCACCACCATCCGGACCTCCCCTTCCGCGCCGTCCTTCCCGCGGATCACATCCCGGACCTGGTGCGCCTCCGAGGGGGTCCCATGGGTCGGCCGCTGCCTCTCCCGCTTTCTCACCGATGGCGAGGGAAAGCCTGACGCCTTTCGTGGGGCACCTTGCCCCGTCGGGTACGCACTCGACCACGCCATGTCCGTTGCTCCTCACGTCTGAAAGGCATCCCCTTTTTCTGCCGACGGCTGAGGGATGCGGGTAAGCGCGCGACCTGCCGTTGGCAGGAAAGGCATCGCTGTCGAGCTTGGCCGGCGTTCGTTGCGCGTCGCGGATTTGGTGCTCTACCAGCATTTTCCGACTGCAACTGGACTGCTACTGGACTGCTACTGGACTGCGCCCTGGTTGCTACTTGATTGCTCACTGACGGCTTCGAGACGGGCGCATGTTGCTACAAACGCGAATTGGGGCCATTGACAGGAGTACGCTCGCGTATTACCTATGAATTGAGCCCCCCTTCTTCCCGGTGTATCCTCGGCGTCGCGCCGACCCCCGCGCTCCTCGTGGTCGCACACCAGCACCGAAGCGGTCGAGCCCGTACGGCGGAACGTGAGCTGGGGCCAGAGCACCCCCGGCGTTTGGCCTGCACCGAAGACGCCGAGGCCCTTGGCGCTGTGCTCTCGGCATCGCTGCGGGGGGCGGTCGAGCGACTGGCGTGCCCCGGTTCGGGAGATGGCGGCCACTTCTCTGCCGGTCGCTCCCGCGGCCCCATGCGCTCCCGGCCCGCTGTCGCGGTGGCGAGGCGAAAGGGCCGCCGAGGATGCAGGTCGCGGCCCCGGGGCCGCACCATCAGCTGGCGTGGTCTTTCTCTCGGGGCATGCTACCCGCACAGGTCGCAGCGGGTGCCGTGCAAGCTTCGGCGGAGCGCCAGGTCAGGGCCCAGGGCCTCCTTGAAGGCCCGGACCGCGTCCTGGCATGCACGAGAGGCCGTCGCCATCGCGCTCACGGCCTCCCAACCGGGTACCGCTGCCGCCAGCTCCCGGTGGAGGTCCCGGAGCGGCTCCAGGTCTCGCGGCTCCTCCTCGTCCCCCACAGACCACTGCCCCAGGCGCAACGACCAGCGGACGCGGCCGCCCTCCGCTTTGGCCTGAGGCTCGTAGGAGAACTCGAGGCCGCCGCCCGGTGCGGCCGTCCGGTAGTGGGCGTGGAGGAGGAGGGAGCGCGCCAGGGCATCGACGTCGGTTGGCGCCGCGCCGGGGAGGCGTTTCCTGATCGTCTGATCGATCCTCGCGAACACGCGGTCGGTGGCCGTTCGAAACATCCGGGCTCGCCGTTCCAAGGTGTTCAGGGCTTCCCAGGAGCGATGCCCCGGAAGATGCTGCTCGAGCGCGCCGAACAGGGGATGGGACCTCGCGTCGTACGGACCGATGCCCCATTGGGCCTCGACCCGCTCTTCATTCGCATCGGGGATCGAGCGCTCCGGCGATAGGTCGACCGTTCCTTCCCACATCGCCAACGGACCGTCTTCCTCGCCACCGCCGACCCATGGGCCCGGCGCCGGCGCCATCACCCGGTCTCGAAGCCGTTGAGCGAAGGACAAGAGCTCCTCTGCATGCTCCTCGGCGTCGGTTCCGCCGCTGTCCATGGATGCGGAGCGAACGGGCCCAGCCGGCGCGTCCGCATCCGCTTCCTGCCCGAGCACCCACTCCAGCTTGCCTTGTCGGGTGAGATCGCGCACCTTTCTCGCCAGCGCCTTCGCGACGCTCACCGGACCGGTAGCGGCCTCCGTGACCCGATACACGCCGCCTCCGTCTCGAAAGTGCCGGACCAGCGCCACGAGCCGCTGCGGAGGGTTCCGCACCGGATCGAGACGCAGCTCCCTCAGGCGGGCCTGCTCTCCAGCTGTCCAAACGTCGGCTTCCATAGTTCCAAAGACCGGGAATCGACCGAGTTCGCCCAGCCTGAAAAAGTCCCCGGATCGCTCCTATAGTTTAGCGGTAATCCACCCTTGGACCAACTGCCGCTGGGCGGCTGGCGTCGCGCCGACGCTCCGCTGGAGCGCCCTGCCCAGTGGCGGTCCACTCCGGGTGATATGAGGTTTTGCCGATGACCTTCGCCATGACGCTGAAGCGCCTGCGCAAGAAGGCGGGAAAGTCGCGCTATAGACTTGCGCAGTACAGCGGCCTCGACCAGGCCTACGTGCTGCGGCTCGAGAGCGGCGAGCGCTCGAACCCCAGTCGCGACGTGGTCTGGATGCTCGCGCTGGCCTTGGTGGAGGATACCGACGCCACCTCGATCGACGAAATCGACGAGCTGCTGTTGTCGGCCGGCTACGCGCCTCTCAGGAGGCGCTAAGTGCGATCGGCATCGCCCGGGAGCGAGCGGGTACGCGGTTGTGGCGGGGCATCGGGCGAATCAGGGCTCTACCGGGAGGCACGACGCCCCCCTCCCAGGCGCAGGCCGGCGTGGGGGTAGATCCCGCCGGCGACGGCCGGCAGCGGTGGGCGGGAGGAGCGCCCGTTCCGGCGTTGCCCCACGTCGCACCGATCCAGCGGGGAGTAGCCCTGGCTCTCGATGGCGGCTCGCTGGCTGGCGATGTGCAGGTAGTGCTCCACCATGGCGAGGGTGGTGTGGCCCAGGTTCTGCTTCAGGAGAAAGAGATCGCCCCCGTTCAAGAGGAACATGGTGGCGTAGGTATGCCGCAGGAGGTGAGGATGCAGTCTCGGGATCCCCGCGGTTTTCGAGAGCCGCACCATCCACGACTGGATGGCGCTGCCGGCCAGGGCGTAGCCGTCGAGGCTCAGGAAGAAGGCGTCCACGCGGGGATGGACCGGCTCCGGGCGGAAGTGGAAGGCGTAGTGGAGCAGGGCCCGCTGGCAGGCGACGCCGAAGCCGACCATCCTCTCCTTGTATCCTTTGCCCAGGACCTTCACGTAGCGCTCTTCCAGGTGGGTGTCGTCCGCTTTCAGCGTGGCCACCTCCGAGAGGCGCAGGCCTGCATCCAGCATCACCGAAAGAAGGGCCCGGTTCCTGGCTCCCAGGGCCGTCTTGGGGTTGATGACCGAGAAGATCTGCTCGATCTCTTTCGGGGTCAGGGGCTCGACGAGGGGCTTCGCGATCTTGGGGGGCCTGAGGTCCTGGAGGAGGTGGCGATCGGTGTAGCCCTGGCGGGCCAGCCAGGCGAAGAAGGCCCGCAGGCCCCGAACCCGGTTGGCGACGGTGTGGGGGGAGAGCTTGCCATGGCGGCCTGGCCTGCCTTGCAACTCGATGATGAAGGCCCGGACCTCGTCCTCGCCCACCGAGCCCATCGCGGTGGGCGCTCCCTGCTGCTTGAGCCAGCGATAGAAGGCGCCCAGGATCTCTTTGTACCCCTCCACCGTGCGAGGAGACTTGCCCTCGCTCTTGTTGTGGACTTCGTAGTGCTTGATCAGGTCGGCCAGGTCGATGCCGGGCTTGTTCATGGGTTTCCTGCGGGTGGGCCGTCGCTTCGTAGCCATCGTAGCTGCTTGCCTCCTCATCGAGAAGTGTCTGGCAGGCAAGCACGGCGGTCGGGGAGCGCCCGGCCGAAAAAATCAGGATGTCGGATAGGCCCTTGAGGGAACGAGGAAGACCGCCGAATTGGGCGGTCTTCCTCGCTTCTGCTTCTGTTGGCTGGCCCGGTGCGGGCTAGCTGGTGAGCCGGGGGAGGATCGAACTCCCGACACCCTGATTAAAAGTCAGGTGCTCTACCACTGAGCTACCGGCCCAAGGATCGCCGATGTCAAGCTTGGGCGCGCCATGGATACGGCCGCCGATCGTCACTCTGCCAGCGCTGGATCGGAGGTCAACGAGCCGACACGACCGAACGCGCTGGCGGGCCAGTACTTGAACCAGGCCTTGCCGATGATGAAACTCCGGGGCACGGAGTCCCAATATCGGGAGTCCCGGCTGTTGACCCGGTGGTCGCCCATGACGAAATACCGGCCCTCGGGCACCCGCTGGCGAGTTACCTGCGGGCCGCCCGGCGCCGTGATGTACTCTTCTTCCAGTGGAACGCCGTCGATATAGATCACGTTGTTCCTCGACTCGATCAGCTCCCCCGGCAGGCCGATGACCCGCTTGATCAGATTTTGGCGCCCCGTCCACTGGTCCGAGTCCACGTCGAAGGCGCACTTGTCGCCGGGCGTCAAAGGGTTGTTGCCGACGCTCCGAGGGCACTTGAACACGATGACATCACCCCGCTCTGGCTTGCCGAACAGCGCGATGATGCCGTCCTTATCCCGGTCCAAGAAAGGGATCCACTTGGCCCAGCCGCCGACTTCCAAGTGCCGGTAGGCGGCCTTATTGACCACGACGTAGTTGCCGCTCTGCACGTTGGGGTCCATGCTGTCCCCTTGGACCTGGAAATTCTGGAACGACGTGCTGATGAGGACGAAAATCATTCCAGCAAACAGCGCCGTGCCCAGAAGTCCTCGCAGAGATCCCATTCCGATTTTGGCAGCTTGCGCCGCGAATCGTCCGCCCGCGACCGCCTTGGCTCGCCGCTCCTTGAAGCCATTATATCGGATGGCCCTGATCTAGCGCTAGCGACCGGGCCTTGCGTTGGACGCGCCCCAATCGGCCACTACAATGGTCAGGCGCCGGGCGCAGCATGAAGCCGGGCGGGCCACCGCCAATGAACGAACAAGACCTGATCCAAAACAGCCGTGATGGAGACCTGGAGTCGTTCAACCAGCTGGTCGAGATCTACCAGCGCCAGATGTATAACCTGGCGCTCCGCATGCTGGGCTCCGTTGCGCCGGCTGAAGACGCGACGCAGGAGGCCTTTCTTTCAGCCTTTCGCAATATCGGGAAATACCGGGGCGGCAGCTTCCGAGGCTGGCTCTTTCGCATCGCAACCAACGCTTGCTACGACCAGATGCGGGCCTCCAAACGCCACGGCGGGCCATCTCTTGAGGCTCTGCTGGAGGACTCGGCGTGGGAGCCCCGCTCGGCAGAAAAGTCGCCCGAGGACCAGGCCATGAACGCCGAGCTGGCCGCCGAGCTCTCGGCCGCCATCGACGCCCTGTCGGCCGACCACCGCGCCGTCCTGGTGCTGGCCGACGTTGAAGGGTTCTCCTACGAGGAGGTCGCGCAAGCGACGGGGTGCTCTGTCGGCACCGTCAAGTCCCGGCTCAGCCGGGCTCGGGGCAGGGTCCGCGACCATTTCGCCGAGCGGCGGGAACTTTTGCCTGCCAGTCTCCGTCTGGAGAAATAGAGGGTCGAACGATGCTACGTCTATTGCGATCGGCGAAGGTCCGTCGAGAGGAGCTCCTCTCGGCGTACCTCGACGACCGGCTGGGGTCCAAAGACCGGGCCCGAGTCGCGCGTCTGCTGGAGTCTTCCGGCGAGGCGAGAGCGGAGCTGGAGTCCTTGCGCGCCACGGTGGCCCTGCTCCGCCAGGCGCCCGTGGCGCGGACAAGCCGCTCCTTCCGGTTGACGCCGGAGATGGTGTCAGCGGAGCGTCAAGATGCAGCCTGGGGCTGGCAGCGGTTCGCGCTGCCGGTGGCCGCTGGGGCTGCGGTGCTCTTCCTCACCTTCTCTCTGGCGGGAGGCGCGACGGACCTGTTCAGCCGTGAGAGAGCCCCGGCGGTCGACCGCCAGGCTCGGCTCGAGGCCGTCGAGGCGCCGGTTGCGACCACGCCGCCGGCGGCCGCGGCGACCCCTCATGTTCCGCCACCCATCGCCGCTCCGATACCTCGGGGAGCCGAGCAGGAGCGTCAGAATGCCGTTGAGGGGCCGCAAGGCCGGGCAGCTTCAACAGAGGCCGATGCCCAGACATCGATGGCCATTTCCTCGGCGACAGAGGCAGAGAGGGCGACAGAGGAGGAGATCGTCGCAGCCGAGTCGCCTGCGGCGCCGGACCGGTCCGCTGCGGCCGAGGTCGAGAGGGAGCGGTTCCCCTGGCTGGTGCTGCAACTGGTCTCGGGCGGGCTGACGGGCGCGGCATTGATTACGGTCCTCTGGCATTACCGGAGGTCTCGCAGCCGGACGCGGAAGACGGGTTGACACCGCGGATCGACCAGTCTTCTGCGCGCCGACCGTCGCGGCCGCAAACGTGAAAGGAGAGCGTGAAAATGTTCACGAGAGTAGCGAAACGGTGGGCGCCGCTGGGCGTGGTGTCGTTGGCGGTCGTGCTGGTGGTCGCCGCCTGCTCCGGCGGGTCGGATCCGACGCCCTCGCCGGGGGCGGGCGGCCAGCTGGACCTGGGGGCCAGGGCCGAGTCGGTCCTGGCGGACCTGGCGAGATTGACGTCGTCGGCCGCCTCAGGTTCCGGCTTTCAACAGAGCGGTATCTGGGTCGATGGCAGTGGCTCGGTGACCGCCACGCCGGACGTGGCGATTCTGAGCTTCGCCATCGAGACCCGCGCCGATACGGTCGCTCCCGCTCGCGCTGAGGCAGCCGTGGCGATGGATGCCGTCATCGCCAGCCTTCGCAGCAACGGCGTGGCCGAGCGGGACGTCAAAACGACGAGCTTCCGCATTCATCCGATCACCGTCCGTCAGGAGCGGAACGGCCGCCTGGACTTCGAGACCATCATCGTCGGGTACCGCGTGACGAACTCGGCGACGGCCAAAGTCCGCAACATCAATTCCATCGGACCCGTCATCGACGATGCGGTCGCGGCCGGTGGCGACGCTATCCGCGTCAACGGCATCAGCTTCGCCGTCGACGATCCCAAGCCGTTGGAGTCGCAGGCCAGGATCCTGGCTGTCGAGGACGCCCTGGAGAAAGCGCGGCAGATCGCCGGCGTGGCCGGCGTGACGCTGGGCCCGGCGACGCTGATTACTCAGCAGGGTGGCGTCCCTCGCGCCGCTGTGCTGGAGCGGGTCATAGCGGCGGCTCCCGACTTTGCTGGCACTACTCCCATCAGCGTGGGAGAGACCCAGATTGTCGTGCGGGTCCAGATGGCATTCGCCATTCAGTAGGCCCTTCGGGTTCAGCCCACGCTGACGGAGCGCTTGGGCCCGCCGACCTTCTACCAGGTCGGCGGGCCTTCGTTTTCCTCTGACTCCACCCGGCGAGGCGAGAGGGTGGACGATTCGCCGGTGTCCTAGACGTTGAACAGAAAGTGGATGACGTCGCCGTCCTGGACGGGGTACGTCTTGCCCTCCACTCGCAGCAAGCCTCGCTTCTTGGCCTCGGCCATGCTCCCCGACGTGGACAGGTTGTCGAACCCGACCACCTCAGCCCGCACGAAACCTCGCTCCATGTCGGTATGAATCCTGCCCGCTGCTTTCAGCGCCGGCGTGTCCAATGGGACCGTCCAGGCCCGCACCTCGTTGGAGACGACGGTAAAGAACGAAACCATGTCCAGCACCCGAAACGAGACGCGGGCGATTCGGGCCAACGCGGCCTCGCCGGCCCCCATCGACTCGCGGAACTCCCGCTCGTCCTGGCCGTCCATCTGGGCCAGCTCGGCTTCCAGCTTGCCGCAGAAGACAGCGCCCAAGACACCCGGCCCACCCAGGCGAGCGGCCAGATCGTGCTCCAGCGCCGAAGCCTGGGGCAGCTGCTCCTCACCGATGTTCAGCGCCACCACCAGCGGTTTGGCCGTCAGGAACTGATAGCCGGTGAGCAAGCCAAGCTCCTCGGGCAGCAGGCCGTGAGCGCGGACCGGAGTCCCGGCATCGAGCCGGGACCGGACCTGGTCCAACAGCGTCTGCTCGCGGTGAGCCGCGTCGCGCTGGGCGGGCTTGGCGCCCTTCAGCTCGGCCTCCAGCCGTTGCAGCCTGCGCTCGATGATCGCCAGGTCGGAGAAGGTGAGCTCCAGGTCCATGGAGTCGATGTCTCGGTAGGGATCGACGCTCCCGTCGACGTGGGGGACGGACGGGTCGGCGAACGCGCGAACGACGTGCAACAGAGCGTCGGCCCGCTGGAGGCTGTTGAGGACGGCGCCGCCGATGCCCTCGCGCTTGCCGCGTCCCTCGGCGGCGGCCGGAACGTCGACGTAGGTGACCTCGGCGGGGACCGTTCGCTCCGGTTCGAAGATGCCGGCCAGCCGATCGAGCCGCTCGTCGGGGACCTTGGCCACGCCGATGTTGGGCTGGCCGCCCGCCGGTGAGGAGGCCAACCGCGCGTGGCCGCGGGTGACGGCGTTGAACGCCGTCGTTTTGCCGCTTTGCCCCAGGCCGATGA
>JACZVV010000074.1 GCA_022572465.1 Chloroflexota bacterium
GGCCCGCAGCGGGCGTTGTATCTTGAGAATGGGCGACCACGAGCCTCGGCAGATGGGCCGCCGCTCGCGGACGCTTAACGCCGCATGGCGGAAACCACCGACCTCGACGCAAGCGTAATATGTTTTGAAAGAGAGCCGCCGCGCCTCCCGCGCCGCCGAGTGTATCGACTGCACGGACCCTTGAATCCTATTCAATAAGCGCCGGGTCAGCGGTGACGGGGCCGGCGAATGCGACCCATAGCGGCCCGGACCCGAGCGGAGACATCATGAGCATCGAGGGACTCTCCCTGATAGCCGTCTCGGTCGCCTTTGCCGGCGGGGTGGTGTCGTTCGTCTCGCCCTGCGTGCTGCCTCTGGTGCCGATCTATCTCGGGCACCTCTCGGGAGTTACCGTCCACGACGGGAAGATCGAGGGGTCGCGCACCACCTTTTTCCACTCGTTGGGCTTCGTGATCGGTTTCTCCTTGATCTTCATCGCGTTGGGCGCAACGATCGGTCTCCTGGGCGGAACGGCGGGCGGCCAGGGAGACAAAATTGCCCGGGGGGCGGGAATCCTCTTGATGCTCTTCGGACTCTATATGGCCGGTGTTTTCAAGCTGCCGATAATCCGCCGGGTTCTGGCGCCGGCCACCGGCGTGCTCGACCGTATCTACTACCAGGAGCGTCGCATCCAATACACCGGCGGCAACCGGCCCTCTTACTGGCGGTCGTTCGGCGTCGGCGGCGCCTTCGCCGTCGGCTGGACGCCTTGCATCACGCCCGTTCTCGGCGCGATCCTCACCCTGGCCTACACGAGCACCGGGACCGACGCCGGGGCGTGGTCGGCGGCGGGCCAATCGGCCCTGCTCCTCACCTTCTACACCGCCGGCCTCAGCGTGCCGTTCCTCATGGCGGGCCTGGCCCTTGGCCGGGTCACGCCGATGTTCAAGAAGATCAACCGGTTCCTTCCAGTCATCAACGTCGTCAGCGGATTTCTCCTGGTGGGCGTTGGCTACCTGGTTTATCAAAATATCGTGACGCGACTGAACGAATACTTCGACTTTCTCCCGTACGTCAACATCTCAGCGTAAAAGGAGCGGGCCAGATGAGACGAGCGTTGAGACGGCAAGCGTGGTTCGTTGGTGTTGCCGTGATCTCTCTGGTGGTGGTGGCCTGCGGCGGGGGCTCCGGCGGCTCGGCGCCGCCGGCTTCGGACGGCCAGGGCCGGGATGACGCCGCACTGGTGCAAGACCTGCGACTTGGACCGATCGATACGCCTCCGGTACGTGATCTCAAGGTCGGAGCTACCGTTGGCCGGCTTGCCCCTAACTTCCGGCTGGAGAAGCCGGATGGCGAAACGGTGGTCTTGAGCGACCTCCGAGGCAAGCCGATTTTTCTCAACTTCTGGGCCACCTGGTGCGGTCCCTGCCGGTTCGAGATGCCCGAGATTCAGGCCATGCACGAGAGGCTTGGCGATGAGCTGGTGGTTCTCGCCGTCGATCAGGATGAGAGCAGCGGCGACGTGGTGAACTTCTTCGAGGAGCTGGGCCTCACCTTCGATGCGGTGATCGACGACGGCAATAAGGTGTCCGCAAAGTACCGTCTGTTCGGGCTTCCATCGACGTACATCATCGACGCCGAAGGCGTGGTGCAAGCCGTCAAGGTGGGCCCCTTCGCCAATCAGGACGACCTCAGCAAGAGTCTAGAGAAGGTCGGCCTGTAGAGACGCACGGCAAGAGGTCATGCGTTCTCAGGCGCCAACCGCAAAGTCTCACGCTGTCGGCCGCACCAGCGCCAAACCCACGGGCTTGCGACTTCGAAAACAGCCCGCCCCCGAATCGAAAATGCGGCCCTATGCGGGCCGTAGCAGCGTCGACACATACCTCAAGGAAGTTGCGTACTTATCGAACGCCAGAGGCCATCCTCGTCCATGCGAGCGTGGTTGACGACGCCTGCCTCGGCCCGAAATGGAGGCTCGGCGCCTTGCGTTACCCCGTCACCCGCAGGTCGACGACGTTCAGACGGAGCCTCTCGCGGCCGTCCCAACGGTCGATCGACAGGTTAAACACCAGGTCGATACGTTCGGGCGCCGGCTGCGGCAGCCGTGGAGCGTCGAAGGCCATGGCCGTCCAGACGACCGGCCCTTCCCGGAGCTTGAATCGCAGATGCCGGCCATCGGCGCCGACCCCCCGCACGTCCAGGACCTCGACGTTGCGGGACAAAAACGTCGGCTGGGGGTTCCCAACTCCGTAGGGCGCCAGCTGTCGCACCGCGCGAATCGCCGCGCCATCGATCCGCCCCAGGGGAATCTCGGCGTCGATGGCGATGCTCGGATGGAGCCTCTTGCCGTCGAGCTCCTCGCGGGCGATGGCCGTCAGACGCTCCTCCAGCTCCGGCAGCTTGTGGGTGGCGATGGTGAAGCCCGCCGCCTGGGCATGCCCTCCGTAGCGCTGGAACAGATCATCACACCGGCGGAGCGCGTCGATGACGCTGAACTCCGGTATGCTGCGACAGCTCGCCCGAGTCTCGTTGGGCCCCCTCTGGTAGACCACCGCCGGCCGGTAATACTCTTCCCGGAGAAGTCCGGCGACCAGGCCGACGATGCCCGCAGAGAAGTCCGCATCGCCAAGGATCAGGATCGGCGGCAGCTCGCTCTCCCCGGCCAACGCCTCCCGTGCCTTGGCCACGGTCGCCCGCGTGAGCTGCTGACGCTCGGTGTTCTTGGAATCGAGCCCCTGGGCTAGAGCGCGGGCTTCCTCATGGGAGGAAGCAGTCAGCAGTTGGAAGCTCGCCTCGGCGCGGTCGATACGCCCTGGAGCGTTGATGCGCGGACCCAGACGGTAGCCGACGGACTCGCTGTCGACCTCGCCCGGTTTGAGATCGGCCACCTCCAGCAGCGCCTGAAGTCCCGGCCGTTCGGTGCGATTCAAGCGCTTCAGTCCCTCGGAGACCAGGTACCGGTTCTCACCTCCCATGGGTGCGACGTCGGCCACCGTTCCCAGGGCCACGAACTCCAGCAGCGACGGGTCCAAGTTCCGGCCCAACGCCCGGTACAGGCTCTCGCACAGCTTGAACGCGACGCCGACAGAGGCCAGGACGCGGTAGGCGTCGGGTCCGCCCGGCAGCTTGGGATTGACCACCGCCGCCGCGCTGGGCAGCACGGGAGGAGGCGAGTGATGGTCGGTGATGATGACATCGATGCCGAGGTCGGCGGCGGCTGCCACTTCGGCGGCGTCGCTCACACCGCAATCGGCGGTGACGATGATGCCGACGCCTTGACGGTGCAAGCTCTGGAGCGCCGGGAGGTTAAGGCCATGGCCCTCGGTCACACGGTGAGGGATGTAGGTGATCGGCCGGGCGCCCAGGCCCGTCAACGCCTCGACGAGGAGAGCCGAGGAGGTGACGCCGTCGGCATCGAAGTCGCCGTACACGGCGATGGTCTCACCGGACCGCACCGCCTCGACCAGGCGAGCGACGGCGGCCTCCGCGCCGGGGATCTGCGCGGACCCGCCGGAATCGTGCGGCTGGGGGTCGAGAAACGCTTCGGCGTCGGCGGCCGACCTGATGCCCCGGTTGTACAAAAGCTGGGCCATCAACGGAGGGTAGCGGCCCAAGGGGCGGAGGACGTCGGCGGGCGCGGCGGGAGCCACGTTCCACAAGCGACGAGGCGGCTGACGGGTGGTCATGCTGCTCCCCGGATCGGCCTGTTGAGGCTCGAAGCGCCAGGCGATCGAGCCCGCTTACTCTTCGAACCGGCGAAAGACCAGGCACGAGTTGTGGCCGCCGAAGCCGAAGGAGTTGGACAGGGTGACGTTGATCCGGCCCCGGCGCGGCGTGTGGGGCGTGTAGTCCAGGTCGCAGTCCGGGTCGGGATTCTCCAGGTTGATCGTCGGCGGGCAGGCGCTCTCGGTGATGGCCAGCACCGAGATCGTGGCCTCCAGAGCCCCGGCGGCCCCGATCAAGTGGCCGGTCATCGACTTGGTGGAGCTTATGGGGATCTTGTAGGCGTCCGCTCCGAAGACGCTCTTGATCGCCATCGTCTCGAACCTGTCGTTCAAGGGCGTCGACGTGCCGTGGGCATTGATGTAATCGACTTGGTTGGGGCGAAGGCAGGCCTTCTTCAGGGCGAGAGTCATCGCCCGGGCGCCGCCCTCGCCGCCTTCGGCGGGCTGGGTGATGTGGTGGGCATCGGCCGTCGCTCCGTATCCCACCAGCTCGGCGAGAATCGTCGCGCCCCGATCCCGAGCGAAATCCAGCTCTTCCAGCACGAGGATCGCGGCGCCCTCGCCGATAATGAAGCCGTCGCGATCGGCGTCGAAGGGACGCGAGGCCTTGGTGGGATCGTCGTTGCGCTTGGAGAGCGCCCCCGCCGAGGCGAATCCAGCAACGCTGATGGGGACGATGCACGCCTCCGCGCCGCCGGCCACCACGGCCAGCGCTTCGCCACGTTTCACTATCTCCGCGGCCTCGCCGATTGCGTCGGCGCCGCTCGAGCAAGCGGAGACGGTGCAAAAGTTCGGCCCTTTGGCTCCCAGACGGATGGAAAGATGACCCGACGCCATGTCCGCGATCATCATCGGGACCAGGAACGGGCTTACCCGCGAGGGGCCGCGCTCGGAGAGAACGTGGAACTGATTCGAGAGGGTGCTGATGCCGCCGATTCCGCTGCCCACGATAACGCCGACATCCTCGGCGTTGGAGCTATCGATCGTAAGCTCGGCCTGACTGAGCGCTTCCAGAGCCGCCCCGGTCGCAAACTGAACGAAACGGTCGTTGCGCCGGGCCTCCTTGCGGTCCATGCAGTCCAGCGGATCGAAGTCGGTGACCTCGGCCGCGATCTTGGTGTCGAACGCCTCCGTATCGAAGGCAGTGATGTAGTCGACGCCGGACCGGCCCGCCAGGAGCGATTGCCATGTGGAGCGAACGTTGAGCCCGACAGGGCTTACGGCGCCCAGGCCCGTGACGACGACTCGATGCTTCAACTTGCTGACCCGTCGCGCTACTTGGTGACGGCCGTCGAGCCGACCATGCGGCCTTGCGTTCCTTCCAACAACTCAATCCCCCGTCGATAGGTGTCGATGTCGCCGAGGGTCTTGTACTGTTTCAGGAACTGCATCACGCTGCTCCGGGTCGCCGAGACCTCGCTCAGCATCCGTTTCGCCCGGTCCAGGCCACCGGCGCCCACGGTTCTCCAAACGGAAGCGTATTCCTCGTAGAACGCTACCGGATTCAGCTTGGTCGGCAGCACGCTGTGACAGAAATCGAAAAAGCGCGCCTCTTTGGTGACCAGCAGGTCTTGGGTCTGGTTCCACTGGCCCGTGCCAGGCAAAGGCGTCATGATGGTGAATTGGGGAAACTCGATCCCGAGCTCCAGAACCTTGTGCTTGAGGTTCTCGAAATTCCGCTCCAGCCAATGCTGGAAGATGATGACGCCGCCCCAGATGCGGATCCCCAGGTCATGCAATACTTCGATGGCCCGTTCGTTATCGCCGGTCTTCGTCCCTTTGCTGACCGAGTCCAGATCGCTCTGTTCGAAGGACTCGAGCCCAATGAGGACGGTGTCCAAGCCGGCCCTGGCCCATTTTTCGAACTTCTCGGGATTCCTCACCACGTTGTCGGCTCTCACCTGCATCCAGTAGCGATGGCCCAGGTTCATCTCGGCGACGTCGTCGGCCAAGTTGGCCATCGGATCGAATCCCGCTGGATAGAGCTTTTTCACCGCGGCCGGCAGCTCCTGGATGGCCAGGTCGTCGACGACGTTGACCCAGGCGTTCTTGGGCAGCCGGGCCAACTCTTCCAGCGTCTTATCGTTGCCCTGGACGCGAAACTGACCACGGTGGAACTCGTGAACCGAGCAGAAGTTACACCGGTAGATACAGCCTCGGGCCGTCTCGATGGAATAGGGACTTTCGTGGTAGAGGAAGAAGTAGGAGCCGCGGTAATGGTCCACCAGATGCCGGGCCGGAACAGGCCGCTCGTTCATCAGCGAGGAGTCGAACTCCTTCAGGGCGCTCTTCTTGACGAATTTCACGTTGGACTCGTCGAAGCTGCCGTCAGCGCTCTGGAAGATCACGTCGGCGGTGCAGTCCAAACGCCCGTCTTGTTGAAGACGCTTCACGAGCTGGCCGAAGGGCACCTCGCCATCGCCACAGACGATGGCGTCGACGCTTGGCACGAAGGCATCGGTCGGCCTCAGGGTGACGTGATGGCCCCCGACGACGACCGGCACGTCGGGGGCGGCTCGCTTCACCTGCTGAGCGACGTCTTGGACCGCGTCCACGTCGACCGTGTAGCCTTCCTTGATCCCCACCAGGTCCGGTTGATACTCTTCCATGACCTGGCTCAGCGGCGCGGGGTCCACGCGCATGTCGTAGATTCGGACCTCAGCCAGATCCTTGACCGCTGCGGCGAGGTACTCCAGTCCCAACGGCTCGACGACGACGGTCGCGTTGAAGCCGACGGTGAGGTTGTTGGGCGGCTCGATCAAGAGGATCTTGCTCGGCTTCGAAAAACGACGCACAGCGCCGTTATGTTCGCTCATAACTACTCCTGATCCAGGCATGCTTGGCCGGGGACCGTTCCGCGACCGTTTCGCGAGTTCTGAAGGTAGTCACTCTAGCGTAGCCGCTAGCTGGGCCGAGGCGGGGCGGGGTGGAGACGTTCACCCAGGGCAACGGATGCTTCTCCTCCCGCCTATCGGGGTCGAGGGCTTCCCCTCCTCGGAGCGCGGGTCTTCACAAGGGCGGGCTGCAGTGAGCCGCGAGCCCTGTTGAAATGCTCGGCAATCACGATGATACCTGGCGGAAGTATAGCATGATGCGTCAATCATGAGAAGGTCGGCGGCGGGCTGTGGGAAACCATCGTTGACAGCGGCTCGCGGCGGCCGTTACAATCCCCGGCGCTGCACGCCCGGAGCGTCCATGCGCCGGCCCATGGACATCGCGCCGTCGGCCGGGGTTAACTGAGGCATCGACCCATGATCAAAGTCGGATTCGTCGGCCTGGGAGACCAGGGAGGGCCCATCGCCCAGCGGATCATCGATCAGGGCTTTCCGGTGACTCTTTTTGCCCGGCGTCCCGCGACGCTGGAGCCGTTCCGCGAATCGCCCGCCGCCGTCGCCGCGTCGTTGTCAGAGCTGGGAGCGCGGTCGGACGTCGCTTGCGTGTGCGTCGTCGACGACGCGCAGGTCGAGCAGGTGATGGCCGGCGATAGCCTGCTGGCGGGCATGGCGCCCGGCGCCGTGGCCGTCATCTTGAGCGCCGTCGACCCCGAGACTTGCCGGCGGATGGATAGCCTGGCCGCGAAGGGAGGCGTGTCGGTGGTCGACGCCGCGGTCAGCGGCGGCGGCGCGGTCGCCGCTCGAGGCGAGCTCACGGTCATGGCCGGCGGCGACCCCGACGCCTACCAGCGCTGCCTACCGGTCTTGCAAGCCTTCGGCGCGAACATCCAGTACCTTGGGGGAGTAGGCTCCGGCGCGGCGGGCAAGCTGATCAACAACTTTCTCTTCACCGGCAACCTGGTCCTGGCCGACCTGGCCCTCAAGCTGGGGGCCCAAGCCGGTCTCGAACGCGAGCGGCTCGTCAGTCTGCTGAGCACCGGAAGCGGACGCAGCTTCGCCCTGAGCGCCGTGGACAGCCTGCTGGGCCCCGACGTGTCGGAGCGGCCCCACGGCGTCCGCCTCATCAGCAAAGACATCGAACTAGTGCAGCGCATGGCGGAGCGGCTGGAGCATCCGCTGGAGGAGTTCGCGTGGCTGTTGCGCCGCCTTGCCGGCCGGTAGCGCCACCGCCGGGCGGCTCTATCCGCTGCCTTTGAAGTACTTGCGGAACGCCCGGGCCGACGACTGGTAGCCCAGCTTCTCGTAGAACCGATGCGCCTCGTCTCTCCGGTCCCAGTGGCTCATGAGCTGGAGCTTGTAGCAACCCTCCTCGACGGCGAGGCGCTCGGCATGCTCCATCAGCACGCGGCCATAGCCGCCGCCCCTGAGCGACTCGTCGACGACGACGTTCTCGACCTCCGCCCAGGGCATCCCATGGTGGCTCAGGTTTGGAACGATGATCAGCACCAGGCTGCCCATGACCGCGCCATCGACTTCGAGGACCAGAAGCCGTTGTTGCGGGTCGTCGCCAATCCGGCGAAACGTCGGCACGAGCCGTCGATAGTCTTCCGGCGCATCGGTGTCGCCGCTCAGCGAGAGCTGCTGGTACAACGCCAGGATGCGAGGGAGGTCCCGCTCCTCGGCCTGCCGAATCGTCGCGTTCATGGCGCCTAACGCTATTGCCACGTTCCGCGGGTGTCAAGGATGCATCGCCACCCCTTGTTTGACCGGGCCGAGGGCCGGGGCTATCATCGGCGGGTCGTCGACAACCCATCACGCATTGCACCGTCGCCGGCGGGAGGACGTTATGCAGATCGAAAAGGCGAACGCGGCGCTGGACCAGATCATCGACGCCGACGCCGAGGTAGAGAAGCTGGCCGATGGATTCATGTTCACCGAAGGGCCTGTCTGGGTCCGCCGGGAGGGGTGTCTCCTGTTCAGCGACATTCCCAACGGCCGAATTCACCGATGGTCTCAGTCCGATGGGCTGAGCGTCTACCGGGAGCCCAGCTTCAAGTCCAACGGCCTCACCCTCGATCGGCAGGGCCGGCTCGTGGCATGCGAGCACGTGGGCCGGCGGGTCTCTCGCACCGGGGCCGACGGCAGCGTCGAGGCGCTCGCCACCAACCACGAAGGAAAGCGCCTCAACAGCCCGAACGACGTGGTCGTCAAGTCCGACGGGAGCATCTACTTCACCGACCCGCCGTATGGCCTCATGAACGACCGGATCGGGGCTTTCGCTCCGCGGGAGCTGGATATGGCCGGGGTGTGGCGCATCTCGCCGGACGGCACACAGCTCACCCTCGTCGCCGAGGAGCTCCAGGCGCCCAACGGTCTCGCCTTCACGCCCGACGAGTCGCGGCTCTACGTCGACGACTCCAGCCAGGGCACCATCCACGTCTACGACGTGCGTGCCGACGGCAGCCTCGGGACGGGCAGCGTCTTCGCCAAGCTCGAGGGCGACGGCCCCGGCGTGCCCGATGGCATGAAGGTTGACCAGCAGGGGAACGTCTACTGCACCGGCCCTGGCGGAGTGTTCGTGGTCGATCCGAATGGAACGCTGCTGGGCCGGCTCAAGATACCGGGCCATACGGCGAACCTGGCCTGGGGCGACGACGACTGGCGCACGCTCTACCTGGCCAACGGCGACGCCATCGCCCGACTGCGCATGAAGATCCCAGGCATCCCGGTGGGCTAGCCGGGGAGCGTCTCCCTACCCGCCGCCGATGGCGGGGATGAAGTGGATTTCGGAGTCTTCCCTGAGGCGCTCCAGCAGCCCCATGTGGTTCGTCTCACCATCGATGGCGACGGCGATCCCCGCTTGAAGCTGTCCGCTGTCGTCCAACAGGCTCTGCGCCATGCCGGGGTAGGCTTCCTCAAGATTCCGAATGAGCTGCCGCAGGGTAGCGCCAGGGACCGTCACCTGCTCGGCACCGCCGGTGAGCTTTCTCAGGAGCGACGGCACAAACACCACGGCCATGGCGACGCTATTTCCCGGCCCTCTGCTGCTCGTCCAGCGCCTTGAGGACCTCGCCGGGCGACATCGGGAGACTCGTCATCCGAATACCGACGGCGTCGTGGATCGCGTTGGCCACCGCGGCCATGGGAGCGACGATGGAGACCTCGCCGACGCCTCGCACGCCGAAGGGATGCCCCGGATTTGGCACCTCGATGATCTCGGTGTCGATGGCGGGGAGATCGAGGCTGGTCGGCATCCGGTAGTCCAGGAAGCTGGAGTTGGCCATCGTGCCGTCGTCGGTGAAGAAGTACTCCTCGTTGAGTGCCCATCCGATGCCCTGGACGGTGCCGCCCTGCATCTGGCCCTCCACGTAGCTGGGGTGGACCGCCATCCCGACGTCTTGGAATGCGGTCGCGCGCAGAATCTGGACCTTCCCCGTCTCGCGGTCGACCTCGACATCCACCAAGGTCGCGGCGAAGGAGACGCCCACCTGGCGAGGGTTGGAGCTGGCGGAGGCGGTGATCGGACCGCCCGTGGCCATCATACTGGCCGCGATCTCCTTGAACGTCAGCCGGTCCTCTCGATTCATCTTCGATACGAAGACCCCGTCTTCGAACTCGATGTCCTCGGGCTGCGTCTCCCACTTCAGCGCCGCCCGCTCGGCCATCGTGCGTTTGATCTGCTCGGCGGCGGTGATGGCGGCGATGCCGGTTGAGAACGCCGTCCGGCTACCGCCGGTGATCCCTGTCCAACCCACGGCGTTGGTGTCGCCGACGGTAGGAACCACGTCCTCCGCGGCCAGGCCCAGCACCTCCGCCGCCTGCATCGCCACGGCCACGCGCGTCCCGCCGATGTCGACGGAGCCGGTGATCAAACTGATGGTGCCGTCGGTGTTGACGTTGATGGTGGCCGAGGATTGCATGCCGCCGTTGCCCCAGAAGCCCATGGCGACGCCTCGTCCCCGATTCGCGCCATTCAATGGCGTCCGGTAGTGGGGATGGTTCTTGATCGCCTCTTCCACTTCGACGCACCCAACCGAGCCGAAGGGAATGCCGTTCACCTGCCGGTCGCCCTCGCGGACCGCGTTGGTCAGCCGGAACTCCATCGGCTCTATCCCCAGCTTCTCCGCCAACTCATCGAGGGTGCTCTCGACGGCGAACGCGGCCTGGGGAGTGCCGGGGGCGCGATAGGCGGCCACCTTCGGATTGTTCAGCACGACGTCATAGGCGTCGATCAGGACGTTGTCGATCTTGTATGGGGCCAGCCCGTACATCGCGCCGGCGCCCACGGGCGAGCCCGGAAACGCTCCCGCGCCATAGGCCAGATAGAACTCCGCCGCCGTTATCGTACCGTCTCGTCTCGCCCCGATCTTGCATCGCATGTAAGAGCCGGACGTCGGGCCCGTGCCCTCGAACACCTCTTTCCTCGTCATGACGATCTTGACGGGAAGGCCGGCCTTTTTGGAGAGCAGCGCAGCCACCGGGTCCAGATACGTGCCGATCTTTCCGCCGAAGCCTCCGCCGATCTCCATGGGCACCACTTTGACCATCGATTGCGGGATGCCCAGGATCGCCGCCGTCTGGTCGCGGATGCCGAAGGAGCCCTGGCTACTGGTCCAGATGGTGAGATGTCCGTCGGGCGCCCATTGGGCCGTCGAGGCCTGCGGCTCGATGTAGCCCTGGTGCACCGGCACCGTGGTGAACTCCCGCTCGACGACGACGTCGGCTCGACTGAATCCGTCCGCGACATCGCCTTGCTTGAACTGGAGGTGGCTGGCCACGTTGCTGATGACGCCGGTGTCGTCCCCTCTGGTAAATCTGCGCTGGACCTCGTGGGTGGTGAGCTTTTCGTGGATCAGCGGCGCGTCCTTCTTCATCGCCTCCCGCACGTCCAGCACGGGCTGGAGCACCTCGTATTCGACCTCGATCAGTTCGGCGGCCTCTTCGGCGATGTGGGGGCTCGTCGCCGCGACGGCGGCGATCGCGTGGCCCTTGTACAAGACCTTGGAGCTGGCGAGGGCGTTCTCCGCCAGCACTCTGGGGTTGCCGAGGGTCTCGGCCAGATCGATGGGCTTGTCGTCGATAATCGGCAGGTCTCGCGAGGTGACGACGGCTTTGACGCCGGGCAGGGCCTCTGCCTTGCTCGTGTCGATCTTCTTGATCCGGGCGTGAGCGTGGGGGCTCCGAAGCATCTTGGCATGCAGCATGCCAGGAAGCTGAACGTCGGCCCCATACCGGTCGGCGCCGGTGACTTTGCCCAGGCCGTCGTGGCGGATCGGACGCGTGCCGATAACCTTGAACCGGCGTTGGGACTCCGTCGGACGTTCGACAGTAGTCGTCATCTGGGACTCCCTCTAGCTACTTTGCTCCCCGAACCACCGCTCCTGCATCGAGGACCGCGCGAATGATCTTGTCGTAGCCGGTGCACCGGCACAGGTTCCCCGCAAGCCAATGGCGGATGCGGTGCTCGTCGGCGTCGGGCTCCTGCTCGAGCAACGCCTTGGCGGCGACGATGAAGCCGGGCGTGCAGATGCCGCACTGCAGCGCCGCTTGCTCGAGGAACGACTGCTGAAGCGGGTGCAGACCGTCGATGGAAGCGACGCCCTCGATGGTCAAGATCGTCTTGCCTTCGGCCTCAGCGGCCAGCACCAAGCACGAGTCGACGATGCGTCCATCCAGGTTGATCGTGCAAGCGCCGCAATTGCCGTCGTTGCATCCTTCCTTGGTGCCCGTGAGCCCCAGGATGTCTCGAAGCGCTTCCAGCAGACTCTGACGTCCTTCGCACAGGAACTCGGTCTCTTCGCCGTTGACGGTTGTCCGAACATGAATCTTTAAGCTCATCGTTATTCAGCCCCTTTGGCTCGCGCAATCGCTTTGTTCAGCGCACGCTTGGTCAAGACGCCCACCAGGTGAATACGCTGCTCGATGGTGCCGCGCATGTCGCTGATCGGCTTCGCCGCCTTCTTGGCCTCCTCGGCGGCCTCGAGGACCGCCTCTTCGTTGGCCTCTTTGCCCACCAGCGTCGCTGCCGCCTTGGTGGCGAAGACCGGGGTCGGCGCCACCGAGGCCAGTGCGAGACGGGCCGATTCGATCTTCCCGTTGGACAGCACGACCGAGGCGCCAACGCCGGCGACGGCGATGTCCATCTCGTTTCTCGGGATGAACCGCAGGTAGTGTGCCCCTGAGTTCCGTTTCGGCGGAGGCAGGTGGATCGAGACCAAGAGCTCACCGTCCTTGAGCACGTTCTGCCCCGGCCCGGTGCAGAAATCTTCCACTGCGATGGTCCGTTTCCCTTTGGGGCCCACGATGTTGCAGGTGGCCTCGAGGGCAATGAGCGTTGGAATGGCGTCGGCGCTGGGCGCGGCGTTGCAGAGATTCCCGCCTATGGACGCCCGGCCCTGGATCTGGATGCCGCCGATCAGGAAGGCGGAGTCGATCAGCCCTGGATACAGACGAGACACGTCTTGGTTCTCATAGATCAGGCAACAGGGTACGGCGGCGCCCAGGACGAGCCCTGCCTGTTCGGTGCAGGTCAGCTCGTTCATCTCGGGAATCTTCTTGATATCGACGAGTCGATCGATCAGGTAACGTTTGGCCCGCAGCTGGACGAGCACGTCAGTCCCCCCGGCCAAGGCCTTGGCGCGGGAGCCCTTTTCGGCCATCAAGCGGACCGCTTCGTCCAACGTTGACGGAGCGATATATTCAAAGTCTTGCAGGGCACCCCTCCTCAGTAGATTGGCAACCAGGACTTTAGCACAGGGCCGACCGTGACGCAACGGCGGCGGCGGCGGCTTGACACCCTTTCATCGCCTGCTACGCTGAGCGACGCCGCCCGGCGGTCGACACCCCGGCAGCTCCGATGCCGCAACGGCGCGCATGTCCACCCTGCCCCGTGGCCCCCATATAAAGGAGCCCCGCCATGCGCTACGGCCTTCGATATCACGGCGAGACCCTGGAAACGATCATCGACTGGGCACGGATGGCCGAGGACGCCGGGTTCGACACCCTGTGGTCCCAAGAGCTTCACACCACCCCGTTCGTCTACCCAGCGGCGGTGGCCGCGTCCACCAGCGCCATCGGCCTGGGCTCCGGGGTCGCCCTCGCTTTCGTCCGAAGCCCCATGTCTCTGGCCCTCACGTCGCTGGACCTCGACCGCCTCACCAACGGGCGCTTCATCCTGGGCCTTGGCGCCGGCGTGCAACGCCTGGTCACCGGGTGGCACGGCGCGGAGTATGCCAGACCGGCGCCGCGCCTCGCGGAATGCATCCGGCTGGTCCGCCAGATCCTTCAAAATGCCCCCGCGGGCAGGCCTATCGTGTTTCAAGGCGATTACTACAACCTGAACGTCACCGGCTTCTCGGTGCCCCACGAACCCGTCCGCGCCCGCCTCCCAATCTACGCCGGCGCCGTCGGCCCTGGCATGACCCGCGCCGCCGCCCAGGTCGCCGACGGCCTGCTGGGCCAAATCATGCCGCCGTTGCAATGGGTCAAGGACGTCATCGTGCCCAACATGCGCATTGGACTCGCGCGGGCGGGCCGCGGGCGAGAGGAGATCGACCTGTCGCCCGCCGTCGTCCTGGCAATCGGCGCCGACGTGAAGCAAGCCAAACGCGACCTGGCCAAGACGATCGCGTTCTACTGCACCGTGGCGACGTACCAGGGGCTGTTCGCGCGTTATGGCTTCGGAGACGAGGCCGCGGCGGTCCGCGACGCCTTTCGCCGTCACGGGGACCACGGCCCCCACTGCTGGGACCTGGTCCCCGACGCGATGGTCGACGCCTTCCACGTCGCCGGCAGCCCCGACGACGCCCGCCGGCGGGTCGCCCAGTACGAGGGCA
>JACZVV010000075.1 GCA_022572465.1 Chloroflexota bacterium
CTCATCTGCGGCGAAGTCCGCTTCGACCATCCCGCTGCGCGTAATCTGCTAGAGCTCCTGCCACGAGTGATCCACGTTGAAGCGTCCAGTTCACCTCAGATGGACTGGATGCAGAGCACGCTCAGGCTCATGGCCGCCGAGGCGATGGAGCTGCGGCCCGGGGGTGAGACCGTCATCACGCGCCTGGCAGATATCCTGGTGATCCAGGCCATCCGGTCGTGGATCGAGGAGGACCCCACCGCTCAGACAGGCTGGTTGGGGGCTCTCCAGGACAATCAGATGGGACCCGCCATCATGCTTATCCATCGCAATCCTGACCACCCCTGGACGGTGGCCTCCCTAGCCAGCGAGGTCGCGATGTCTCGTTCGGCGTTTGCGGCGCGCTTCACGGAGCTCGTCGGCGAGCCCGCCATGCACTACGTAGCACGCTGGCGGATGCACCTGGCCCTTACCTGGCTGAATGAAGATAGAGTGACCCTGGCCGAGCTCGCCAGCCGCCTTGGCTACCAATCAGAGGCGGCATTTAGCCGCGCCTTCAAGCGCTTCAATGGCATCTCGCCGGGCGCAGTTAGACGAAACGGAGAAGCAACCAGCGACGCCCGAACCCTAGTGAGCGCCACTACCAACTCCCCGTAGTACCGGGGCGTCTTCTAAGTCGCTGAAATGCTCGCCGAGCATCCCATAGGTCGACTTTTCTTATCCCATAACTCGCTCCTCCCACTGTGTCCCTTATGCTGCTTAAGAACGAAAAGACCTGACGGTCCGCACACGAAAAGCGTAGCGACGTATGGCGACCAGGCCCGATCATCCCACCGGCGCGAAGACGGCGGACGGGGCCAACCACGATGCGCATCGTCACCGATCGGCTCGAAGGGCGGTTGCGAGAGAACGAGTACTTCAAGGGACGTTGGTGGGACACGCTCCTTTACGGGCTCTTGGAGGCCGAGTGGAGAGCTTGACCGCGGTGTTCTCACCGCTGACACCAGAACGTTGACAGAAGAATCGCTCATCCCTTTTACTGCGTGTCCAATGTAAGCTAACCGGCGGTTGTTCGGCACGCTGCCGGACGAAAGGAACGAAACATGGCAGACCCGGTCGTTCATTTCGAGATAGCGTCCAAAGACGGCAAGGCGTCCCAGGAGTTCTACTCGAAGCTCTTCGGTTGGAAGATCAACGCGGACAACCCGATGAACTATGGCGTCGTTGAAACGGGGTCCGACCAGGGCATTGGCGGCGGAATCTTCCAGACCGACGAAAACATGAAACCTCACGTGACCGTGCACGTCGAGGTCGACGACCCCGACGCCTACCTCAAAAAGATCGAGAAGATGGGCGGCACGACCATTGTCCCGGTGACCGTAGTCCCCGGCATGGTGACCTTCGCCCTGTTCGTGGACCCCTTGGGCCAGACGGTCGGTCTCGTCAAGGCAGGCCAGCACTAGCCGCGCTGGGCAAGGACGCTCGGCCACCCGCGCGGGCCGGAAGTAATGATGTGGCTCTAGCCGCCCGCTTTTGCTTGACATCCCATCGACCCGGCCTACAATGCCACCATTGCGACTGCGTGGACTGGAAATGCTGATGCGGCTCAGCCGCCCGCCATGGTGATCGCGTGGGCCGGAAATGCTGACGCGGCTCAGCCGCCCGCCATGGTGACCGCGTGGGCCGGAGATGCTGACGCGGCTCAGCCGCCCACCATTGCGACCGCGGTGGGCCGGAAATGCTGATGCGGCCCAGGCGGCTGAGCCGCATCAAAATTGGTCCGGAAACGCTGATGCGGCTCAGCCGCCCGCGTGGGCCGGATATGCTGACGCGGCTCAGCCGCCCGCCATGGTGACCGCGATGGGCCGGAAATGCTGATGCGGCTCAGCCGCCCGCCATGCGACCGCGTGGGCCGGACATGCTGATGCGGCTCAGCCGCCGCCATGGTGACCGCGGTGGGCCGGATATGCTGACGCGGCTCAGCCGCCCGCCATGGTGACCGCGTGGGCCGGTTCGAGGGGGCATGCTCGTGACCGACGGCGACACGGCCAGGGACCTGGAGGCTCGATCGGCACAAGATACCGCCGGCAAGATCACCGACGAAGGGATCGAGCGCATGCGGGCTCGCATCGGCGTCGAGATCCCGCAGCTGGTTCCGTTCAACGAATACGCCACCATCGACTCGATTCGCCACTACGCCCAGGGGTATGGCGACGACAACCCGCTGTTCGTCGACCCGCAGTCCGCCGCCGGGACGCGGTGGGGCCAAACGATCGCGCCGCCGGGATTCCTGGTCACCACGGGCGTCAGCGAGACGAAAGCGATACCACCGGAGGTCCGCGCCCGAGGCGCTCACGCGCTGGCCGGGGTCCACGAGTTCTTCTCAGGCGATGAGTGGGAGTGGTTCCGGCCCATATACCCCGGCGATCGGCTGACCAAGCGCAAGGCCCTGCGAACGGTCGACGTGAAGGTGAGCAGTACGTTTACCGGCGGCCGCTCGGTGCTCATCCGCTACCGGACGGACTGGTTCAATCAGGACGGTCCTCTGGTGGCCAGCTACTGGGAGACCTACGTCCGGGCCGAGCGGGGGGCGGCGGCATCGACGAAGAAAAACTTCACCATCGAGCGGCCCTACTACACCGAGGAGATGGTCCGAGAGATCGAGGAGGCCTACGAGCGTGAGTTCCGGCGGGGCGCCGACACGCTCTTCTGGGAGGACGTCACGGTGGGCGAGGAGCTTCCGGCGATCGTCAAAGGGGCGTTGAAGGCGACGGATATGCTGTCGTGGGTCCGCGGATGGGGCGCCGGGATGCACGCCTTCAAGCTGGCCTACCGTCACAAGCAGAAACGTCCCAAGTTCTATAGCCTCAACGAGTGGGGCTATCCCGACGTGGTGGAGCGGGTGCATTGGGACGACGGTTGGGCCCAGAAGATCGGCAACCCCTATGCCTACGACTTCGGCAAGATGCGCAACGCCTGGATGTGCCATCTCATCATCAACTGGATGGGGGACGACGGCTGGCTGTGGAAGATGTCGGACCAGTTCCGGGCGTTCAACTACTACGGCGACACCACCTGGGTGAAGGGGAGCGTCACCGGCAAGGACGTGACGCCCGAGGGGCGGCACGTGGTCGACCTGGAGGTGCGGTGCGAGAACCAGCGGGGCGTCGTCTCGGCTCCCGGGACGGCCCGCGTGATCCTTCCGTCGAAGACGCACGGCGCGGCTGTCCTGCCCGACCCGCCAACGGACGTGGGCGGCTGAGGCGGCTGAGCCGCATCGATATTTCCGGCCCACACGGGCGCGGGCTGCGTCGCAACGGTTCCAAGCGGTCCCGCCCCCGGCCAACCCACGGAGAGCGATCCGACATGCCCCCAACGAACGCCGCAGGCCTGCCCCTGTCCCGTTACCGCGTCCTTGACCTGACCAACGAGATCGGGTTTCTTTGCGGCCGCATCCTGGGCGATCTGGGCGCCGACGTCATCAAGGTGGAGCCGCCCGGAGGCGACCCCGCCCGCAACCACGGGCCGTACTACCACGACGACGTCGATCCGGAGAAGAGCCTGTACTGGTACGCGTACAACTACAACAAACGGTCGGTCACTCTCGACCTGTCGCAGCCTCCGGGGCGCGACGTTTTTGCCCGCCTGGCCGCGGAGGCCGACTTCATCGTCGAGACGGGGACTCCGGGCCGTATGGAGGCGCTGGGACTGGGTTACGAGGAGCTGCGGGCGGCCAACCCGCGCCTGTTGATGACGGCCATCACGCCTTTCGGCCAGACCGGCCCGTATCATGAGTACAAGGCCGACGACATCGTCGCCGTGGCGGTCGGCGGGCTGATGAACCTGTGCGGCGACGAGGACCGGGAGCCTCTGCGGATCGGCGTGCCGCAGGCCTACGCGCTGGCGGGGGCGCAGGCCGCCGCGGGCACGATGATCGCCCACTACCAACGTCTGATGACGGGCCAGGGGGCGTACGTCGACGTGTCGATGCAGGAGGCGGTGGCCAATGCCCTTCCCGCCACGCAGCTCGAATGGTTCGTGAGCAAGGAGGTCACGCGGCGAGGCGATCGGCACCCGTATGGCGGCCGCATGACGCGGGGCACCTTCCCGGCCAAGGACGGCTTCGTGGCGTCGCACCTTTTCTGGGGCGTCGGGCCGGGCGCCCGCATGAAGGGTCTCGCGCAGTGGATCAAAGACACGGGCCAGGAGACCACCATCGGCGACGTGGACTTCACCAAGGTGACGGGATTCTCGATCACGCAGGAGCAGGTCGACAACTGGGAGGAGGAGATGTCGAGCTTCTTCTCCCGTTTCACCAAGGCCGAGATCTACCGCGAGGCGCTGCGGCGGCGCGCTTTCGTCTTTCCCGTCAGCACGCCGGCGGACCTGGCGGAGGACCCGCAGCTCAAGGCCCGCGACTTTTTCAAGCCCGTGGAGCATCCCGATCTGGGGAGCGTCATCGACTACCCCGGGCCGTTCTGCGGCTTCAGCGAGACGCCCCTCTCGATTCGCCGCCCGCCGCCGCTGATCGGCGAGCACAACGCCGAAATCTACGAAGCGCTGGGCTACTCTCGCCAGCAGCTCAACGATCTGAAAAAAGCGGGGGTCATCTAGCGTCATGGCCGGTCAGTTGCCGCTGGAAGGCGTCAAGGTGGCCGACTTCTCGTGGGCCTACGCCGGGCCGATTGCGACGAAGCAGCTGGCCATCTTCGGCGCTCAGGTGGTCAAGATCGAGACCCACTCCCGGCCCGACAGCGTTCGCATCGCTCTCCCATTTATCGGCAAGCCCAGCCGCAACAGCAGCGCGGTCTTCGGCAACTTCGCTCCGTCGAAGCTGAGCATCAGTCTCAACCTCAACATGCCCGAAGCCGTGGCCGTTGCCCGGCGGCTGGCGGCGTGGGCCGACGTGGTGGTGGAGAACTTCAGCGCGGGTCAGATGGCCACGTGGGGACTGGACTACGCGCGAATCCGTGAGAGCAACCCCGGCGTGATCATGCTCAGCTCGAGCCAGCAGGGCCAAACGGGGCCGACGGCGTCGCACCCCGGCCTCGGAGGCATGCTCCAGGCGCTGGCGGGATTCAACCACTTCACCGGGTACCCCGACCGGGGGCCACGGGGACCGTCGATTCCGTATCCCGACATGATCGCGCCCTGGTTCTCCATCGTCGCCATCATCGCCGCGCTGGAGCATCGCCAGCGAACGGGCGAGGGCCAGTACCTCGACCTTTCACAGCTCGAGGCCAGCCTTCAGTTCCTTGCGCCCGCCGTGCTGGACTACTCGGCCAACGGCCGGGCCGGCGAACGGCGGGCCAACGCCTCCGATGAGGCGGCGCCCCACAACGCCTACCGCTGCCGCGGCGACGACCGATGGTGCGCTATCTCGGTGAGAAGCGACGAGGAGTGGCGGGCCTTCCGAGGCGTCGTCGGCGACCCTGCCTGGGCCGGTGAGCCGCGTTTCGCGTCTCTTGCGGACAGGATCGAGCACGCCGGCGAGCTGGACGAACTGGTCAGCGAATGGACCGGCGAGCGGGAGGCGGAGGAGGTGATGCGGCTGATGCAGGAGGGCGGCGTGCCCGCCGGCGTGGTGGCCAACGGCCGGGACCTGCACCAGGACCCGCAGCTACGCCACCGGGAGCACTTCGCCATGGTCGACCACCCACGCATGGGGACCATTCCCGTGGACGCGCCCGCCTTTCGTATCCTGGGGACGCCGCCGGACATCCAGCCGTCGCCGTCGTTAGGGCAGCACAACGAGATGGTGTGCCGCGAGCTGCTTCAAATTTCGCCGGAGGAGTACCAGACCCTCCTGGACCAGGGCATCTTCAGCTAGGGGCGGTCGCCGCGCGACGGGGAAACCCTTGTCCAGCAAAGCGCCACGCCACGTCCCCCGGCGTTGATTCCCGCTGCCGTCTGCCGACGTTGTGCCCGTCTCCAGGTTACGCAGACTCTTCAGGCACGGCGTGCCAGAGCAGCTGGATGCCCAACATCAGGAAGAACGCAAGGGCTGCGATTCCGCCGATGGCCGGGAAGATGAACGCGACGTCGTTTCCGGAGACAATGCCCCAGGCCGTCAACAGCAGCACGCCGCAGCCCACTGCCCACCAGCCCATCCAGGACGGAGCGGCCCTGCTGCGGACGATCAGGACGCCGATGGGCACCACGCCCGCGCCGAGCAGCGTGAGACCGGTGATCCACGCCGTGCCCCCTAATATGCCCACGGCTCTGGCCGTGCTGGCGATGGCGCCGGTATCGGCCCAGGCATCCACGTAATCGTGCGCCAGGAACAACAGCCCAAATTTGGCGAACTCGCCTACCGCGAACGCCATGGCGCCGCTCAGAAGCCCGACGAGGCCGAACAGGGCCAGACCGCTGTCGCGAGAGCGGAAGACCAGGTACGATGCGGCGGCAGCCACCACCAGGAGCAGGCTACCTACGAGCCAAAAAGCCTCGCTGGTAACGAACAGCGCCTGGTCGTCAATGACCTCGCGCAGCGATTCGCCAATGTCCGCCCGGTCGAAGTCGATGCCCACGTGGGTCGCAATGGAAACGGCGAAGGCCACCGCCATGACGATAAAGAGGACGCCGGCTACCCGTTCGAGGGTGCGTTTCGAGAGCATCGTTCACCTCCTGGGTACGCCAGTGTACATGAATCACCACGCTACCCATCGAGTCGACCAGACGCAACGCTCCCCGAGACAGGCCCAGGCCCCGGCGGGCGATGGTGGCGCAGGCGGCCGCGGCGCCGATGTGCAGGCCCTCGTCGTCGTCATCCAGACGGCTGCACTCTGGAATGCGCTTGGTGTCCATGACCAGCCCCGGCTGCCGGTTTTCATCTGGGCGATGAGGTCGGTGCCTCCTACCAGGGGACGCACGCCGTCGGAGGCCTCGGCTTTCAAGCGCGCGGCTTCGTCGTGGCCAGCGCGATCGGTCCGTATCTCAGCGGCGAATGCAGTATGCCGGCCACTGATGTGAAGCAGCGACGGCGTGCCGCCTGCGAGTACAATAGCACCCGATGAGCGAACTGCTGGAAGGAGTGAAGGATCTGGTCCGGCGGGCCCTTGATGAGGACGCGGTCGAAGCCGACGTGACCACGCAATCGCTGGTCGGCGCCTCGGAGACCGGCGCGGGCGCGTTCCTGGTGAAGGCGGGCGGCGTCCTGGCAGGCCTCCCGGTGGCCGAAGCTGTCTTCCATACCGTGGACCCGTCGGTCGCTTTCCAGGCCCGAGCCGCCGATGGGCAGCGAGTGCGGAGACGCCACGTCGCCGCCACCGTCGAAGGCCCCCTGGTTTCCCTCCTCGCCGGTGAGCGGGTGGCGCTCAATTTCCTTCAACGCCTCAGCGGCATCGCGACCCTCACGGCCCGCTACGTCCGCGCCGTCCGCGGGACCGGCGCGGAGATCCTGGACACGCGCAAGACGACGCCCGGCCTGAGACGATTGGAGAAGTACGCCGTGCGGATGGGCGGCGGACGCAACCACCGAATGGACCTGAGCGACGCGGTGCTGATCAAAGACAACCACCTGGCCGCGATTCGGGCGCAGGGCTTGACCATAAAAGACGCGGTGTGGCGGGCCAGGTCCCAGGCTCCGCCCGGCATCACCGTCGAGGTAGAGGTTACGTCGGTCGACGAGACCCGCGAGGCCGTCGACGCCGGCGTCGACGTCGTGCTGCTGGACAACATGGGCCTGGACGCCATGCGACGCGCGGTGCTGGCGGCGCGAGGCAAAGCTCGCACCGAGGCGTCGGGCGGCATAACGCTGTCCACCGTTCGGGCGGTCGCGGAGACGGGCGTCGACTTCATCTCAGTGGGCGCGTTGACCCACTCGGCCAAGGCGTTGGATATTAGCCTGGAGATCGAAGGCCACACCGAGGGAATGGCCGCCTGAGTTTGTGTTGAGGGGCCCTGGGCCCTGTGCTAGACTTCATTATCTGTTGGGCAAAGCCTTGTTCCCCGGGATGGACCTTTGGCAGGAATCTACGTTACCTCGCTGGAGAGCGGCAGCGGCAAGACCGCCGTGGCGGCGTCGCTGGCCTCGCTCTTGGCCGAGCAAGGGAAGCGAGCCGGCTACTTCAAGCCCGTGACGTTGGTCACGGATTCCGAGGCCGGCGGTCTCGCGGATCCCGATGCCGTTTTCTGCCGCGAGGCCCTGGGTCTCACCGAGTCTGTCGAGGAGATCGCGCCCAACGCTGCGACGGCCGAGGCGGTGCGAGACCAGCTGGCGGGCAAAATGTCGGCCCTGCGGCGCTCGCTGAGCGAGCAATGGCAAGGCCTCTCGTCGGGCAAGGACGTGGTGCTCATCGACGGCATCCCCGCCGCGGGAGAAATCGCCGACGCCTCCCAAGCCCTGGCCGAGCTGACCGATTCCCAGGTGGTGGCCGTCGTACGATTCCACCGGGAGATGGACCTGGATGCGGTGGCCGGTCTGAAGGAGCGCTTCGGCGACAGGCTGGCGGGGGTGATCCTCAACGCGACGCCGCCTCAAAGCCTGCGGGTGGCCCGGTCGGAGGCGACTCCGGCGCTGGAGGAACGGGGCGTCAAGGTGCTGGGCGCGGTGCCTGAGGAGCGACGGCTGCTGAGCTTTACCGTCGCCGAGTACAGCCAGCGCCTGGGCGGCAGGCTCCTCAACGCCGAGAGCAACGCTTCCGAGATCGTCGAGAGCCTCCTGGTCGGCGCCATGGTGCTGGACTCCAGCGAGCACTACTACGAGCGCAAGCAAAACATGGCCTTGATTACCCGCGCCGACCGGCCCGACCTGCAATGGAACGCCATCGATGCCTCCACGCGCTGCCTCATCCTCACCGGCGGCGGGGAGCCCATACCCTACGTGATGGACAAGGCCGCCGAAGCCGGCGTCCCGGTGATGGTCGTCCCCCAGGGCACGCTGGAAACGGTGAGCGGGATCGAGGAGTTCGTCGTCGGGCCGACCTTCCATCACGTCGAGAAGCTGGCCTGTTACAAGGCGCTGCTTCGGGAACACGTGGACCTGACCGGATTTGGTCTGTAGGTCCGACGGCCGGGGGGATTGCGAACGCCCAGCGACCCGCTATAATAGCTGATTGTGAGCAAAATACCTCAGGGGGGCGGGTGAGATTGAATGCGATCGGCACTCATCTTCTATTAGAGCTCAGAGACTGCGAGCCGAACCAGCTCGACAGTCTATCTTTCGTCCGCGAGACGCTCGTCTCCGCCGCCGAGGAGTTGGGCGTCACCATACTCAGTGAATCGTTCCATCAGTTCTCGCCCCAGGGCGTCACCGGCATCCTCTCCATCGCGGAATCGCATATCAGCATCCACACCTGGCCCGAGCATCGTTACGCGGCGGTGGACATCTTCACCTGCGGCGACTCGTTCGAACCGTCCAAAGCCGGCGAGCTGATCATCCGGCGTTTGAACTCTCGGAGCCCCGAGGTCATCGTGATCAAACGCGGCCCGGTGCCCATCTTGACGTCGTAGGCCCAAGGCCATGAAGGCCGACGACGCCAAGTGGTACGTCGAGCCGGTCCGTCGCGGCCTGCTGCATCAGATCAAGCTCAAATCGGTCGTCTACTCAGGGCGCACCGCGTTCCAAGGCGTCGAGATCATCGATACGGACCCATTTGGGCTGACCTTAGTCCTGGACGGAAAGACTCAGTCCGCCGAGGCCGACGAGTTCATCTACCACGAGGCGCTGGTCCATCCGGCGTTGCTGGCCCACCCCGAGCCCAAGAACGTTCTGATCGCCGGCGGTGGCGAGGGCGCCACGCTGCGTGAGGTCCTGGCCCATCGCACGGTGCAGCGAGCGGTGATGGTCGACCTGGACCGCGAGCTGGTAGAGCTGTGCCGGGAGCGTCTGCCGGGATGGCACCGTGGCGCCTTCGACGACCCACGCGCGAAGCTGGCCTTCGGCGACGCCAAGGGCTACCTGGAGCGAGCAGCGGCCGGCTTCGACGCCATCGTCCTGGACATCACCGACCCGACGGAGGGAGGACCTTCGCTGCCGCTCTTCACCGAGGCATTCTATCGGCTGGCCCTGAGCCGTCTCTCGCCGGGTGGCATCCTGGTCACGCAGGCCGGCCCGGCCAGCCACGGCATGGCAGGGGCCTTCACGGCGATCTGCAACACGCTCAAAGCCGCCGCCGGACGTGTCTATCCCTACGTCGCCGAGGTCCCCTCTTTCGGCGGCGCCTGGGGCTTCGCGATGGCGGTCAAGAGCGGCGAGCTGCCCTCGCTGACGGGCCTGGAGGTCGACCGGCGCATCGCCGATCGCATCGCGACCGAGCTCGGGTTCTACGATGGCGCGGCCCACGCCGGCCTGTTCGGCCTGCCCAAATGGTTGCGCGGCGAGGTGGCGGCCCAGCGCCACGTCATCGCCGACGACAGCCCCGTGTTCATCGACCCGTAGGGGCGGCGGCTGAGCCGGTGGCTGAGCCACACCAGCATTCCCGGCCCAGTGGCTGAGCCACACCAGCATTTCCGGGCCAAGGTGGCTGAGCCACATCGGCATCTCCGCTTAGCCGCCTGAGCCGCATCGGCTTCTCCGCCTACGTCGCCCCTACTACACCACCCGGCGATGCCGTGGCGCGGAGACGGGGGGTTGACATTCCACCTGAATGGAATGTTATATTGGGCATCAGCGTTGGGAGGAAAGGCATGAAGATCGGCGAGCTGGCCGCGGCCACCGGGCTGACCTCCAAGACGATCCGCTTCTACGAACAGGGGGGGCTGCTGCCAGACCCCGGCAGGACCGCGTCGGGGTACCGAGCCTATCGAGATGGGGACGTCGAGCGCCTGGTGTTCATCCGCAAGGCCAAGCGCATGGGGCTGTCCCTGGCGGAAATCCGGGGCATCCTGACCCTTCACGACCGGCATGAGCCCACGTGTGTCCACGTCCGCTCCCTGCTGGACACCAAGTTGGCTCAGATCGATCGGCTCCTGGGGGATCTGGAGCAGTTTCGCGCGGAGCTGGTCGGACTGAGAGACCGCACCGGCTCCGAGGAGGACTGCGGGCCTTCTGGGGGCCGTATCTGCTCCATCGTCGAGCAGAGCGGGCTCGGCGTGCAGAAAGAGACGCTGGCCTGGGTGGATGATCGGCGGAACAGCCGGTCTTTACCGGGAACGTAAACGGACGGGTTAGGGCGAAGAATAGAGTCGAGGAGAATTACGGCATGGTCGCTGTACTCGCGATTGTGATCTGCTGCGCCGTCCCGGTGGCGGTGTACGGACTGGTAATGGTCTCAGGCCAGATCCGTCTCCGTCTGGGCAGCGGCAGTCAATTCGTTAGGCAAAGGTGGCGCCAGGGGAGACGGGGACCTCGAGACCTGGAGTCCGGCCCATGACGAAGATGGGTGCTGCAGCGGTCTTCGTGGCCGTCGCAATAATTGTCGTCGGCTGTGGCGGGGGGTCTTCGACCGCGCCTCACGATCCCTCCGGGCGGGTCGCACCGGTGCAAGAGGGCAGTGGAGCTGCTCCTCGTGAAGTGGAAGAGCGGTCCGTCGTGCCCGCCCCCGACTTCACCGTGACCTTGGCTGGCGCCGTGCCCTACACCCTATCACAGCAAAGAGGGAAGGTCGTCGTCCTGTATTTTTCGTTCCCTGGCTGACCGACCTGTGCGCTGGAGGCTCCAGCGCTGGCAAAGCTGCACAAAGAGTATCAGAGCCGGGGTGTGGAGGTGGTGGCGATCAACATTGAACCAAACTACCCGCTGGCGGAATGGCAGCGCTTCTGGAAAAGCACAGGGGCCGGTGACGTCGTCTGGGCGCAGGACCGCAGCCGTACGACGGTCAAAACGTACCGCATATTCGCTCTCGGCACCGAGGTGATCGTTGACCGGCAAGGCGGGTTGGCGTTCCGGTCTGACGGCTCGGCAGGATACGGAAAGCTCCGGAGGGAAATCGAGAAGTTGCTCTAAGGAGAATTGGAGCGGAGGGGGCGGGTCTCGGTTTCGCGACGGGGAACGTCGTGAGCGCGATTGATGGAAACGGTCCAGCAGTTCTTCGCTCAGTGGCTCGACGGTGTCGCTGACCTGCTGCCGTTGGGGTATGCCTTCGGCGCGGGCATGGTGTCGGCGGTGAACCCGTGCGGTTTCGCCATGTTGCCGGCCTATCTCGGACTGTATCTGGGCGCTCGCGACCTTCTGGCGACGGGGCCATCCAAAGGGAATTACGGAGGCGGAGGCGTCATCACGGTGGCTATCCCCGCTCAGGTAGCTCGGGACACGCTGGTGGCGTGGGTGGTCACCGGAGGATTCGTCATCCTCTTCGGCGGCGTTGGCATTCTCATCTCGGCTGGCGGCCGGTTCGTCATCGACACCGTCCCGTGGGTTGCGCTGGCGATCGGCGTCGTCTTAGGGTTGATGGGCATTGCCATGCTCGGGGGCCGTCAGCTTTCCGTTGGTTTCGCCGCCCGGATAGCCGACCGCATGGGCGATCCAGGCACGGTGAGCTTGAGGGGCTTTTTCCTTTTCGGGCTGGCCTATGCCACGGCGTCCCTGAGCTGTACCCTGCCCATCTTCCTGACCGTTGTGGGAGGGTCCTTGGCCGTCAAGGGATTGGCCTCGGCATCCTTGCAGTTTGTCAGCTACGCGCTGGGGATGGGCTTCATTATCCTGGCGCTGACGATGAGCATGGCCGTGTTCAAGGGCACCCTGGTGGGAGGATTCCACCGCATTCTCCCCTACGTGGAGCGGGTAAGCGCGCTGCTGATGATCATGGCCGGGAGCTATATCGTCTACTACTGGCTGTTCAAAGGGAGGCTGATCGACCAGATCACGTAGGGCGGGGCATCGATGAACCCTCCATTAAACTGGAAGGTTATCTAACATATTAAAGACAGCTAGAAAGGAGGTGCGACATGGCGAAGACAGCGACCCTGAAGATTCCGGCTCTTCACTGTGGAGGCTGCGCAAAGACCGTGACCCGGACCGTAGAAGCTCTGCCCAGCGTGGAGGTCACCGAGTCCGACCCGGAGACCAAACTAGTGCGGGTCCAGTTCGACGAGTCGGCCATCAGCCTGGACCAGATCCGGGAAGCCTTAGACCAGGTCGGCTTCAGCCCTGAGGACTAGGGATCAGCAGATAGGAGCAAAAGGAGGCCCATCTTGATGGGCATATCGACTCTGAGACAGCAAGCGACCTCTCTATGGACCCGCGGGGGCCCGAGGGGGCAGTTCCTGTTTGCTCTGGCGGTAGGCGCCGTGCTAGCCATCATCAGCTGGCAGGCCGGGGTGCTCGACGGGAGCACCGACATCTTCGCCGGAGTGTCCGGGTCCACTGCTTCGGCGAGCAGCCCCGGCGCGGCCGTGGCGATAGCCGCGGCGTTCGTCATCGGCGCGACGATGATCGTCCTGCCCTGCGGCCTTCCTGCGGTATTCGCCATGCCGTCGATCCTCGGCTCGCGCGAGGGGCTGCGCGATCGGACGATGCTAAGCTTGGTGTTCGTGGCTGCGAGTGCCCTGCCCCTGGCCGCCGTCGGAGTTGGCCTTGGCTTTGCCGGCGAAGGCGTCCTCAGTCTGTTGGACACCCCGGCGACGAGGATGGGCTTCGCCGTGGTGCTCTACTCCCTCCTCGGGATCCTCGCCCTGGGCTACGCCCTGAGCCAGGCGGGCCTGTTGCACCTGCCCAGCCTGACGGATAAGGTAAGGGGCCCCCGCATGCCCGACCAGGACAAGCCCTACCGGCGGTCGCTGGTGCTGGGGAGCACCATGGGGGCCGGCATGGGCATAGGGTGCCCCATGCCCACCTACTACATCCTCCTGGGCTGGGTGGCGGCGGCGGCGAACCCCATCTACGGCGGCATCGTCCTCGGAGTCTACGGCCTGGCCAGGGTGCTGCCGGCGGTGGGCATCGGCGCCCTCATTGTCGCCGGGGTGGAGCGGAAGAAGGTGTCTCACGGGCTGACTACGTTCCGCGAGAAGACCAGCGGGATCACCAACGGCTTCGTGACGGCCACGGGGTCCTACCTCATCGTCCTGTTCGGCGGCGTGCTGCTCGCGAGGTTGGTGGCCCTGTAAGCTCGGAAAACGGGACGAAGGAAGATGGAGGAGTCAGATGGCTAAGCCGCTGGCAGTGACCGACGCCGAGTTTGAACGGGAAGTGCTT
>JACZVV010000076.1 GCA_022572465.1 Chloroflexota bacterium
CAGAGCCAGCCGGCGTCGAAGCAGTAGGCGCCGCAGTTGATTTCGGCAAGGTCGGCGCGCCCCT
This sequence comes from Chloroflexota bacterium, assembly GCA_022572465.1. Taxonomy (GTDB): domain Bacteria; phylum Chloroflexota; class Dehalococcoidia; order SHYB01; family SHYB01; genus JACZVV01. The sequence goes on from JACZVV010000076.1 coordinate 65, forward strand.
CGGGCAGGTCGGCCGCCTCGATCACGTCCTGGACCACGCCGGCGGCGTCCCGCAGCACACGGCCGGGAAGGTCGACCGACCTCTCGCTACAGGTGAGGATCGTCATCGGCGCGCCGGAGGTCCGATGGGCGGCCATCAGCGCATCGAGGGTCTCGGGACGAACCAGGGGTAGGTCGCCGTTGAGCACCAGGAGATGCGCCGCGCGGCCTTCCACGTGGCTTCGCGCCGCGGCCACCGCATCGGCGGTCCCTCGGGGGTTAGGCTGTGTGGCGTACTGGTGCCCCTCGCCCAGCGAGTCGCGCACCAGGCCGCCCTGTGCCCCGACCACCACGATAGTGTGCTCGATCCCGGCCTGTCGAGCCGCCGCAGTGACGTGGGCAATCATCGGAAGGCCGCACACGGTATGCACGACCTTGGGCCGTCTCGACCGCATACGCGTGCTCGCACCCGCCGCGAGGATAACCGCCGCCCATGCGCTCATGACTGGCTGCCGGAAAAACAACGACCGCTGGCTGTCCTCCCGAGGAGCAGTGCAGCCCGCGGTCTCGGTCTCGATCTCGACATCATGATTGGAGGCGTAGCCTGTGGCCTCCTCCAGCCGTCATAGTAGAAGAGGCTCTGACTCCTGTCAAGCAAGGCAACACCCATGGGCCGCCCCGACGGGCGAGCCGCATGGCGGCACGGCCACGAAACGCCACGCACGCCGGTAGAGCATATGAGGGAGCATACCCTTGACGGGTTCTGTCGCCTGAGGCACCATCAATTGGTAGGGCGGTGCTCCTGCTTCGCCCAACGCGCGCGCCATGAAAGGGCTAGAGAGCTTGAAGCGCTACGACGTAGCGGTTATCGGGTCGGGTCCAGGCGGTCATGGAGCCGCCATCCAGGCCGCCAAGCTGAGCAAGAGCGCCGTGGTGATCGAGCGGGCCTCGGACGTTGGGGGCACTTCGGTCAACACCGGCTCCATTCCCAGCAAAGCCCTTCGGGAGGCCGTGCTTTACCTCACGGGATTTCGCCAGCGGGACATCTACGGCATCAGCTACTCCCTGAAACAGGACCTGTCGGTGAAGGACCTCATCGCCCGTCTGGACAAGGTTATTCGGGACGAAGTCCGCGTCCTCCGGCACCAGTTCGCTCGCAACGGCGTGACCCTTGTTCAAGGCGAGGCGAGGTTCCTGGACGCCAACCGGTTGCGAGTCCAACGCGATGACGGCTATTCCGACATCGAGGCCGAGCATATCGTTATCGCCGTGGGCACCGTTCCAGCCCGCGTCGAGAAGGTCCCTGTCAACGGCCGTACCATCATCGACACCGAGAGCGTCTTTGCACTGCCAGCGATTCCTCATACGATGACGATCGTCGGGGCCGGTCCCATTGGCGTCGAGTATGCGTCGATATTCGCCGCGCTGGACACCGAGGTCACGCTGGTCGACCAACGCCACCGGATTCTCGAGTTCCTCGATCGAGAGATCCTCGACGCCTTGATCTACCATCTCCGGCAGGAAGGCATCATCCTTCGGCTCGGGGAAGAGGTTACCCGGGTGGTCGAAGGGGAAGGGCGGGTGGTGGCCCACACCAAGAGCAAGAAGAGGATCACCAGCGAGGTCTTGTTCCACACCGTCGGACGCCAAGGAGCAACGGCGAATCTCGGCCTGGATCGGGTCGGCATCGAGGCCGACGAACGGGGCCGGTTGCGGGTCGACGAGTACTATCGAACGGCCGTGCCCAGCATCTGCGCCGTGGGCGACGTCATTGGCTTCCCAGCCCTCGCCGCAACGTCCATGGAGCAGGGCCGGTTGGCCGTCCGATACGCCTTTGGCGTCGACCTCTCCCCCTTGCCTTCTCTCTTGCCCTACGGGCTTTACACCATTCCCGAGATATCGATGGTGGGCAAGACCGAGGAGGAGCTAACCAGCGCGGGGATCCCCTACGAGATCGGGGTGGCCCGGTATCGAGAGACGGCCCGAGGGCAGATCATCGGCGACAAGAGCGGCATGCTCAAGCTGCTGGTGCATCAGGACAACCAGCGCCTACTCGGCGTCCACATCATTGGAGAGGGCGCCACCGAGCTGGTGCACATCGGGCAGGTCCTGATCGCCCTGGAGGGGACCGTCGAGTTCCTGGTGAACAACACGTTCAACTACCCGACCTTGGCCGAATGCTACCGCATCGCCGCTCTGGACGCGTACAACAAGCTGCGCTAGCCGGTCTCCGACCGGTCATCGCGTCCAGGATCACGCCGCTTCGATCGAACGCCAAGTCCGCCCGGCGTCTTCGATCGTCCCTTGTCAACGAGGCGGCCGGAGACGTCGCATCGGCGGCGAGCCAGACCGGTCAGCGCGACGCGATCTTCTCCGTCTTGGCCGAGCTAGGCCGCTCGGGTGCGGTTTGCGGCGCCGCGACGTCCGTCATGAACGGGACCGGGGGAAGCGGCCCGTCCAGGGCCATCTCCTCGGGCGCCTGGAACACCGTCTGGGCGTGACGGGTGTTGAATACCAGCGGGAACCCGTCTTTCCCGAACATGCCGTCGTCGCTCACCAGACTCACGCCGTTCTCGTCGACGACGTCCTCCCCGATCGAGGAGAGGAAGTTGTGGGCCCCGCCGTAGGCCATGAGGATGTAGCCGATCTCACAGATCTCCGCGTCGGTGAAATGCTGCTTGACCTGGTCCATGAACTCGTCGGTGACGCCCTGGGGATTGTACTTGACCAGATCGGCGTATCGAAGCGCGACCTTCTCTCGCTCCGAGAGGTCCGACTCTTCGAAGTTCACGACCTTGGCGATCTTCTCGTTGGTGAGTCCTGCCTGCTGACCCTCAGCAGTACGAGAGATCTTTCACTGACGGCAGTTGGCTAGAAAGGCCGACCGCATGCGGATCATCTCTTTGAGCTGCCCGTCGAGCTTTCCGTGGTCCCAAATCGCCCGGATCAGGCCCATGAACGCCTGGGAGATGGGCGCGGGCAGCGCCGAGACATCAACCCTCGCTACGTACCTCGGAGCGGTTCCGTCCATGCTCTCGTCCCTCCTCCGTTCGGTTGATGAGACACTATGGGTTGACCACGCTGCGGATGTCAAGCGCCGCCCGCCGGCGTTCTTGACACCTCCTACCGCCCACTTTAGACTCCCGTTGCACCGCGCTCGATTGACCTTAGCTCGCCGCCCTTGAGGGAAGATGGCCGCCGAGACCTCCGAATATCTCAAGCCCCTGCCGAGGCCCACGCCGTTCTCCGAGCCTTTCTGGGAGGGCGCTCGCCAGCACAAGCTGCTGGTGCAGCGGTGCGAGAGCTGCGGGCGGTTTCGCTGGACGCCACAGCTCGCCTGTCCCTGGTGCCTCGCCGAGGAGTACGAATGGCGAGAGGCCAGCGGCCGGGGGACGCTCTACAGCTTCACCGTCATCCATCGGCCGCCGGACCCCGTGGCCTTCGCCGGCGACGTGCCCTACGTGCTGGCGGTGGTGGAGCTGGAGGAGGGGCCGTTCATGCAGACGAACCTGGTCGGGTGCCCGCTGGAGGCCATCCGCATCGACATGCCCGTGGAAGTGACGTTCGAACGAGCCACGGAAGAGATCTCGCTCTACAAGTTCAGGCCGGCCCGCTAACTGGAGCGGCGCAGCACCAACATGCCCGGACCACGAGACGCCGCGATCGTCGGAGTGCATACCACCCACCAGACCCGGGATTCGGGCGGGCGCACCGGACTGAGCTACGGCCTGGAGGCGCTTCGCGGCGCGCTGGACGACGCGGGCCTCGAGCTGAAGGACGTCCAGGGGCTCTTCGCCCAGCTCTCGGGCTGGCCCAACGCTCCATCGGAGGGGTCGGGCTACTATGCGATGGCCAACTGGCCGTATCAGCTGGGCATTCCAATCAACTGGCTCACGGGGGCAGTCAACGCCGCGGGCACCGGCGCCGCGGCCATCCTGGACGCTACCGCCGCGATCAGGATGGGCAGTGTCGACACCGTGGCCATCGTTTTGGGCGCCGCGCGTCCGGCCCAGCCGACGGGCAAGACCGCGCCCTGGACCTGGAACGCCCACGAGTTCACCCAGTGGACGGGGTCGATCACGCCGGCCCAGTTCGCGCTGGTGGCCCGGCGGCACATGCACCAGTACGGCACCACGCCGGAGCAGCTCGCCGCCATCAGTGTGACGATCCGGAACCACGCGTCGATCAACCCCGCCGCGGTCATGTTTCAGCGAGGCCCCTACACCGTCGACGACGTGCTGAGCTCCCGGATGATCGCCGAGCCGCTGACGGTGCTCATGTGCGCCCTGGTCAACGACGGCGGAGGCGCCCTGATCATGACCACCGCCGAGCGGGCGCGCTCGCTGCGGAAGCCGCCGGTCTACGTCCTGGGCGGCGCCGACCAGCTATCGTACCCGGCCTACGCCGAGGCGCCACTCCTGAAGCGGCACGTCGGCGGCGACTTCTCGCGGGAGTGGGTCGCCCGGGGCTTCGCTCAGGCCGGCGTTGGCCACGACGACATCGATGTGGTGGAGCTGTACGACGGCTTCGCGATCTGGGCGCTGATGCAGCTGGAGTTGTTCGGTTTCTGCGGTGAGGGCGAGGGAGGGCCGTTGGCCCAGGGGAATGACCTGGAGCTGGACGGCCGGTTCCCCGTTTGCACCGATGGGGGCTGCCAGGCCTTCAGCCACAACGGGACGCCCTCTCTGTTTCGTCCCATCGAGGCGGTCAGGCAGCTTCGAGGCGAGGTGATGGACCTCTGCCCGGGGTGGGCGACCGGCGACCACACCTACGACCGCTCGATATGCCGCAAGGTGCGCGACCCCAAGATCGCCTTCGCCGCCGGCATGGGACCTCCCACCGGCGGCGGCAATTTCTGCATCCTGGCCCGAGACTAACCGGCCTCCGCGGGCGCGCGCCCCGGTTCGGTCGGCGCCTCTGTTGACGGTGAACGGCACCGCGACTACACTCGCATCTTCCCGCCCTTCAGGGAAATCGCGCTCGTTGGACAACACCATGACCAGTCGCGGCGAAATGTTCTCGGGAACGGGGCCGGTGCGCGAGCAACACCGGTTCGATGAGGCCGCGCTCCAGCGGTACATGGCCAAGCACGTCGAGGGGTTCACCGGCCGGCTGAGGGTCCAACAGTTCCGAGGCGGCCAGTCGAATCCCTCCTACCTGCTCTCGGCTGGAGACCGGCGCTACGTCTTGCGGCGCAAGCCGCCGGGGACGCTGTTGCCCTCGGCCCACGCGGTGGACCGCGAGTACCGCATCATCAGCGCGCTTCAAGACTCGGGCGTCCCCGTGCCCAGGACGTACGCCCTCTCGGACGACCCCTCGGTGGTCGGGACCGCATTCTACGTCATGGAGTACGTCGACGGGCGCATCTTCTGGGACGCGCCGCTCCCCGGCGTGGCGCCCGGCGAGCGGGCCGCGATCTACGAAGCCGCGATCGAAACGCTGGCCCGCCTCCACGGCGTGGACTACGAGTCCGCGGGCCTGGGCGGGTTCGGCAATCCGGGCAACTACTTCGCCCGCCAGGTCTCTCGCTGGTCTCGACAGTACAAGGCATCGGAGACCGAGACCATCGCCGCCATGGACCGTTTGATCGAGTGGCTGCCCCAAAACATCCCCGAGGACGACACCACCACCATCGTCCACGGAGACTTCCAGCTCAGCAACCTGATCTTTCACCCCACGGAGCCGCGGGTCGTGGCAGTGCTCGACTGGGAGCTGTCGACCCTGGGCAATCCGCTGGCCGACCTAGCGTACCACTGCCTCCCGTGGCGCCTGCCGCCGGAGCCCCTCGACGGCATCAAAGGCCTGGATATTACGTCGATGGGCCTTCCCACCGAGGACCAACGGATCGAATCCTATCGCCGGCGCACGGGGCGGAAGCGGATCGACCACTGGGAGTTCTACATGGTCTTCACCATGTTCCGCCTGGCGGCGATCATGCAGGGAATCGCGGCCAGGGCTCTCGAGGGCACCGCCAGCAGCGAGCAGGCCGTGGCCCAGGGCCAACGAGCGCGCCCACTGGCCGAGCTCGCGGAGGCCCACCTCGCGAACCTCTCCTAACCGGTCGCTGGTCGCTGAGCGACGTCGGTATTTCCGGCCCATGGTGGCTGAGCCACATCAGCTTTTTTGGCCTAAATTTTGCCGCCGCTCAGCCGCTCGCTGAGCGACATCAGTATTTCTGGCCCATGGTGGCTGAGCGACATCAGTATTTTCGGCCCATGCAGGCCGCCGCCTGTGCCACATCAGCTGCTCCGGCCCTTGCAGGCCGGTGGCTGAGCCAGCGGCTCAGCCGCAGCGACATGAGTCCGGAATGCTGATGTCGCTCAGCGACCTAGTCGTACTTGCGCAGCTCCAGCCGGCCGATCTGGTTCCGGTGCACCTCGTCCGGCCCGTCGACGATGCGGAGGGTGCGCGCGTGCGCCCAGGCCCGGGCCAGGCCGAAGTCCGCGGCCACGCCGCCGCCGCCGTGAGCCTGGATTGCGCGGTCGATGACTCGGAGCGCCATGGCCGGCGCGGCCACCTTGATCATGGCGATCTCGGCGCGGGCCACCTTGTTGCCTACCGTGTCCATCATGTAAGCGGCCTTGAGCGTCAAGAGCCTCGCCTGCTCGATGTCGATCCGCGACTCGGCGATACGCTCCAGGGTGACCGTCTGCTCGGAGATGGGCCGGCCAAAGGCGACCCGCGACTTGGTGCGGCGGCACATGGCCTCGAGGGCTCGCTCGGCCAGCCCGATGACCCGCATGCAGTGATGGATGCGCCCCGGCCCTAGACGTCCCTGGGCGATCTCGAAGCCGCGGCCCTCGCCCAACAGGATGTTGGTGATCGGGACGCGGACGTCCTCGAACAGCACCTCCGCATGGCCGTGGGGCGCGTCGTCGTAACCGAAGACGGTCAGCAGACGTTTGATGGTGATGCCCGGCGTGTCCATGGGGATCAGGATCATCGACTGTTGCAGGTGCCGATCGGCGGTGGGATCGGTCTTGCCCATGAAGATAGAGATCTTGCAGCGAGGGTCGCCGGCCCCCGACGTCCACCATTTGTGGCCATTGATCACGTACTCATCGCCGTCGCGGACGATGCTGGACTCGATGTTCGTCGCGTCGGACGACGCCACGTTGGGCTCGGTCATGGTGAAGCAGGAGCGGATCTCGCCGGCCAGGAGGGGCTCAAGCCACCGTTTCTTCTGCTCCTCGGTGCCGTATCGGACCAATACCTCCATGTTGCCGGTGTCAGGCGCGGAGCAGTTGAACGCCTCGGGTGCGATGGCCGAGCGGCCCATGATCTCGCAAAGAGGGGCGTACTCCAGGTTCGTCAGGCCCGCGCCTTGCTCGCTCTCCGGCAGGAACAGGTTCCACAGGTCGTTTTCCTTGGCCTTGGCTTTCAGCTCTTCCATGACCGCCGGCACCTGCCACCGGGTCGGCTGCGAATCGAGCTGCTCCTCGAAGGTCTTCTCGGCAGGGTAGACGTGGGCGTCCATGAAGGCTCCCAGCTTCTCCTGGTAGCGCTTGGTCCGGTCGGAATACTCAAACTGCATATCGAGCCCCTTTCATTCACGCCTTGATTTGGCCAAGGGCACACCTGATTTGGCCAAGGGCACATCTTGATCTGGCCAAGGACACGCCTTGATTTGGCCAAGGGCACACCTTGAAGCCTTCCCACAAATAGGGCCGCGAGGAGAAGCGGTCCGGCGCCGGCACGGGCGCCCAAATACCGGCGATTGCCACATCTCGCCGCCTGTGGGAGGATAGCACGGCGCGGCCGAAGCTGCCGACGGGACGCTGAGCCGAGACAGGCCCGGGGCGATGCCGCGACGATCGGGAGGCGCTGATGAAGTTTGGCCTGTTGTATGAGCTTGAGGTGCCGAAGCCCTGGTCCCCGAATTCCGAGTACGACATCTTCCATCAGGCGGCGGACCAGGCGGTCTACGCCGAGCAGATGGGATTCGACTACTGCTGGATCGTGGAGCATCACTTCCTCGAGGAGTTCGCTCACTCATCGGGCCCGGAGGTCTGGCTGGGCTATCTGGCCGCCCGGACCAGCATCATGCGAATGGGACACGGCGTGGTGTTGCTGGAAGGGACCATCAACCATCCAATACGGGTAGCCGAGCGCATCGCCACCCTGGACATCATGTCCAACGGGCGGGCCGAGTTCGGCACCGGGCGGAGCTCCAACCCGTTCCAGCTCGAGCCGTTCGGGGCCGATTTGATGACCACCCGAGAGGAATGGGAAGAGGCGCTGGAGATCATCCCAAAGGCGTGGGCGGACGGCTGGTTCAGCTATAAGGGCCGGTTCTGGGACATACCAGAACGCAACGTCTTGCCGAAGCCGGTCCAGAAGCCGCACCCGCCGATCTGGGTGGCGTGTCAGCAGCCCGAGACGTTCAAAATCGCCGGCCGGAAGGGAATCGGCGCCCTGTGCTTCACCGTCGGGCCGCCCGGCCAGCTCGCCGAGCGGATCGCCAGCTATCGCGAAGCCATCGTCGACGCGCCCGAGCAGGTGGGCGCGTTCAAGAACGAGCAGGTGGGGGCCTTCACCGTGGCCCACTGCGACGAGAACGACCGGACCGCGCGGGAGACGGCAGGCCCGCAGGCCACCTGGTACTTCGACACGATAAAGAAAATCTACGATCCCGTCTGGCAGCAGTGGAAGGACAAGACGATCCCGCCAAGCTACCAGTACCACGCCTTGAACGTCAGCAACGCGGAGTCACAACGCGGCGGCGTCGGCAGAAAATACGCCGACCGGCTGGACCCCGAAACACTCATCGACAATGGCTCGTTCTGCATCGGCGATCCCGACGCGTGCATCAAGACCATCGAGATGTACGAGGCGGCGGGCGTCGACCAGATGCTGGCGCTGCTTCAGGTGGGGAACGTCCCCCACGAAAAGATCATGAACTCCCTGCGCCTCTACGGGAAGTACGTGATCCCCCACTTCAAGGAGAAAGAGAAAGCCGCGAAGGCGGCCGCGGCGATCGGCTAGCCGGGGCGCTGGCTCCCCGCGTCGACGGCGGCCATGCCCTCCAGCGTCAGGCCGTATCCGAGCATGTCTTGCATCAGCCGCTTGATGTGCAAGGTCAGGGCGACGCGGGTGTACCGCAGGGTGAGAGGCGGCTTCTCAGCGAACTGCTCGGCCAGCTCCCGCGCCCTCGGAAGCAAATCGGCCTTCGGCAGCACCTCGTTGACGACGCCCATGGCCAGCGCCTCTCTCGCGGTGATCTTCTGTCCGGTGAGCAGGAAGTAGCGGCCCCGGTTCGTCCCGAGCAGCAGGGGCCAGACGATGTGTACGCCGTCGCCGGGAACGGTGCCGTTGGGGAAGTGGGCGGCGTCCTGGAAGTAGGCGTCCTCGGCCGCCAGCACCACGTCGCTCAGCAACGCCAGCTCCGCGTGGACGGTCGCCGGGCCGTTGACCGCGCCGATGATGGGGACCTCGATGTCCAGGAGGTTCGTCAGCAGGCGCTTGCCCTCCCAGTAGATGGCGTCCCAGCCGCGGGGCGTCCGGGTGGTTGCCAGATCGAACGCGCCCATGGTCGTGAGAAAATCGTCGCCGGTCCCGGTCATGATGACGACGTGGTTCTCCGGGTCGCTCCCGATGTCGGCGAAGGCATACCCGAAATCGCGGTGCGCTCGTGGGCCCCACACCAGGGAGCCTCCGTCGGTGTGGAAGGCGATCTCCAGGATGCCGCCGTCGCGTTTCATCCGAATGTCGGGGTACTTCTCGGCGTACTCTTCGAAGGCCGTCATGCTCTCACCTCGTTCACCAAACGCTGCTTCGCTACCCGGTCAACGCCTCCTGGAACCGTCGAATGGCTTCGATGTGGGCGTCGGCCGTTTTCAGACCGGCGTCCATCGTGTTCAAGGTGACGTGGGTGGCGCCGAGCTGACGCCACCGGTCCACATCCCGGGCCGTCTCCTCGGGTGACCGCGGGTTGGCGTAGCTCCGCCCCTTGTACACCGGCGTGGAGATCAAGCCGACGCGGGCCTCGATGCCTATCTCGGTGGGGTCTCGCCCGGCATCCCGCGCGTGCCGGTGGAGCGACGCGATGGTCTCCTCCACGTTCTCATCGGGCGTGAGATACGTGTTCCAGCCGTCGGCGAGACGAGCAGTCCGCTTGAGCACCGCATCGGCGTGTCCGCCGATCCACAGCGGGATCGGCTGTTGCACCGGGCGAGGATTGATGCCGCCACCGTTGATCGTGTGCCACCTTCCCTCGAAGGTGACCACATCTTGCGTCCACAGCGCCCGCATCACCTCGATCTGCTCTTCGCACCGCTTGCCTCGGTTGTGAAAATCCTCGCCCAGAGCCTCATGCTCGGACTTGTTCCCGCCGATGCCGATGCCCAGACGCAGCCGGCCTCCCGTCAGCACGTCGACCTCCGCCGCCTGCTTCGCCACCAGCACCGTCTGTCGCTGGGTGACGATGATGATGCCCGTCGAGAGCTCAATGCGCTGGGTGACCGCCGCCAGAAAGCCGAACAGCACCATCGGCTCGTGAAATTGATCCGTGTAGTCATAGAAGTGATGCCAACCGGGGACCTTGGCTTGTGGATCGGCCCCCAGGAGATGATCATAGACGGTGATGTGGTCGAATCCGAGGTCTTCCGCCGCCTGGGCGAAGGCGCGAATCGCGCCTGGGTCCGTTCCGATGTCGGCCTGGGGAAACGTCACTCCGATTTTCATTGGCTTGACCAATCCCCCGTGAGACGACGCCGCGATCGTTTCGGCGAGGCCCGCGCAGACTCTGCAGCCGCCCTCAGCGGCGGCGCCCCCTCGCCGAGATGGGCCAATTGTAGTTGAGGCCCCGGTCGTGTCAAGATTCCCCAGCCGATGGTTGAAGCCGATGGTTGACCTGCGCGGCGCGAACGGGGAAACTCTGGCGAGGAGACGGCCGGCGTGATGCACCGGACAAAATGGACCACGCTCGGTGGCGAGGCTGGCCCACCAGAACAGGAGGACGCGTTATGAGCGGAAGACTCGACGGACAGGCGGCAGTGGTCACCGGGGCTGGGAGAGGCATCGGGCGGGCCTATGCGCTGGCCCTGGCGGAGGAGGGCGCCAGCGTGGTGGTCAACGATCTTGGCGGCGACGTCCAGGGACTGGGCAAGAGCAGCACGCCGGCCGACGACGTGGTGCGGGAGATCGAGAGCGCGGGCGGAAGGGCGGTCGCCAACTACGACGACGTCACGGATTTCGAGGCCGCCGGGAGAATCGTCCAGGCCGCGGTGTCCAGCTTCGGCCGGGTCGACGTGATCATCACCAACGCGGGGATGGACCGCCGGGGAAACTTGTACGAGCTGACGGCCGACGACTGGGACGCCACCCTAAAGGTCCACGTCTACGGCTCGTTCAACTGCTCGTGGCACGCCGCGAACCACATGCGCGAGCAGGGGAGCGGGGCCATCATCAACGTCGCCTCGGCGGCGTTCTACATGGGCGTCCCCCAGCTCTCGGCCTACTGCGCTTCCAAGGGCGCGATCTATGGAATGATGCGCACGCTATCCCAGGAGCTCCAGCCCTTCGGCGTGAGCGTCAACTGCATCATGCCGGGCCTGACCAAGACCAGGGCGGTGGACGCCTGGCTCGCCAGCCTCGAGGGGATGCCGCCGGAGCAGGTGAAAGCGCTGGAGGCGTCGTTGATGGAGCCGCAGGCCGTCGCGCCTCTCGCCGTCTTCCTCGCCACCGAGGAGGGACGCAAGCTCACCGGCCAGGCGTTCGAGATCGAGGGCGCCCGGGTGAGCGTTCTTGCTCCGCCGACACCCAGCGCCAGCGCCTACAGCCCCGGAGGAAGGTGGACGCCTGAGGAGCTGATCGCCGCGGTGCCGAGACTGGTCCCACAGACGTGAGCGATCCGGCCGCGAGCTTGACACCGTGTCCGGCCTACCTACAATTGGCCTAACTCGAGGAGGCAATTGGCAGATGGACCAAGGGCTGACCAATCGCCCCGCAGCCAACGTCACGGCGACGCGGACGACAGGAGAAGAACATCATGGCCAAGATCAGGCACATCGCCATCGCGAGCAAAGACGCCGACAAGACAAAAAAATTTTACACCGAGATCTTCGGCATGGAGGTCATCCAAAAGCTGGACAGCCCCAAGATCTACGGGTACCTGCTCACCGACGGCTACATCAACATGGCGATCCTGGATTTCAAAGAAGATGCCGTGGCGGGGTCCGAATGGGGCGTCGACTTCAGCGGTCTGCACCACATGGGCTTTCAGATCGACGAGTCCGAGGGCATCCCGGAGAAGCTGGAGGCCGCCGGATACGAGCCCAGGAGCGACATCAATCAAGCGCTGGGGATGAAAGAGGGCGGCGCGTCCAGCCACCGCCACGAGTTCAAGTACAGCGCTCCCGACGGCGTCGTGATCGATCTCTCGTCGACGGGCTGGGCGGCCACGTCCCCCTCCAAAGCCGACTGATCCCCGACCGGGACGTCCAGGCGACCGCGGGGGCGGACCGGCCACGCTTTTCGTGGGAGGGGTGGATGGTGGAAGGTTCACCCCTCAATAGCTACGTCTACGGGTTAGAGGCCAGCAACTCTAGGCTTATGACACAGCGTAGTTTCACTGCCTCCCATTGGACGTAAGCCTCTCCAAGATCATCAGCGGTTTTGCCTACCGTAGAGATGAAATCAGGACCGAGGTTCCTTGTTGTAATAAAGTCCTCAGATCGATAAAAAGAAGCGACTTGTTTGAGAATCTCACTTTGAGTCGTGAGGCTGGTAATCATTTCTTTGGAACACCTGTCCAGCGTATCGCGTGTTTGATTGAAGTAACGTGATTTCAGGTATCTGTTGAACTCTTGAACCCCATCATGTTGGCCAGAATTCACCTGTTGGGCCAGGGCATAAAATTCTGGGAACACTTCTGCGCTATCAACCGAGTTTGTTACAACGAGCGCCTTTACTACAAGTTGGAAATAAAGAGAGGCGAATTCTTCTCCCTCTTCACGTAGCTCGAAAATCATGGTTTGTGAGCGTTGCTGGTTTAACTTAACAGCCCTTTCAAAAAAGGATTCATCGGGACTTTTGAGGTAGATCTCCATAGGGTTAATCGATCGAGTGCGCTCAGCCCAAGCGGTGTCATGAACACGGGTTATTTCTAGTTGCCGTATAAACTGGCGCACACCCCGGAAGGATACATCGTACTCTTGAATGCTTTTCTCGATGTCCACGAGCATTGTATTGACCTTGGTTTGGTCGATTACATCTTTGGACCCACAAGCCGCAAGGCCGAGACTCACAACGACAACGAGTCCCAAGAGAACGAGAAGGTTTTCTCTAACATTCATAGGTATTTGGCCAAGTGTAGACTCGGTTATTGTTCTAGAACAAACCTGGAGCAGCCCAGCTGCAGATCAAGCTGATGCGATGCTGACTTGAATGGCTCCATAAGAAATCGGGGATTGCCGACCGGAAACTGCACACTCCATATTATGTTACTGACCACGCCCTTTGGCGCGCTGAGCTGGATCATTGTTATTCCTCTGAGTCTCGTGCCATGAGGTTGAAGGGAGTACCCGCCCGGCACAGGAGGCGAACTCATCTCGGTAATCAGAACTACTGAAGTGGAAGGAAACCGAGCCGTTGTTATCCCTCCAGTCGCTCCGTTTCGTGTTTGCCCAGACGATGCGGGTATTGCCGGTTCGCTGAGCTAGGTCAGCCAATGCCCTGAGGCAATATAACACTGCCACGTCGTCGGTATGGATTGAAATACTGTAATGGTGGTCTTCGTGGGTTGTCATTCACATCCTCTTCGACCGAGAATTCCCGTATCAAATTGTGGGTACCCTGAATGACCTCGCGGCGGCGATTGGCTGAAAGATATCACCAGAATCCGATGCCGTCAATCGTGATCTGACGCCCAGGTAAGGACGATCTGGCGAACTACGGACTCCTTTTGGCTCCCGAACCCGTCATTGGCATGCCTGGACCGTCCCGACTGGTCGGGATTCGCCGGGCACGGAGAACGAGTGGTGG
>JACZVV010000077.1 GCA_022572465.1 Chloroflexota bacterium
AGGCCGTCGAGAATCGTTCGACGCCGACCAAGCGCCGAGGCAAAACCCTGATCTACAGCCCGCTGACGCGAGACCGATCCGCGGCGGCGAAACGGGCGGCCCGGAAACACGGAGTCGACGTCGACGCCCTCATCACAGGCCGGCTCTGGCCGCCCACAGACGTATCGGACCTGACTCAACTGAAGTGTCTACCTGAGGAAGCCCTCGTAGACCAAGCCCACCATCTCTTTCTCGGTGCATTTGTAGTCGGCGCCCATTCGGAAGAACTGGCTCATCCGCAAAGACTTGGCCTGCTCTTCGCTCAGCGAAAGAGGATCGTCCTGCACCAAGACCCGTTTGGCGTAGCTCCGCAGGGTGGCCAAGAGGTCGGCCATCTGCTGTTGCGCGCCGATGCCGGCACCCTGTCGGTGACGACCGATCTCGATCTCGCGCCGGGCAACGTGGTGGACCTGCGGGTCGGCAATGGCCCGACCCTGATGCTGGTGGTCGAGTCGGTCGACGGCGCGCCACCGCCGGTGCCCCTGGGACGCGTCGCCGCGATGCGGCCGCTGGCGACGCGGAGTCCGCCCGCGCCCGTCCCGACGCCGACACCGATTCCGACGCTGGCGCCGACGCCTGGACTACCCGGCCAACTCAACCTTGCGCCGGTGGTCCAGTTCACCTGGGGCGCAGCCCTCATCCTTCAGAACGACCCCGGGATCGTTGGCTATCAATACGCCGAGCTATCGATCGATCGCACCACGTATGTGAGCTGGACGGTGCAAAACGCGACGGTTATCGCGGTGCCCCGCGCGTTCTTCGTCGACTTGCTTCTCGACGACGTGGTGGTCGGCCGGTGGCTGGTATCGGGCCTGCAAGCCAGCGCCCGCCGCGAGGTCCGTGACTGGACCGAGCTGGAGCAGGCCGTCCGCCCTCGAGTGGGCGCCCACACGATGAAGCTGGTGGTGGACTCGACCAATCTGGTCCCCGAGATCAACGAGATCGACAACGTCGTCGAGCGGCCCTTTACCTGGACGTCGTCATCCTCTTTCGACGGGCCGGCATCCGGGCCGCTGCCGGATCTCGTGCCCTCGGCGCCGGATGGGTGGAGCGGGCCCATCGTGGCCACCTCCTACGCGAGCGAAACCGTGGATGACCCGCTCTCGGTCGACGTTCCCACCTATCTCCGGTACGGCTTCCGAAACGATGGCGCTGCCGACGCGCCATCGCCGTTCTGGGTCTACCTGTACCTGGACGACGTCCTCGTCGAACGCCAGCTATGGAACGCCGCAGCCGCGGGCCTTGCTTTTCAGAGCGAGGCGTGGTCCGGACTCTTCGACATGACGCCCGTCAGCGCCGGGCCACACACGTTGCGAATCGAGGTCGACGCGACGAATCTGGTCGAGGAGGCCGACGAGGAGAACAACAGCTTCGCAACAGAATTCGTGTGGCAGACCGGCCCGGTGCCGCCGAACCCATCGTCGGCATCGTCTTGAGGCGGCCTCGATTCGCTTCCGCGTGTGACGCCTGGGGACGTCCCCATGAGAAGGCGGCTCCTTGGCCTCGCGTTTGTCGCCCCCGCTGCCATCGCGGTGATCGCTGCCGGGTGCGACCCTGACGGGACGACGTGCGCCCAGGCGATCGCGTGGACGAGGGGGATCGAGGAGGCGGAGGAGTACGGGCCGGTGATGTCCGCAACGGCATGAAGAAGACGGTCCGAGAACGTCAAACGGGCTGCGGAGCAGTAGACCGTAGCCTGGTGCCGAGGGTGGGAATCGAACCCACACGGGATTGCTCCCAACGGATTTTAAGTCCGTCGCGTCTGCCGTTCCGCCACCTCGGCGCAGCAACATTTTAGCAGGTCGGAAGCGCGTAACTCCGGGGCCGGGTCATGGCGCCGCCGGGCCGTTTGACGGCAACCCGGTCACGATTCGGCCCAAAGCAGCGCCTCGTCTGGCGCAGGACCGCCCGGACGACTTGGCGCTGGCGCAGCCGGCAGCCCGGGACGCTTGTGCTACCCTGACCGCAACCGCCAGCGCCCATGACTGGAGCGGACCCCTGGCCCCCACGAGCATCTAACGCGGTAGACGGACAGCGGACGACTGTCGACGCGCTCGGCGTTCGCTGCCCCGGCGGGGCCGATGGCGACCCGTCGTCGTGCTCCACGGAGGGCCCTGGCGGCCACGTCCGGCCAGGACCGTCATGCATTGACAGCCGGACCCAGCGCGTCGGGAGGACTGACAATGAGCTTCGGGACCGCATTGTCATCCATCGATGCCGCTTTCTGGCGGTTGAGCACGAACCGGCGCATCTTGCGAGTGTTGTACTACGGCTGGATCGCCTTCCCCCTTCCCATCCGCAAGCCGCTGACCGCCCTCGGCATCCTCGCACTGCTGGGCGCGAAGAAGCTGACCGGGGTGAACCGCCGCCATGGGCCGACGCCGGCCCACCGGGTGCAGAGCCTCTCCTTCTGGGGCGTGCCGCCGGTCGATCTCGAGACGTATACCCTTCGCGTCGACGGCCTGGTGAATAACCCCGCCGAGCTCAGCTTTCAGGACCTGCTTTCGCTACCCTCGGTGGAGCGCCAGATTCGTATGGACTGCGTCGGGGGCTTTCGAAACAATACGGTGATGAGAGGCGTGTCCCTGGGAGAACTTCTCCAGCGCGTGGCGCCAAAGCCCGAGGCGGAAACGGCTATCTTCTCGTGCGCCGACGGCTACCACACCACGCACCGCATCGCCGACCTGTTGGCCGCCGACGCCTTGCTGGCGTACCAGGTCAACGGCGAGGCGATCGAGCGCTTTGGCTATCCGTTGCGGCTGGCGGCGCCGGGGACCTACGGGTACAAGTGGGCCAAGTGGCTGGTCCGGATCGAGCTGGTCTCCGGCTTTCCCTCCGGCCATTGGGACCGTCTGGGCTTACCGAAGCGGGGCAAGGTCGGCGACCTCTGGTAGTGGGGCGAATCGGGGCGTCGAGCCCGGCGACCGCCATGGGCGACTCGTTTGGCTTTACGGCCACCCCGCGCGAGGGGCGTCGACCTCGACGGTCCTGATCCGGGCGTTCCCCGGGCCTTTGATCTCCGATGGCCTCGCGGAGACAGCGTCGCACATGAACAGGGTTCGGCCGTCGGGGCCGCCCAGCATGCAGGCGATAGCCTTCGCGTCGCCGGGATCGACACGGTCGGTGACTTCGCCACCCTGGGCGATGCGGAGGTAGCCGCCGGACTCGCCGGGCGCCCCGATCCAAATGCAGCCCTCGGCATCGAGACAGATGCCGTCGGGCACGACGGCCAGCTCCGCCCAGATTCGGCGGTTGCTCAGCGAACCGTCGGGCTCGACGTCGAACGCCGTGAGGCGTTTCCCACGGGACTCGCCCACGATAAGCGTGCGGCCGTCGGGCGTGATCACCGTGCCGTTGGGGATGGCGAGGTCCTCGGCGACGATACGCGTGTCCCCCTCCGGCGTCACCAGAACGATGTTGGCGGGCCGTTCCGGCGCTCCGGTGTGAACGTCGAAGCCCAGGTTGCCGACGTAGGCCCGCCCCTGGCCGTCGACGACCATGTCGTTGCACTCGGCCGTGGCGAGGCCGCTCAGGTCCGCGACCTCCGTCAGCCCCGACGCGTCGAGCCGCAGCAGCCTCCGGTCTTTCATCGATACGATCAACAGCCTCCCGTCGGGGAGGAAGCCCAGGCCGGATGGCTGATTCGGCACGGTGGCGATGCTCTCGCGGCGGCCTGCCATGTCGACGGCCACGACTTCGTGGGCGTACATGTCCGAGAACCACAGGCGTTCCTGATGCCAGCGAGGCCCCTCGGCAAACATGATGTCGTCCAGCAGCACCTGGGGAGTGCGAACAGGCATGGGCGGATTCCCTCCTTACGGCCCCGGCTCCGGCGACGGGAGACGCCGCGTTTTCCGGGGGTGTTGCTACGCCGCCCGTTTTCCGGGGGTGTTGCTACGGTGCCATTGTATGGGCGGTACGAGGGCTGTCAACGAGGTCGCCGACCGGCGCACGCGCTGAAGCGCCTCGAGCCTACGTCGTGTGTGTGGTGTAGACTGTCAGCCGCCGGCCCCGGGCGATTCGGGGCGGCGAGGCCGACTGCCCCGCGAGACCGCCTGTGGCTGCTTCTCGCTCATCGACCGTCAGGATCGCTACGGTGACAATCGCGTGGCTTATCGTGTTGGTCGGGGCGGAATGGCGAGCCCCCCGCGCCAACGGGCCGCAGGAATATGGAAACGGGACTGGTGACGCATGTACTCCCTGCTACGAGGGATTCGAGTTCTGGAGGTCGCGCTGCTGGCCCCGGACGCGTTGGGGCAGCACCTGGCCGACCTTGGCGCCGAGGTGATCAAGGTCGAAGAGCCGCCAAACGGCGACTACGTTCGGCTCGTCGGCTACCAGCACCTCGGCGGGCTGAGCCTGATGCACCTGCGATGGAATCGTGGGAAGAAGAGTCTCCTGCTGAATCTCAAAGCGCCGGAAGGGCGCGACGTTTTCCTGGAGCTGGCGCGGCGGTCCCAGGTCGTCATCGACGGCCTACGAGCCGGCGCCGTCGATCGATTCGGCATCGGCTACGAGGCTGTTCGGGCAGTCAATCCCAAGATCGTCTACTGCTCGCTCTCGGGTCTTGGACAGTCCGGCCCATACCGCGACCTGGCGACGCATGGGTTGACCTACGATGCGATGACCGGCCTGGCGCCGCCCGTCATCGCCGCCGATGGCTACCCTCGCATCCCGGATGGGACCATCGGTGTCGGCACTCAGCTGGCGCCGCTGTACGCCGCGATGGGTGTGCTGGCCGCCCTCGTCCGGTCGGTCCAAAGTGGCCAGGGCCAGCACATCGACGTCGCCCAGGCCGACGCCGCCTTCGCCTGGCGCGCCGGGACTGTCGAGACCGTCATGAACCGGCTCCCGGGCGACGACAGCGTGAGCATGGCCCCTTCGGTTCGATACCAGTACTACGGGACCAAGGATGGGCGGTACATTATCTTCATGGCGTCCGAGCGCAAATTTTGGAAGAAATTCTGCGAAGTCGTGGACCGGATTGACCTGTACGAGAAGAAGCCCGGCGCCGAGGTGGGAGAGCACGCCCGGGGCGACGAAGAGCTGCGCCGCGAGCTGGCGAGAATTTTTGAAACCCGCACGCAGCGCGAATGGGTCCAGATCTTTGTCGACGAGAATGTGCCTGGAGGGCCGGTCCACGAGAACGCCGACTTCGTTCACGACCCCCACTTTCAATCGAGAGGCAACATCCTGGAGCAGGACCATCCCCAAGCCGGAAGGGTGACGATGGCTAGCACCCCGATCAAGCTGCCCGGCGAGACCTTCGAAGCAGGACCCGCCCCCAGCCCGGGCGAGCATACCGATGAGGTCCTCGCATCCGTGCTCGGCTACGTCGCTGAAGCCATCGCTGGGCTCAAGGAGCGAGGCGTGATTTAGGGCTCCCGCGACGTGGGGAGGCCACCATCGAACGAGATGGGACGCTTGACGGAGTCGCCCGGCTTCCGTCAGCTGTGGTTGGTGTGCTTGGTCTGCCGGCGTCTACGGGCCTTTCGCAGCACGGAGTGCGGCTCCAGTCCCAGCATAGCGATCCAACGCCGGGAGGTCTGCGGGGTAAGGCTCAACGCCCTGGCAACACGCCCGAACGAAGGGGTCTTGTCCCACGCATCCTGAAGGATCGTTTCTATGGGCTTTCCGTACGTGGCTTCCAACTGCCGCATCTTATAAGGTTTTCTCACAGAATCCATCGCCACCCTCCTTTGGTCGATGTACGCTGTACCATGTAACTTCGGCTCACTTCGAGCCTTGAGGCCATCGGCCCCGACTTTGTCGAGTCCCCCGCCCGCAACGCATCGGCGCGCTCGCTCGCCATCCGAATGGGGAGAGGGATCCTGGAGGTGAGGAAACTCGATGAGCTATCCCTCGAAAAGCGGTTGGTGCCGGCCCTCGCGAGCGCATCGTACACGCCGATTGTTACAGCCGTGTTACAAAGGTGGATCAGTCTCAGGCCAGCGCGGCCAACACGGGCGGCGGTCGCGTCGGCTGAACCGATGTGCGCTCTGGAAGGCAGCGTCCCGCAACGCGGCGTAGGGCTGAATCGAGGGGCCTCACATGGGCTCGAAGCGTTCTCGGTGGCGGGACGATCGGTGCCGGGTTGGTGATTCATGACGGCGCCTTGGCCGGGAGCGGCGCGTCACTGTGGCAGGATGCTGGTGGAGCCGAGGGGAGTCGAACCCCTGACCCCCTGTATGCAAAACAGGTGCTCTACCACTGAGCTACGGCCCCGGAGACCATTGGGCGGCGTCGGTCAGTTCGACAGCGCCGACGTGTCCACGTCCAGGTGATAGAGCTTGATGGCGTTGTCGCGCAACATCTTCACCCGCTCGTCAGCCGGGACGTCCTTGAGACACTCCTCCCGGTACTTCTTGGAGTCAGGCCAGGTGGAGGTGGGATGGGGGAAGTCGGTCTCGTACAGGATGTTGTCCACGCCGATGTGCCGGCGAATTTCAATCCCCACGCTTTCGAACCAGAAGCTTCCATAGACCTGGCGCCGAAACGCCTCGCTGGGCTTGGTTTTCAATTCCGTTGCGCCGACCCCCAGGCTCTTGTACTCGTGATCGGCCGTCTCTAGAAGGTAAGGAATCCATCCGATGCCGCTCTCCACGGTGATGACCTTGAGATTTGGGAAGCGGTCCAAGACTCCCGAAAAGAGCACGTTGGTCAGGATCTGCATGTGGGAGGAGATGGACCTGGTCGAACCCATGGCAATCCTGGTGCGGTCGTCGTAGCCGGGCCAGGGCGGCAGAATCGGCACCTGGCCGATGTGCAGGCACAAGGGGATGCCGAGGTCGGAGCAGGTCTGGTACACGGGGTCCCATTGGCGGTCGTTGAAGTGGGGCAGGCCGAAGACCTCCGGCGCGCCGTGCCATACCACGCCGCGGTGGCCTTTCTTGACCGACCGCTCGATCTCGGCGACGGCGGACTCCACGCTCCACATCGGGGCCAGGCACTGGGAGATGTAGCGCGGGCTGTAGTCGGACCACTCCTCGGCCAGCCAGTCGTTGTAGGCTTGCAGACAGGCCAGCCGGAACTCATCGCCGCCGCCCTGCTGGAAATTCTGGTTGGTGATGCCGGCGACGTTGGGATAAAACGTGTGCGTGTCCACCTCGTCCCGGTCAAGCGCCTTCAGTCGCTCGGAGGGCACGTAGGCGATCTTGGGGACATCCTCCCAGCGCTGCGGTTCGGCATTCCTGGGGTTCATGGTCGCGGCTACGCTGGCCACTTTGTGAATGCCGAAGGTCGCCGGCTCCCCTCGGACGAACCAGTTTTCCGTGCCGTCCTCCATCTCGCGGATCTGCGGGATGTCGTCGCCGAACTTGGCCTTGGACATTCGATTGGTCCAGACGTCCGGCGCCTCCTGGATGTGCTCGTCGGTCGAAATAACGCCGTACTTCAGCTTGAGCTTGGGCATGGTCTTCTCCCCCTGGTCCGGCCGGTCCCTTCGAGGAGCAGCGTGATAGGCCAACGTGATGGGATGGTACGGCGCGCAAGGGGCCGTGTCAATTTTCCCGGTGGCGGGCGCGGGCTCATCCGCTTGAATGCCGGACGCTTTAAGTGCCTGCGGTGCTGGGCATAAAGTGAAGCTGGAGTTCTGGCGCGACCGGATGGGATTCGAGGTCAGGCGGGCGGCGCTCTCGTGTCTTGCGGCGACTCTGCCTCTCCCCGAGCGTGGATGCGGCCGCGTTTGACAGCGGCGGCGCCAGACGGTACATCTAGAGATCGCACGTCAATCGCAAAGGGGTGAGTTACTTATGGAAGGCAGAGAGCACACCGGCGTCCTGGTGATCATGAACGCGACCAAGGACCCGGCGAAAGCAGCGGAATGGAACGACTGGTACGAGAACGTCCACATGCCCGAGATTCTGGCGACCAAGGTCTTCTCGACCGCCTCCCGTTTCAAAGCGATGCCGGGAGCCAAAACGTTGGGCGATTCGACCAATCTGGCGCTCTACGAGACGTCGAGGCAGGACGTCGCCGGCGCTTGGGACGATCTCCGAACGGCGCTCGGGGCCAACCCCCAACCGAGCACGCCCCGGCCTGAGTCGATCGTGTCGATGGTGTCCACCCACTCGCTGATTTCGGCGCACGGCCAAGCCGTCGGCAAGAAGGCCAACGGCGCGCTGGTCGTCCTCGCGAACCTGATCGACGAAGCGAAGTGGGATGAGTACACCGAGTGGTTGACCCAGCATCACATCCCCGAGATCATCCAGACGGGCGCCTTCTACGCCGCGACACGATATCGAACCAACGATCCCCAGGAGGGCCAGGCGCATCTGCTGGTCATCTACGAGACGGAGTTGCGCGATCCCGCCGAGGCGATGAAAAAGCTCGAGGCGGCCCGCGATACGATGACGCCGAACCGGGGCTACACCAGCGTGGTGGCGATGGCCGCCTACGCCCGGACGAAGTAGTCGCGCCCAGCCGGGCGGCTGAGCCGCAGCAACATTGGCCGGGCGGCTGAGCCGCTGCAATATTGGGCTGGAAAAGGTGATGTCGCTCAGCGACTGGCCCGGCCTCCGTCAGCGGCGGCCTTGGAGAACGCCCGCCGCCTTGGGGCTGACCTCCGCAATGATATCTTCCAGCCGTTTGCGGGCGTAGTCCTTCGGGCTGTCGTCGGTGAAGATGTATAGCTTGCCCTCTCGGATGCCGTCAAACACTCTTTCCGCAACCTCGCCGGCCGTGGCCGCTGGGTTGTTCCGGCTCATCCCGCGTAAGGCGTCCTCGACCTTTTGCTCCTCAGCCGAAAGCGTCCGGCCTTCCTTGAGCTGGACCGGGCGGTTGCGGGCGGAATCGCGGAGTCCTGTGCTGACCGTCGAGGGACACAGCGCCGATGCGTTGAGCTTGGCGCCTCGAAGCGAGAAATCGTGGGCCAGCGTCTCGGTCAGGGAAAGCACCGCGTGCTTCGTCAGCTTGTATCCCGCAAGGCCGCTGGTGGACGCCATGCCGACCGACGACGAGGTGTTCACCACGTGCCCCTCGGCGTCCTGCTCGAGCATGCGGGGGACGAAGGCCCGGACGCCGTGGATCACTCCCCACAGGTTCACGCCGGTGATCCATCGCCAATCGTCGATGGTCACCTCCCACGCCGGCCTGGAGATGGGCAGGTTGACCCCAGCGTTGTTGCACAGCAGATGGACGCCGCCGAAGGCATCGAACGCCTTGTCGGCCAGCGCCTCGACCTGTTCGAACTTCGAGACGTCGGTCCGCACCGCCAGGGCCTCTGCGCCGGCCGCTTTCAGCTTCGTCTCGGCCTCGGAGAGCGGCCCCTCCTCGACGTCGGCGATCACGATCTTCATGCCCTCGCTGGCCGCCTTCCGGGCCAAGGCGAAACCGATGCCGCTGGCCCCGCCGGTGATCACGGCGACCTTACCGTTGAAATCTCGCATGCCTGCCTCCTTATAGCAGGGTGCTGCCAAACACCCCTCCGACTCCGTCGCGACTTCTCGATCTACCAGACAGACCCCCGGGCGGCTGAGCCGCATCAGCAATTCTGGCGCAGTGTTGCTGCGGCTCAGCCGTCGGCTCTGCCACCGCGTTGGCCGGAAAAGCCGATGTGGCTCAGCCACCTCAGCCGATGCGCTGGAAGATCGTCGCCACGCCCTGCCCGCCGCCGACGCACATGGTGACCAGCGCGAACTCGCCGTCGATGCGGTCCAGCTCCTCCATCGCCTTGACCGTCATGATGGCGCCGGTGGCTCCAACAGGGTGGCCCAGGGCGATGCCGCTGCCGTTGGGGTTCGTCTTCTCGATGTCCAGGCCCAGCTCGCGGATGCAGTACCAGGCCTGCGAGGCGAAGGCCTCGTTGAGCTCGATCACGTCGATGTCGTCCAGGGTCATGCCGGCCTTCTGCAAGACCTTGCGCACCGCCGGCACCGGGCCAATGCCCATGAGCGCCGGGTCGACTCCCGCCACGGCCCGGGCATGCCACCTCAGGCGAGGCTTGGCGCCCGTTTCCCGCGCTCGCTCCTCGGACATCATCACCACCGCCGCGGCGCCGTCGTTGAGCCCCGAGGCGTTGCCGGCGGTCACGGTGCCGCCCTCCTTGAACGCCGGCCGCAGCTTGGCCAGCGTTTCGACGGTCGTGTCGGGACGGGGATGCTCGTCGGTGTCGACGATCGTTGGGTCGCCCCGGCGTTGCGGCACCGAGACGGGGACGATCTGGTTCTTGAACCGGCCCTCTTGGATCGCTCGGGCCGCCCTCGCTTGACTCATCGCCGCCAGCTGGTCCTGCTCCTCCCGCGAGACCTCGTACCGCGTGGCGACGTTCTCGGCGGTGACGCCCATGTGATAGTGGTTCACCGGGCAGTTGAGTCCGGCGATGAGGCCGTCCTGCAGGGTCACGTCGCCCAATCGCAGGCCGTCGAACCGGGCCTGGTAGGGCAGCAAGTAGGGCGTTTGGCTCATGTTCTCGGTCCCGCCGGCCACCACGGTCTCGGCCTCCCCGGTCATGATGAGCAGGGCGCCCATGTTGATCGCCTCGAGTCCCGACGAGCACCAACGGTTCAGGTTGAAGGCGGGGACCTCCTGGGGGATGCCGGCCTTGAGGGCCGCCAGCCGCGCGGTGTAGCTGTCGTCGTTGACCTGGATGACGTTCCCGATGGCGACCTCGTCGACGTCCGAGGGGTCGACGTCGGCCCGGTTGAGGGCCTCCTTGATGGCCGCGGCGCCAAGCTCCACCGCCGAAAAGTCTTTGAACGCGCCGCCGAACCTTCCGATGGCCGTCCGGACCCCGCTCACGATCACTGGCTTGCCCATGCTCCACCGTTCCTTCCTGGAGCCGCGAAAACGGCGTTCTTACTCCTTTGCGAGAGGCCCATTCTGCGTTATCATGGGGCGCGCTGTCAACAAAGATGACGCCCGGGCGGAAGGGCCGTGATGCAGGCCATGGGGCCGCCCGCCACCGGGCGCGCCACGGCGAGGGGCCGATGCGATTCACCGTCTTTCATCTCATGCAGGCGCCGGATTGGCTCGCCGACGCCGACGTCTATCGCAACGAGATCGAGCTCATGCTCCTGGCCGAGGATCTGGGCTTCGATGCGGTATGGGTCGCGGAGCACCACTTCTTCCACTACTGCATCGACCCCGACCCGCTGATCTTGGCGACCCACGTCGCCGCCCGCACCAGCCGGATCCGCATCGGCAGCGCCGCCAACATCATGACGCTGACCCATCCGTTGCGGGTGGCCGAGCAGGCCGCCATGCTCGACATTCTGAGCCAAGGGCGCCTGGACGTCGGCTTCGCCAAGGGCTACGGGCCCCGGGAGTTCGCCGGCTACGGCGTCGACCTGCGCGACGCCGACGATCGTTTCCACGAGGCCCTGGAGATCGTGATGAGGGCTTGGACCGAGCCGGGGTTTTCGTTCGAAGGCAAACATTTCCAGATTCCCCCCAGCACCCTGCGGCCCCGGCCGCTGACGCAGCCGCATCCCAGAGCGTTCGTCGCCACCACCGGCAACGTCAAGACGCTGGAGGCGGCGGCCCGATACTGCATCCCGTTCTACGTCGGGTACCGAGGCCGGGCCCACTTCGCCGGTCTCAAAAACACCTACGCCGAGCTTGCCAAAGCGGCAGGGCATGATGGCGAGGCGATCGATGCGGCGTTGCGAGACGTCGCCGTCATGATGACCTCCTACATCGCGCCGACGGACCAGGAGTCCTTCGACGAGGCCCGCTCGGGCGTCAATTGGATGAGCGATTCCGTGGACGCGGTCAACGTCCCCGAGGACCTGGACCGGTGGCCGAAGGAGCAGCGGGAGCACATCTTGGCCAACTTCCAGAAGCCCGACCGCGGCTATCGCGATTACGACGGCTATTGGAACGCCTTCGCCTACGGTGGCCCCGAGCGGGGCATCGAACGAATCCAACGCTTGCGCGACGCCGGGATCGAGCACGTCCTGCTCGGCTTTTCGTTCGGCGGGCTGCCGTACGACAAGGTGCGACGCTCGATGGAGCTGTTCGCCCGAGAGGTGATGCCTCGCTTCAAATGAAGCCACCCCGAATTCCCCTCTCCTTTCAAGGCAGAGGTCCGACTCCTGTCCCGATGTGGCATCGGGATGAGAATCGGAGGTTAGGGTGAGGGTCCTCCCAATTCAGCGGTCCCATGTTCGGTATGGCTTCACGGTACTGATCGCTTTGCAACGGAGGGAAAGTTGATGTGGCTCAGCCACCGTCCGCCGCGCGACCCTTGAGCGCGGGCGTTTCATGCGCTATACTGGTCTCGTCCTTTGGTGATTAGAGCGGCGCGGAACCACCCGTTCCCATCCCGAACACGGCAGTGAAACGCGCCAGCGCAGACGATACTCGAGGGGAGACCCTCCGCGGAAAATATGCCATCGCCAGGGGACACTGAGAGCTCAACCATCGGTTGGGCTCTTTTCGTGAGGCGACAGATTGCTGGGTCCAACCCCCTTCGCTCCACCGGACGCGGCGGCGCGCATGTTCGACGAACCATCGGCGCGTTGCGATCCATCGCGGACTCGACCATGCGCCAACCCCGGATGCACATTGAGGGTTATCCCGCATCTCTGTGTGTGAACCTTTACACTGGAATACCCATCCCATATAATGAGGCCAACGCGAAGAGATATAGGGCCGGACTCGCATGGTGACGCAAATCCCCGCTGACGACAATCTCGATATGGCTCAGCTTCTCGACGAGGCTGAGAAGAACCACCCAAACCTGGAACGAGGTCAGGTGGTCGACGGAGTCATCATGAAGGTGGACCGGGACAGCATCCTGGTGCATATCGGCGCGAAGAGCGAGGGCGTGGTGCCCGCGCGAGAGATGCGCAGCTTGCCGCCGGAAACCGTCGACGAGCTCACCGTCGGCGACACGTTGCTGGTAGCCGTGGTGAAGGCCGAGACCGACGACGGGCAGGCGATCCTTTCCGTCGACCGGGCCAGGGGCGAGGTGGGTTGGCGGAAGCTCCAGGAATATGCCGACAATGGGACCGTCATCGATGCCGAGGTCACCGGGTATAACCGGGGCGGCGCGGTGGTCACCGCCGAGGGAGTGCAAGGCTTCGTGCCGATGTCCCAGCTGACGACGGTCAGCCGCCCGCCCGCCGACGCCCAGGACAATCCGGAGCTGGCGGCGCTGGTTGGCAAGACCTTGCGGCTGAAAGTGATCGAGGTCAGCCGGCGGCGGAACCGGGCCATCCTCTCCGAGCGCGCGGCGACGCAAGAGCAGCGGCAGGCCCAGAAGGAGAGACTCCTCGAAGAGCTTCGTGAGGGCGAGATCCGCAAGGGGCGCGTCAGCGGCATCACTAACTTCGGCGCGTTCGTCGACCTCGGCGGGGCCGACGGCCTCATCCACATCTCCGAGCTCTCCTGGGACTCCGTTCGCTCTCCCGAGGAGATCGTCACCGTCGGCGACAACGTCGACGTATTTGTCATCAAGGTCGATAAGGAGGCGAAACGCATCGCGTTGAGCCTGAAACGGACGCAGACCGAGCCCTGGGCCGATGTAGCCGAGAAGTACCGCGTGGGCGAGGTGACCGAAGCGACCATCACCAAGCTGGCGAGCTTCGGCGCGTTTGCTCGCATCGAGGGCTCCATCGAGGGGCTGATCCACATCTCCGAGCTGGCGGACCGGATCATTCAACACCCTCGCGAGATCGTGCACGAAGGGGAGCAGGTGGCGGTCCGCATCGTTAAGGTGGAGGCCGACCGGCGCCGGATCGGCCTGAGCCTGAAGCAAGTCAAGGAAGTCGAGGCGGCCGAGGCCCTGGAGCGATATCAGCAGGGCCAGACCGAGCACCGGGTCGAGCGTCCCGCTCTCGACGCGGGCACCGCAGCCCAGCTTGAGGAGGCGATGGCCGCCAGCGCCGCTGACGCGCCTGCGGAAGAGCCTGCCGCCGAGAGCGCAACCGAAGTGGTGGAAGCGACGGTCGACGCGCCTGCGGAAGAGCCTGCCGCCGAGAGCGCAACCGAAACTGTCGAAGCGA
>JACZVV010000078.1 GCA_022572465.1 Chloroflexota bacterium
GCGAGGCCCCTCATCGAGGAGCTCATCGCCAATGGCCGGATCGACCGAGGATTCCTGGGAGCGTCAGGAGTGACCGTGAACGAAGCGCTGGCCAGGAACTTTGGCCTTCCAGTAAGTGAAGGTGTGGGCGTGGTCTCTGTGGCCGATGGCTCTCCTGCCGACCGCGCGGGAATTCGCGTCATGGATATCATCGTTGCAGTCGACGGAACGCCAGTCCGGAACGCCGGGGACCTGGAAGACATCCTCGTGCAGTATCGGAGCGGGAGCTCCGTGAAGATCGACCTGCGACGAGGCGACGAGAGACTCACCGTCAGCGCGACGTTGGCTGACCGTCCCAGGGACTCCTGAAGGAGGGAGTGCAGCTCATCGACGCGTTGCACTACTACGCCCGGGGCATCACGGCGTTTCGTTAGCGGCATCGGCGGCTTCCTGTGTCGGGCTGGACTCGTCGTCAGCACCGGCGCGCCCGGCGGCCACCGTCTCGGCGATGGTGCTGACCCCCTCTGCGATCACCATACGGCGCAGGTCCACGAACGTGACGATGGTGGAGAAGAAGCGCCCGATGGCGAAGAGGATGAGGCCCATACCGAACAGCATCCATGGCTGAACCAATGCGCTGAAGGGGTGGACCGACAGGAAGGACGACTTGAAAAGCCCAGTGGTGTCTCCGGCCAGCCCGTGGCCGGCGAACTGCTCTCCAAGATTCCGATGGATGCTGACGGCAAAGAGGACTGCCAGAGGCAAGGTGGCGCTAACCACGATAACCAGGCCCATCAAATGGGGTCGGAGCAAGTCCCAGGACGCCAGAGCCACTGGCTCGTCGACGGTCAGATCTTCCTCTTCGATCTCCTCGCCCTTGGCCGCCGGAACCAGTTTGGAGAACCCGGTGGGTAGCAGCAGGGCGGTGGCCCGCAAGTTGATCACGATCGTCACCAGCGCCAGGCCGATAGCCAGCATGAGCATGCCAACGCCGATGAAACGGGTTGTCGCGATGACCGGACCGAGCATCCGGTCCAGCCTCAAGGCTTTCTGGAACGTGGACCCCGCGGTGTCTCCAGCAAGCTGGAGGTCGGTAAGGTTCACGAAATTGAGGCTGCGGACTCCGGCCATGGCGAAGAAGAAGAACACGACGATGAACAGCCCGAAGATGGCCAGCGGTGCGACCAGTCGCTCGGGCCAAACCGATCGCTCCACTGTCGGCCGGGCGATCACGCCACCGGAGAGGTCCGCCACGGTGTCCCCGAAGCCTTGCCGCTGTTCCCTCAACCACCGAATGATGCTGAGCAGCAGGAACGCGATGCTGAAGAACAGCATGCCCATTCCCAAAAAGATTGCCGGCTCGATCGCCCGGTCCAGGTACCCGCCAGCGCGCAACGCGATGGCGCTGACGAACCCGTCGAACTCCATCGCCCGGGCAAAGGGCGCTGAAACCAGCCTGGACCATCCCGGCGGGCAGGGACAGAGCTACCGCCACCGCTCCAGCTATCGCCAAGCCAATGTATGCCCCGGGGATGGCGGGGCGCGGCGGCTCGTGAGGCCAGCCTCCGTCGTCCTGGCCCATGGCCCTGCAGGTCAGGGCGGGCAATCCTTTGGCTTGAAGGCTGAGGTTGAAGACGATGGTCTCCAGGCCCGTCGCGATGCCGACTATGAGCAGTCCCATGCCCAGGAACTTCCCGCCGCGAAGTATGGGGGCTAGAGCCCCATCCACGATGGAGTAGGTCTCCCAAGCTGGACCGCTGGTCTGGCCGGCAAACTCGGCCCGTTTGAGGAAGACGAGGTTTGCATCCCACCACAAGGTCACCAGGAAGGTGAGGAGCAGGACGACGATTCCAGAGAAGAGGAGCCGGGGAAACCACCTCCCAAACCAGGGCTCTTCGATCTCCGCCTCGCTGGCCTCCGCCACGCCAACGGAGGCGTATGCCTCTCGAGTCGCGCGGCCGGTGGCGCGTAAGTGCCCAACGATGGTGGCGATGGCAAACCCAATGCCGAGCATGGTCGTGCCCAGTCCGACAAAGAGCCATACAGCCAAGGTGTGGCCAATGACGCCGTCGGTGATCTGGTCTGCCTTGAAGATCGTCTGGTTGGACTCGCCATCGAACAGCTTGTTGGTCCAAACGAGAATCATGGCGTCACGGCCCGCCGTCAGAAAAAACAGGGCGGAGACCGTGATGAGGAAGCCGAGGAGAAAAAAAGGGGATACCTGGGGATCAGTCTATCGATCACCTTGCGCCGCCTTTCTCTCGGCCCTGCGATCCCCCTTTCGGGGCGGGCATGGTGTCCACGAACGCGGTGCGAGCCTTCTCCGGCGCGTTGGGCATGACGCTCTGTGCCACTTTCCCGTCCGCTTCATCGAGCTCCGGCCACTGCTTCAGGGCCGCCAGGCTTGATCGGGCGTCAAGCAAGCCCATCAGTTTGCTGACTGACGTTGCTCGGGTGCGCTTGTCCACCATCGACTTCCTATCGCGGCCCTGTCGGCACGCCAACGTCCTTTAAATGATGGTTCTATCATCAAGGGAGCCGGGAGGTACACGGCCAGCAATCCAACGGTGGAGGGTGAGAGGGTCTAGAAGCGTCCAGGCACTACAGTCTCCGACGAGTTTGGGGCCTCGGGGCCAAGGACTCGAACTTATGCGCCAGGTTAAAATCGGCGTCGGTGATTCCACCCGCATCATGGGTGAAAAGGCCAAGCGTCACGCGGTTATACCGGATCGTTATATCAGGGTGATGAGCCTCTGCCTCGGCCAGCCTCCCCACCTTGTTGACGAATCGGAGGGCCTGCAAGAAGTTGCCCAACACGTACTCCTTCTGAATTCGCTTGACCCGACCGCCGGCGAGCTGCCAGCCCAGCAACGATTTCCGTCGAACTCTTATCTGCTCATCGGACAATCGAGCCGCCATGACCGTGCTCCCCTCCATGTATGGCCGACATTTCCCATATGCAACTGCCGGCGCCCTGATAGATGGGGCGACGGTGATAGGCCGACCATAGCAGCAGCCTTCGATGCCGTCAATCGTGATCAGACGCACAGGTTTGGGGAATTTGCGATGTGCGTTCTCCATATGGATCTCGAATCCGTCAATGGCATGTGTGTGCCTGGGTCGTATCCGTCGCCGGGCCCACCATCCCCCGGGTCACCTCGAATCCGCCCCGACTCTTCAAACCGAAAGTGTGTGACTTTTGCTGAAACCCAACACCCAGGTGCTGTCGAGTCTGTGGGTATGCGCTCCAGAACGGGGCTCGTCTGCCATCAGAGTGGGTCGCGGTAAAAATCGCGGGCTCGCAAAGAATTTGGTTTTGCGGCGGTGGCTTGGGTGAACGGCCCTGGTGTTCCCTATCGTCGACGGAGACTCCGTCGAGCATCGCGAGGAGCAGCATACGCTGCTCCTCGTCTGGGCTCCGGCCCCCAGGCACCTCACTGGGATATAATGCGGGCCAACGCCGTGGCTGGAGGCAGCATGGACCTCTCTATCTTCGGACTGAAGGACAAGGTGGCGCTGCTCGCGGGCGGGGGCCGGGGCATCGGTAGGAGCAGCGCCCTGTACCTAGCTCAGGCGGGAGCCCATACCGTCATCGTGGACATCGATCAAGCGAATGCTGACGGGGTGGTGGCTGAGGTTCAAGCGCTGGGTCGGGATGCCATTCCCGTCATAGCGGATGTGCGGGAGCCGCCGGGCGTAGCCGCGGCGGTGGATGCCGCGCTAAAACGCTTTGGCCGGATCGACGTCCTGGTGAATGTCATCGCCACCAACTACTGGCTGGACACGTTGGACGTGACCGTGGAGCAGTGGGACGACATGGTCAAGGGCACCCTGCGGTACGCGTTTTTCACGAGCCAGGCCGTGGCCAGGACGATGGTGGCCTCCAAGCAGGGCGGCAGCATCGTCAGCATCTCGTCCGTGAGCGGAATGGACGGCGCCCCCCGTCACGTTGCCTACGGATCGGCGAAGGCCGGCCTCATCCACATGACGCGATCGCTGGGGGCCGAATGGGGACGGCACGGGATCCGCGTGAACGCCATCGCACCCGGCTCCGTGGAGACGCCCGTGACCATCGCTCGGACGACGCCGGAACAGGACGCGGCCTTGAAATCGCTGGTCCCGCTGGGACGCCGCGGCGTGCCCGACGACGTGGGGAAGCTGGTGCTCTTCTTCGCTTCGGATCTGTCGGGGTACGTGACGGGCCAGACGCTGGTCGTCGATGGCGGCGCCACCAGCACCTTCTCCTTCCCGATTCGCGAGCGTTGACCCACCGGCGGCGCCCGGCGGCTCAACTCGGGCGCTTCAGTCCATAGAGACGCAGGGCATTGCCGCCCAGGATCTTCCGTCGCGCCGATGGAGGCAGACCCCGGTACTGTTTCAACTGCTTGACGGTGCCCCAGAAGGTCGTGTCGAAGTGCCAGTAGTCGGAGGCATAGATCAGGTGGTCCTCTCCGACCCGTTCCGCCACGTAGGGCAGGGTGGTCTCTTCGGCCTCGCACGAGAAATAGCATTGGCCTCCCGTCATGTACTCACTGGGCCTCGCCTTGCAAGCGACCTGGTGACCAACGCGCTCGTAGTGACTGTCCAATCGGTCCATCCACCAGGGTAGCCAGCCTGCGTTTCCCTCCAGAAACGCGATGCGGACCTCAGGAAAGCGGTCCAACACCCCGTAGCAGATGGTGGTCATGATGGAGATCATCTCCTCGAATGGCTGGGCCACGGCGTGGTCCTCGAACTTGGTCCTGGCGCGTCCGTCCCAGAAGAGGTAGTGGCCTGCGATGCCGCCGGGGATGGGGCCCACCAGGTGGCTGCACACCGCCACGTCCAATCGCTGGGCCGCCTCGAAGATGGGATCGAAGTAGGGGTCGCCCAGGTTCTTGCCATGCAGGTTTGAGGTGACCGCCACGCCCACCATTCCCAACTCCTTCACACAGCGCTCCAGCTCAACCACGGCGGCCTCCGGGTCCGACAGATTGACCGCGGCGATGCCCTTGAGCCGCCGCGGGGCTGCCTGGGTGTACTGGTGGAGCCAGGTGTTATAAGCGTGAGCCATGGCGTTGCCGAAGCCGCGGTCGCGGATGGTCGAGGACCCCAGCCCGATGGCCCCCCCGAAGAGCACCGCGATGTCGATGCCCTCTTTGTCTATGTCCTGGAGACGCACCTTGGGGTCCCACATGCCCGGATGGGAGGCGTGGACCCTATCGATATCCTGACCGGCCATCGAGTGCTGGTCGTAGGGCGGCGGCCACAAGTGTCCGTCCAGGAAGAACCGGCCACCGCCCGTGTCAAAGGGCACGTAGCGGGGAAGCTGGGGCCAATAACGTTGTGGCACCAACTCCTTCCAAGGAATGGCGCCCTCGGTGGTCTCCCGGACGTGCCCATCGGCATCGACAACGGTGAAATCTGCCATCGGCTCCTCCTCGTCTCGGACGCAAGCTATGGCGGCCCTGGCCTGGAGAGCGCCCGTTGGCGCCCGTCCTAGCCAACGTTGGGCATGATCTCCGCCGCCATCTGCCGCAGGAACGCGATGCGGTCGGGAACGATCAGGGCGATCATGAGGTTCTTGGCGCCATCGGCCCTCAACTGGCGGATGCGCTCGGCACACTCGTCCGGGGTCCCCGCGATGGCGAAGCGGTCGGCCAGGTAGTCCGTCAATCCGTACCGCTCCACCAGATCGGCATTGGCGGCGGCTTCAAATTTTCCATGGGCCGTGAACGAGTAGTGCTGATGGAGCTTCCGGATCGGCTCTTCGAGCTCGGGTGGCACGCCCTTGCCCACGAGCGAGCGCCGGAAGACGTGGTTCGCACTGGCCGCCAGCGTGAAACGCAGGGCGTCGACCGCCACTTGCCGGCTCTCCGCGATCGAGAACTTCACCAGCCACCAGACATCGATCTCCTCGACCGTCCTGCCGGCTTCGTCGGCTCCCTGGCGCAGGGCGGCGAGAGCCTCTTGAATCGCCGGTTTGGTGAGGCCGCTGGCGATGATCACGCCGTCGGCGATGCGTCCGGCGGTTCGGAGCGTCTTGGGGCCTCCCGCGGAGATGTAGAGGGGGACCGGGTCGTTGGGCAGGAGCATTCGCAGATCGGTGCCCTGATAGGGTACCGTCTCCCCGGCGCAAAGCCGCCGCACGACCGTGCCGTACTCTTCCAGCTCTCGCAGCGTTACCGGCCCGCGTCCCAGGTTATAGACCGAGCTGTCGCCGGTCCCGATGCCGAAGAAGGCCCTTCCATGGGATAGGACCTGGAGGCTGGCGACGGCAGCCGCGGAGGCGGCTGGGTGGCGGGTCACCGGGTTGGTGACCAGGGTCCCCACCATGGCCTGCTTCGTGTTCGCGGCGGCGACGGAAAGGGTGACGTACGGGTCGAGGCTGAGGGCCTGGGAGTCGCCCTTGCCGATCATAGCGAAGCCCAGGTCATCCAGCAGGCGGACCTCGCGGGCGTAGGCATCAAGGTCCCTTGGCGGGAAGACCGCCCCGAAGCGCCCAGGCTGCTCAGTCATCGTTTCTCCCGGCGGGTGACGGGCCGCCTGCGCCACTGCTTTCCGCTGGAGCCCGCGGCGGATCGGGGATGGAGGCGCAGCACGCGACCGGGAAACGCCCCCGTGTGCCGCTCCCCATCCGTCGTCAGAATCTGGCCGTTGACGATGGTGTATTTGAACCCCTGAGAGAGAGCGCCGAAACGCATGTCGCCGCCCGGCAAGCTGCTGACCCAGTCCTTGGAGGCGACGCCCAGGCCGTCGGGATCGAAGACCATGATGTCGGCGGCATACCCTGGCCGAAGCAGGCCCCGGTCCCACAGGCCGATGACCGACGCCGGGACAAAGGTGAGCAGCCGGACGGCCTCCTCCAACGTGACCAGGCGATGCTCCTTGACGAACTGGCGGATGAAGAGCGAGCTGTATTCGGCGCCGTCGTCCCGGTCGAGGTGGGCGCCGCCGTCGGAAGTCCCCAGGAGCGCGTAGGGTGACCGGAGTTGGGCCGCGATCTCCTGGCGCCGCTCCGGCGACCAGGGCACGGAGTAGCGGAACTGCGTCTCCAGGTCCTCCTCGAGCACCAGGTCCAGGAGCGCGTCGGCGATGTGCTTGTTCTGCTTCCGGGCGAAGGCGGGAATGGACTGGCCCTCGAGCAACCGGTTCTCGTCCCGCCGCACTCGCAGAACGGACGCGGCCTCCCACTTGAAAGGGCGCACGAGCTCGCCCCGTTCGGGATCGATGTTGGGATGGTCGATGTCGTGCCGGAGAGCGGCCCGGAAGGACTCGTCGCGCATCAGAACCGCCTTCTCCTCCCGAGGCTTCGCTATGAGGGCCCGCCAGTTGGGCATGCCGTCCAGGACCGACGTCCGCAGAAGGTTGAAGACGCGGTCCAGTGGACGGGCGTTGATGAGCGTGTAGGCTGCGATGCCTGCCTGGGACACATCTTCCAGCATCCGCCCGGTGATTTGCAGGATGAGCGGCCGTCGGGTGCCCGCGCCAAGGCGAAGGATCTCCTGGCGCTCGTCGGGCGTCACTCCCTGGAGGACGGTGCGGGGCAGAATGCCGATGGTGCCCACGCCGCTCTCTCCCACGGCGCTGGCAAGCTCGAAGACCTCGTCGTAGTCTGCGAGGGTGCTGGGCAGTGGCTCCTCGTACCAGCCGACGGCGAGCGGCGAGAGGGACGTCGTAAAGCCTGCGGCTCCAGCCTCCATCGCCTCGCGGACGATCCGTTGCATGTGAAGGAGCTCGTCGGCCGTGGCCGCCCGCTCAATGGAGGCCTCCCCCATCGCGAAGCGGCGCACCGCCGTATGGCCGATGTACGGGACCACGTTGATTCCCAGCCGACGGTCCAACGTGTCGAGGAACTCTGGGAAGCCGACCCACGTCCAGGGGAGGCCTTGCTCGAGGGCCCGCAGCGAGATGCCCTCGACCTTCGCGAAGGTCCTGGTCAGATAATCCCGGTCCTCGGGGCGACAGGGCGCCAGCGTGTATCCGCAGTTCCCGGTGACGACGGTGGTCACGCCGTGCCAGCAGGAGCAGGTGGCCAGAGGGTCCCAGAAGAGCTGAGCGTCGTAGTGAGTATGGACGTCGACGATTCCTGGAGCGACGACGAGGCCTTCGGCGTCGATGACGTGCCCGCCGGTCTCGGTGACCTTGCCGACGGCGACGATGCGGCTGCCCTTCACGGCCACGTCGGCCCGCGTGCGCGGCAGTCCGGACCCGTCTACGACCAGCCCATTCTTGATGACCAGATCGTATGCCATCAGTGAGACATCATCTCCTTCCGGGCCTTCCGGGACGGCGCAGGCATGCCAGTGTCAGCAGCCGGAACACCATCTTACAAGTCCAAATCAGCCGGTGCAATCAATGATGATGATCTATGATTCCCACGTTGCGGAACCTCGACAGACTTGAGTTGCTCGTGCAACTGGCCGAGGCGGCGAGCCTCGCTGAGCCGTACGGCGGCCGGAGCTCCGCTCCCGCTGCCGCATCCCGAAGCGGCCCAGCGCCGCCGACGTTGGGGAAGAGGGGCGGCACTATGGCAAGGCCGCCAGCGCGTCGGGGCGTGCGGCGGATGCGGTAGCCCGGGACTGGACAGGCGAGCGCCGCCGAACCTACAATGCGCCCGGCCTGCGGGGCGTGGATGTCCAACGCCCGCCGGCACCTCGAGGCCCTATCGATCCCATCGCCCTGAAAGAAGGCCCATCGCTCCGTCCTAACGGGGGAGGAGGAGGCTCGTGCTACCCCAATCGCTGGCTGGAGTGCGCGTCGTCGAGTGGTGCGAAGGAATCCCGGGCCCGTACTGCGGGCGCTTGCTGACGGAGTTGGGCGCGGACGTCGTCAAGGTCGAGGCGCCCGGGACGGGCGATGCCGCGCGGCGTCGGCCGCCGTTCAAGACGCCCCGCGGACGCAGCTCCCGATCCGGCGGCCTCAGCGCCATGTTCTTGTATTGCAACGCGGGCAAGCGCGGCGTC
Source organism: Chloroflexota bacterium (assembly GCA_022572465.1). Lineage (GTDB taxonomy): Bacteria > Chloroflexota > Dehalococcoidia > SHYB01 > SHYB01 > JACZVV01. The sequence continues at coordinate 8,925 of JACZVV010000078.1, forward strand.
ACGCTGCGTCCGGAGACGACGGAGGGCCGCCGGATCATGGAGGCCCTGCTCGCCGCGGCGGACGTGCTCATCGAGGACCGGCCTCCGGGCCTCATGCATGAGCTGGGACTGGGGTACAAGGCGTTGCGGGCGCGCGACCCCAGGCTGGTCATAGCGTCCATCACGCCCTTTGGCCAAGACGGGCCGTACGCTCGGTACAAGGCCTACGCCTTGAACCTTTTCCACGCCGGCGGCGAGGGCTACATCCAGCCCGGCGGCCCCGGCTACGGCGCCCACCCGGAACGGCCGCCGCTGATGGCCGGCGGGGACTTTAGCGAGGCGGCCTGCGGCTCCACGGCCGCCGCGGGCGTCATCGCCGCGCTCTTCCGGCGCGGCAGGACCGGCCGCGGCGACCACATCGACCTGTCGTGCCAGGAGGCGCTCATGACCCTGGGCCGGGCCGAGCTTGCCGCCTACCCCAACGCCGGTTTTATCGAGGAGCGTCGCAACCGGTGGATCAATCTGGGGGGCCTCATGCCCACGGCAGACGGCTACGTCGAGATGGTGCTCACGGAGCCCCGCATGTGGGAGGGCCTGGTTCGAGCCATGGGCAACCCGGCCTGGGCCGGCGACCCCGCCTACGCCACGCCCGATGAGCGGTCGCGGCGGAAGTTCGAGATCAATCCCCGCATCGAGGCGTGGACGCGCTCGCTGCCCGGACGTGAGGTGCGGGAGGCGCTGCAAGCCAACCAGTGCCCCGCTTTCGAGGTCCGCACCGTCGAGGAGCTTGCGGGGGCGCGTCAATACCAAGAGCGCGGTTTCTGGGTTGACGAAAAGGACGGAGCATTGGGCCGGGCGCGCACGCCATCCACACCCTTTGGAGGGCCGAAGCCCCATCTGGGACCGGCTCCGCGCCTGGGCCAGCACAACGCCCAGGTGTACCGGGAGCTGGAGCTGCGCGCGGGCGATCTGCGCCGGCTGGAGGCTGAAGGTGTCATCTAGCGGCGGACTCGTGCTGTCGGGCGTTCGAGTGCTGGACCTCTCCATCAACCGCGCGGCCCCGCATTGCGCGACCATGATGGCCGCCCTGGGCGCCGAGGTGATCAAGGTGGAGAGCCTGAAGCGCATCGATGCGGCGCGCGGCAAGCAGGCGGCCGCCGACAAGCGGAGCTCGGCGATGGTCACGGACCCGGACAAGATGGAGCAGTCGTACGCCTTTCACGCCATCAACGCGGGCAAGCTGGGCGTGCGGGTCAATCTGAAGTCGCCCGGCGCCCGCGACGTCGTCCGCGGGCTCGTCGAGATCAGCGACGTGGTCATCGAGGCCTTCACGCCCGGCGTGATGGAAGGCCTTGGCCTGGGCTTCCCGGAGATGCGGCGCTGGCGTGCGGACGTGATCGTGCTTTCGCTGTCCGGGTTCGGACGCGGCGGCCCGCAGAGCGGCTACCGCGCCTACGCGCCCATCTTCGCGGCCGCGGGCGGGCTCAGCCACGTCTCCGGCTACCGGGACGGGCCGCCCATGGAGTTCATCGGCAGCATCGACTCGGCGGTGGGCGCCCACGCCCTCCTGGCCGTGCTGGCTGCCCTGATGGAGCGCGACCGCACCGGGCGAGGGCAGCAGATCGATCTCTCGGGCAGCGAGTGCGTCACGGCGCTCCTCGGCGGGCCGGTGGTCGACTACGCCCTCCACGGCCTCGTGCCCATGCGCGACGGCAACCGGCGGCCCGGCATGGCGCCCCACAACACCTATCGCTGCGGCGGCGAAAACGAGTGGATCAGCATCGCGGTGGCAGTGGACGATGAGTGGCAGGCGCTCTGCCGGGTGATGGGCCGGCCCGAGCTGGCCGCCCACCCCTCGTACCGCGATGCCGATGGGCGCAAGGCCCACGAGCGAGAGCTGGACGAGATCGTTGGGCTGTGGACGGCAAGCCTGACAGCCTACCAAGCCATGGAATCGCTCCAGGCCGCGGGCGTCGCCGCCGTCCCCAGCTTCCGGGCGGACCAGCTATTCCACGACCCGCATGTGCGTGCACGCGGGGGCTGGGTGACGCTCCAACATCCTGTTCAAGGAGAGCGTCACGAGCTTCGGGTGCCCTGGCGGTTCGCCGAGGGCGAGACGACGTACCGTCCGGCGCCGCTCATGGGCCAGCACGAGGGCTACGTCTTCGGCGAGCTGCTGGGCATCGAGCCCGTCGAGATGGAGCGCCTCCAGGCGCAGCGGGTGGTGTATTGAACCCAGAATCATATACGAGGGGTAGCTGCGCCATCCAGATTTTCCCCGGCTCAGATCTGGAGGCGTCCCTCCCCCTTCGCGTTGCTGTGCGTCGCCTTGGTGCAGTGGTCGGCCGCGCTCTTCAGTCGAGAGTCACTATATTCGATGTGGCCAACCCAGTTGATGGTGCATCGGTGGGAGGCTGAATATTAAAAGCGCCACCTGTTGCGTTCAATGCCCGCTGGCAAAGGATTCCCATTCGGAGCAGGTGGCTTATTGTCAGAAAACGCGGTCCGCGCGGTCCAAATCCCGCGCATAGGTCAATCCACAATACCGTGGTCTCGTGAACACAAACACCTAATCGTTGAGCTTCCGGTTGAGTGGGCACCCAGACGCCGAGATCGGTTGAGCACTTCACCTTCCAAACCAGCAAGGCTTTCGAGCGCTAACTGATGAAAAAGAGCAACTCGTACCGATGAGCAAATGGTACCGGCTCTCGGCTGTGCGGTCTGTTGGGACGCTTTAGGGGGGCAAGTCTGAGTTTTTGGGAAACGTGCTCCTTTGGTGGTCATTCGGCAAACACCAAGTTGGACGGCGAGACGAGGGAGAGTCGAACTCGTTCGTGAGCACAGTCACCAAATCGTTTCGGCCCGCGGCACCAAATTGGTGGGCTGTGTTTGGTGCACAGGACCCCGGCCAGCCCTAGTTGATCCCTGCCGACAAGTCGCATTCTCAATAATGCTGGGCTTCAGGTACGCCCCAGGCCTGTCAACCGGCGTTAGGCGTCCTTCCTGCCGGTCCCACCGGGACAAACCTCATCGACAGCGAGTTCACGCAATGACGGGTGTTCGTCGCAGTAAGACGCTCTCCCATGAACACGTGGCCCAGATGCCCCTCACAGTTAGCGCACTGAATTTCCGTCCGTTGACCGTCTGGATCAGGTAAGCGATTCACCGCACCCGGTATCTCTTTGTCGAATGCTGGCCAGCCACAACGGGCATCAAATTTATCATCAGAGCGGTAAAGCTCTGCTCCGCACCGGCGGCAGACGTAGAGGCCATCTTCGTAGAAATCGTCGTGCTCTCCCGAGAAGGCCCGTTCCGTGCCCTTCTCCTCGATGACCCATCGCTCCTCTGGTGAAAGCACGTTATAGCTCGAGCGTTCCATATCGGATCCTCCCGGCGCTTTCTAGCTGATTTCAGGGATGGCTTCAAGCGGGCCTAACTGGACCATCTATCATCGCTGTCGCCGCCTGATGGACGTCTACGCACAGATACTAATGTGTTCTGGACCGCAATTCCCTATATTAAGCTGCTTGGACCCCGTCACCGCACCATGCTCAACGACGGCGATGATAGTATCAGTCACCAACGTCGTCAACCACCAAATCAGGATAGACGACGGGCTCCCTTCGATATGGCGGGGCCACCTACAGACCGGCCTTGATGGCAAGTCCTCGGTATCGATGACCGAAGCCGAGCCCCCTACACGACGTAATGTTCGTTGGGATACTCGGCGAAGTACCGGTCTCTTCTGTCTACGACTACAGTCACGATCCTTGAACCCTTTTTCATCGTCTTGGCCATCTCGATAGCAGCGCACACGTTGGCTCCTGATGACATTCCGCAGTACAGGCCTTCCTCCCGGCACAGTCTGTCGGCCATTCTCTTGGCCTCGGCATTCCCGACGGTGACCTCATTGTCCATGACGTTGCCGTCAAGAAGATCTTCGATCAGGAACCTCAATTCGGGAACGCCAAACTTCGCCAGGGCCCTGTGGACCGCCCGGGATCGTACCCATTCAATTCGTGGATCATCTGTTGGCACGACGCCGGTAACCCTCAAGTCGGGATGTTCTTCCTTGAGGGTTTGGGCCACACCGAGAAGGGTGCCTCCAGTGCCTACCGACGCCACCCAGCCATCAATCGCTCCGTCCATCTGATCGAGGATTTCTCGCCCGGTATGTTCCCGGTGAGCCCTCGTGTTGTCGACATTGCACAGTTGGTTGGCCCACCAATGTAACGGGTCGCTCTGTTGCAGGTCGTAGCAATGCTTCATTCGAATAGCCACAAAAGTCGCGGCTCTCTCCACTCCTTGCAATTGATCGGCATCTTCGATGTGCTCGTTCAGATCGATAGAGGTCACAGTGCAGCCATAGAGTTGGGCAATTCGGATCCGATCCGCAGGATCGTATGAACTGGAAAGCTGGGCGGGCAGAAACAATCGAACGTCATACCCCTTGACGGCCCCGACGAAAGCCAAAGCCGGCCCTGTATTTCCGGTCGATTGATCGACAATTGTTCCGCCAGGCTTGAGCTCCCCTCTCTTCTCAGCTTCTTCGATCATGCTGAGAGCCATACGATCCTTGATGCTCCCCCCAGGATTTGTAAACTCACACTTGACGTAGATGTCTACCCCCAGGGAATCCACAACGTGATTCAGCTTTAGGAGAGGAGTGTTTCCTATGTGGTCAAGAATTGACACCGCTTTGGTCATCTCCTCATCGGCATCCAAGCGCTCGTCGACCCGGGCGGTCTGACTGGTCTCGGTCTAGGGGCACGATGACATTCGCACCTTCAGCGTTGACCCCGATGAGGAAATTAGCGAACGTCTGGGAGCCCCTGGTCGCTCCGTTCCAGTACACCCGCTCGATGTCGTCGTCCTCCAGCACAGCCGAGAGAACCGGCCCCTTAGCGCCGCGGCCTACGTCCAACGCCGTCGTCCACTCGCGACGGGATGAAGATCCCCAGCGCGTATGGCCGATTGTAGGGGA
>JACZVV010000079.1 GCA_022572465.1 Chloroflexota bacterium
AACGAGGCGAGGATAGACGCGCCGGCGCTGCGGGTCAAGGAGAGTGGTGGGTGCTATGATGCCCGTCGAGACGGGCGGCGAAGGAGGATGACGATGGCAAGCAGCATCATTGGGCTGGAGGGCAAGGTGGTGGTCATCACCGGCGCCGGCCAGGGAGTGGGCCGCAGCGCGGCCAGGACCTTCGCCCAGGAGGGCGCCAAGGTGGTGGCCGTCGACGTGGACGGCGCTCTGGCCGAGGAGGCCGCCCGCGAGATCCAGGCCGCCGGAGGCGAGGCGATGGCCGTCGCCACCGACGTCACCAAGGCCGACGAGGTCGAGGCTCTCGCCGCCGCCGTGTTGGAGCGATTCGGCGCCATCGACGTCGGCGTGAACAACGTGGGCAACTTCGGGCGGAGCACGCCCGCGACGATCCTCGATCTGGACATCAGCTTCTGGGAGAACGCCATTAGCCAGAACCTGCGGTCCACGTTTCTCTGCTCCCAGGCCTTCGCCAGGGCGATGGTCCAACGGGGGGTGCGCGGCGCCATCGTCAACGTCGCGTCCATGAGCGGTCTGCGAGCTTCGGTGCGGCTGGGGCCTTACGGAGCGGCCAAGGCCGGCGTCATGCACTACACCCAGACCGTCGCCGCCGAGCTGGCGCCCCACGGCATCCGGGTGAACTGCGTCGCCCCGGCCTCCATCAACACGCCCCGGGCGCAGGCTAGCCAGTCCCAGGAGAGGCTGCAGGAGATGGCCAACGCCATCCCCCTGAAGCGGCTGTGCGAGCCCGAGGACGTGGCCAAGGCGATCCTGTTCATGGCGTCGGACCTCTCCAGCTTCATCACCGGACAGACCCTGATGTGCGACGGCGGGCTCTCCATCACCTCGGCCCGGCCGCCCATGCGAGAGGACGCCGCCGAGGCGCGCGGGTAGGCGCGGGCGTCGACTTAGGGAGGCACACGCGATGGCTGCGATCGACCCGAAGACGTGCGCCGTGCTGGCCCTCTCCATGACCCCGGAGAGCATGGCCGGCTACCCCAACGCCGGCGAGATGCTGGCGAAGGCGGCCAGGATCATGGCTGCGGCGCGCCGGGCCTCGATTCCGGTCATCCACGGCGTCGTGGGATTCCGGGAGGGCTATCCCGAGGTCGGCGAGGAGAGCATGTTCCAGGGGCTCAAGCGGGCCGGCCGCTCCAGGGAGGACAGCCCCGGCATCGCGCCCCATCCCGACCTGCATCCCGCGCCCACCGACATCCTGCTGAGGAAACGCCGCGCGGGCGCTTTCCAGGGCACTGACCTGGACCTCCTGCTGAGGGCCCAGGGCCGCCGGACGCTGGCCTTGATGGGCGTCCGCACCAGCGGCGCGATCCTGTTCACCTCCTGCTGGGCGACCGACCTCGACTATCGTCTGGCGATCATTACCGACTGTTGCGCCGACCCCAACGAAGAGGTGCACCGGCTGTTGCTCGATCAGGTCCTGGCGCCTTACGGCACGATGACGGCCGAGGAGTTTCTAGCCGCCCTCACCGCTGGATAGGAGCGTCCCGAGATCGGGACAGGATGTCTGAAAAGGACGGAGGCGCGGCAATGGAGATTCGTCTCGACGGCAAGACGGCGTTGGTGACCGGCGCCGGACGCAACCTGGGCAGGTCCATCGCGTTGTCACTGGCCGAGGCCGGCGCCGCGGTGGTGGTCAACGCCAGGACCAACCGGGAGGAGGCCGAGGCGGTGGTTCGAGAGATCGAGGCCTCGGGAGGCCAGGCCGTCGCCCACCTGGCGGACGTCGGCGACGTCGCGGCCGTCGCGGCGATGGTAGACGAGGCGTCGCGGCGCTTCGGCCCGGTGGACATCCTGGTGAACAACGCCGCCATCCGCCCCCACCAGCCCTTTCTCTCCATCGAGCCCGAGGACTGGGACAACGTCATCCGGACCAACCTGTCCAGCGCATTTTACGGCGCTCGGGCGGCGCTGCCCGCGATGATGGAGCGGGGCTTCGGCCGCATCATCAACATATCGGGAATCGACGGCGTTCAGGGCGCGGCGAATCGTGCCCACAACGTCGCTTGCAAAGCCGGCATCATCGGCTTCACCAAGGCGCTGGCCCTGGAGTGCGGCCCCAAGGGCGTCACCGTGAACGCGGTGGTGCCCGGGGCCTTCGACACCACCCGCGACCCGAAGAACTACCCTAACTGGCCTCCAGGGGAGGCGTTTCTCAACCGGATCCCGGCCCGCCGGCTGGGCAGGTCGGAGGAGGTGGGCCACATCTGCACCTTTCTGGCCTCCGCCGCCGCCGCCTACATCACCGGCCAGAGCATTCATGTCAACGGCGGCCTGCTCATGGTGTAGCCTCGAACGGGGCGAGACCGCGGATTGTGCACGGGGCCGCGCTAACGTCTTAGGTCAAAACGTTGCAATGGGGTTCACCGGCGAGCCGGTCCCCCTCGCCAGGCGCAACGGGGCGATGCTGAGCATGAACTCCCACCGGCGGTACGTCTCGCATGCGGCCGCCAGCTCCTCCAGGTTCGCGTTGTCGATGAGCCACAGCCCCATGCGCGGAATCGCCACCTGGTGAATCGGCACCGGCAACGGATAGCCCGAAGGCGACACGTCGTTGATGGTGTCCGAGCCCAGCATCGCGATCTCCCGATCGTTGATCCAGGGAATGCAGGCCGCTTGCAGCCCGGGATGGGGCTCGGTGTAGCTCACGGCCCCTATCTCGTTCCGGCTTCGCAGCCAACCGGTGCGAACGAAGAGAACGTCGCCTTTGCCCACGCGGACGCCGCACGCCGCCTCGGCCTCTTCCAGCTCCTCGGGGAACACGGCGGCGCCCGGCTCCAGCCAGTCGACCTGCTTCAATCTCGGGATGTCCAGCAGGACGCCTCGCGTGGTGATGCCGTTGGCCGCCACGTCCACCGATCCTCGCTTCGCGCCCTCGAAGGCGGTCACCTCCGTGGCGGGAAACCCGTTGTACATCTTTCCTTCCCAGAAGACGTGCGCCAGGCTATCGACGTGGGTGATATGAAACCCGTGGAAGACCAGGCCAAAAAACTCCCGCGCGAACTGCAGCTCGTTGCTCTTGGGCGCGTCGGCGACGTAGCGCTCGCCGGTGGAGACCATGTAGTGCAACGGCCGGTCGCGAACGTCGGGCGACTCTTCGTTGGTGATCTGGCGGGCGCAGGTGACGCTCACCCCCTCGGTGACCAACGCCGCCGCCGCTTTCCTGTTTTCCGGCGTGACGTGGTTGAGGGTGCCGGCCTCGTCGGCTGGCCCCCAACGCCCCCAGTTGTTGCACGTCTCGAAGTAGCCTTCGACCTCTTCCGCGGTCGGCACCCTCCCCGGCATTGGCGTCTCCTCTCTGCGCACGGCCTCGGCTCGAGCTCATGGGTCCGTGGCGGACCACAGTAGGCCGCCATCGGCCCGTCGTTTACGAACGATCGCCGCCGGGCTCGGTGGCGTCTTCCACCCGCGACGACAAGAGGCGGGCGACGGCCTGGATCGTCTCGTCGACGGTCCGGCTCTGGTCCATCTCCTCGGGCGCCTCCTCGGCGAACGGGGTCCGGCTCAGCAGGCGGTACATCTCCGCCGCGCCCAGGTGGAAGTGAGGCGTGACGCCGACCGCATCGAACGTGGCCGCGATCTCCTCCATCTCGCCGATCCAGCGGTGTGCGTTGGCCGGCAGGCGTGGAATGGCGCCCATCTGGTCGACCACGCCGGGCCGGCTACTCCTGAGCTCAGCCTCGAGCTCTTGCGACAGTCCCAAAGCCTCCGCCGCCGTCAGCACCGCGACGTGCAGGGTGCTGGTCCCTTTCGAGAGGGCGGCGTAGCACATCTTGATCCCCGACGCGCGTCCCACGGGGCCGCCGATGTCTCGGATCGCGATGCCTTTGCCGTCGAGCTCGGCCATGACGTGCGAGTGGGGACCGGACAGGTAGAACCGAGGCGCCGGGCCACGCCCGGGCGGGCCGCCGATGATGCCGCCATCGATGTACGCTCCACCGGCGCCGGTGATGATGCCGTCGATCGTTGCCGTCGTCTGCGGCGAGACCGCGTTGCAGTCCACGTACGCGATGGGGGACCCCGTGGCGCGGATCGCGTCGGCGACCTTTCGCGCGGCGTCCACCGCCTCCGCGGGCACGAGAATCGACATCACGAGGTCGGCCTGAAGGACCATCTCCTCCAGCGTTGCGATCTCTCTGACGTTGCCTTTCTTCGCCAGCGCTCTCGTCCGCTCGCTCCGGCCTCGCAGGCAGCCGATCACGTCGTAGCCATGCTCGCCCAGGGACCGGCCGACGGCATGGCCCATGTCGCCAGGGCTCATGATGGCGATCGTCTTCAAGGACAAGAGTCCGCCTCCCGGCCGAGCCGTCAAGCGTGCGTCACGCAGGCGCGAGGGTCCAGCCTTTTGAAGCTAGCGCCCCTGGAATTTCGGCGGGCGCTTCTCCAGGAACGCCTTCCGCGCCTCCTTGGAGTCCTCGGAGAAGTAGCAGTTCTGATAGGCGAGGCGCTCGAACTCCAGGTACTCCTCCAGCGAATGGGTCGAGCCGCGGAGGATGGCGCGCTTGGTCATCTTCAGGCCGATCGGCGGGCCGTCGGCCAGCGTCCGTGCCAGGTCCATCGTCTCGGTCATCAGCTCGGCGTGGGGCACGACCTTGAGCACCAGGCCGACGCGCTCCGCCTCCTCGGCCTCGACGATGCGGTTGGTGGCATACATCTCGAAAGCGCGTTGCTTGCCCACGGCGCGGGGGAGCAGCCAGCCCAGAGCGTCCATGGCGGCCATGCCGAGATCACGGTGGGCCACGCGGAACCGGGCGCGGTCCGACGCGATGGCCACGTCGCTGCCCAGGACCATCGCCAGGCCTCCCCCGGCGGCGACGCCGTTGACCGCCGCGACGATCGGCTTCTCGATCTCCTGGATGTACTTGGCGGTGGAGCTGTTGGGGTCCAGGTTGTGCCGGCGCACCTCGTCCAAGGGAATCGCCCCGCCGTCGCTGCGTTCGGTCTGATCGGCCCCGGCGCAGAACGCCCGGTCTCCAGCGCCGGTGATCACCAGGCACCGGACCTCGATGTCGTCGTTCACGGATACGAAGACCTCGCGGACCTCCCGGCGCATGGCGGCATTGAAGGTGTTGAGCTTCTCCGGGCGGCGCAGCGTCAGCAGGCCGACGCCGTCTTGTCTCTCGTAAGCAATCGCCTCGAAAGGCACCGCTCCCCCCTTCGTCCTCGGTTCGGGGGGACTATAGCATAGGGTGTGGGCCGGTGCACGCCGGGCGGACGAATGTAAACCACGAAGCCACCAAGGGCACAAAGAGGTTGTGCAAAAAGGAAAAAATCGGAGGCGCGATTACTGGCTGTCGTAGACCATGAACTCGAGGAGGTTGCCGTCGGGGTCCTGGATGTAGACGCTCTGGGAAGGAACCGCGCCCGCGCCACGACCGCCGCGGCGGGGCACCGGCCCCTCGACGGGCTGCACGCCGGCCCGGTCGAGCATCGCCAGCACGTCCTCGACGGTGCCGTCCCATACGAAGCAGAAGTCGGCGCATCCCGGGCGAGCGCCCCGGCCTCGCAGGTGCGCCGGCGGCCTGAAACCTCCGGGGTGGACGTTGATCATGCTGGCGTCGCCGATCTGGATGGAGAAGATGGGGCTCTTCCCGCTACGCCACCGCTCCTCGCCCAGGACTTTGAACCCCAGGCGTTTGTAGAACTCGAGGAAACGCTCGGAGTCGTCGGTGGGATAGGAGACGTGGTCGAAGCCGGTTACCGGCATGTGCGCTACCTCATCTCGAGACGGTCACTCCGCCGTGCCGTCGCTGGAAGCCGCCTACGGTTCCGTTGGAGGCCCCTGCTGCATCTGGGCCATCATCGCCTCCATGGCCAGCAGTTGCCGAGATGGTATCTACTCTCCATCGCATCGTCAAGGAATCGCGGTGGGGGCCTGCCTCAATGTTCATGGGGTATAAAATAACCTCATGGAACGTATCAGGCCCCGCACCGCGCGTTATTCCGAAGCCGACGTCGACTTCGTGATCGACGCCGCCGCGCCGGAGGCCGGCAAGCGGGAGAAGCTGAAGGCGGCGTTTCGCGAGGACGAGGCCTTTCGGACCGCTCTCATCGCCGACGATCGCGTCTTCCAGCGGGTCATGGCCGACGACGAGGCCTTCGTCCGCATCTCGCCAGCCCTGTACTTCGAGGTGCTGCTCCGCAAGGCCCACCGGGAGCTGGAGCACGCGACCTATACGCTGGAGCGCACCGGCTCCCAGACCGTCGTGGTCTTCGACACGCCCGAAGTCCTCGACTTATTGAAGCGTCCCGGCGCCATCGATTACCTGGCGGATATGCTGGCCTCGTTCACCAAGGTGGAGAGCTACGTCGTGCCGGTCCGAGTCCGTCCCGGGCTCTGGCGCAAGGTGCGGTACAACGACACGGACATCGACAGTCTCATGCGCCTGTGCCAGACGGCCGGCGAGGAGCAGCGGCTGGCCTACTACAAGCGCATCGCCGACGTCTGCCTGTTCACCCTCGGCGTCTATCCCGAGCACGCGCCCATGGACTATCGCTACCCGTCATCCGGCGAGCCTCGGCGGTATTTCGGAACGCGGGTCCGGCGAGGCCTGGACGAGTACGAGACCGAGGGCCGGCGGTTCTATCGTCTGGCGGGCGAGCACCCGGCGGCCCAGGCGTTCGACCTGCGAGAGGTCTTTCTGCTGCTGCACGAGAAGCTGCACGCGGCCAAGAAACCGCTGAACTTCATCTCGCAGCACTACCTGGCCATTCGCAAGCGGCAGATGTTCGGCGCGGAGGAGTAGCTGCGACCACCTACCCCACGACCACGTTGCGGAAATGCCACGGCTCGTGACGGTCTATCCAGCACCCGCGTGCGCCTAGCGTCCGCCGGGATCAAGACGACGTTGCGCCAGGAGCCGCTCCACTTCTACTTCGAGACGGGCGGCCTGCCGCCCGACCGCGCCGAGAAGCTGACGGCCTACGCGGGGAAGCCGATGGAAACGGAGAAGGGTGATGGATCGCCTAGCGAACCCTGATTCCGCTGCGCCCTTCGGCCGCTAAAGACCCACTCCATCTCCAAACCTTGGCAAGGGTAAAAGGCTGGGACACACCGCTCCGGGCAGGCCCCCGGTTCCGTGCCCAGAGCTGCGGTTGTCCCCAAGAGGCAACTCGAAGTGGCTGCGGCCCGTCTGGGCAAAGGTTCGCTGTACACGTTGGCGCGGGAGACTGGGTTGATTGCCAAGTGTCGACACAGCGGGGAATTGCCATTGGTTACTTGACAAACTGCGCCACCTACTACATGATGTGCGCCTGAAGACTACAAAATCAATCTATTGGAGGTGAAATGCAACAAGACCAACCTGGCAACGAGTGCCACCACAGAGGGCGGCTTTCTGACTGATCATTCTGAACATGTCGCGCTTGACGGCGAACGACTGTTTGCGTATGTTTCCTTGGATCAGCGGCCACACGACCGGAGGATAACTCCCATGGCATCAGTAAGACGATCGGCCTCAAAGACCTCAAGCACTCGGAGTGCGCGATCCGCTCCGAGCGAATCTCACCGAAGTCTATCTCCCCAGCAATGGAATGCCGTTACGAAGCGCCTCAGCTACCTGGCTGGTCGAACCGCTGGTGCAACCAGCCAGATTCGCAGGAAATCGCCCCGAGGCGGCTAAGCGATGTGATCCGAGCGCGCTTTGAGGACTGGGGAGGCCTGCGATGGCCGATGTAATTGCGCTCATCTTCGATTTTGATGACACCCTGGTCCCAGATTCAACCACCAAGTTGCTGGAGGAACATGGGATTGATCCTCAGGCATTTTGGAACAACGACGTGAAGCAATTTGTGACCTCCGGATTTGATAATACGTTAGCCTACTTGACGCTTTTACTGAACAACATCGGTGGTAGTAAGCCTCTGGGCAACCTCACACAACAGGATTTGCGAGATTTCGGCGCCACGCTCGACCAGTTTCTTTACCCTGGATTGCCTGCCCTGTTCAGAGACTTGAAGAAGGAAGTGGCGAATTTTCCAGAAATACAAATTGAACTCTACATTATTTCTGGCGGACTGCAGCCGATCATAGAAGGCACCAAGGTCGCTAAGGATCACTTTACAGCGGTATACGGATGCAAGCTCGCCAGCGATGTCGATTCGGGGCCGTTGAAGTACATACAGAGAAGCATTAGTTTTACTGAAAAGACCCGATATCTTTTCGAGATCAACAAAGGAATAACACCTGAAGAGGCCTCACGAAATCCCTATTCGGTGAACCGTAGTATACCAATCGAAAAACGGCGAGTTCCTTTTGAAAATATGATCTACGTTGGTGATGGAGTGACAGACGTACCATGTTTTTCGCTAATGAAGAATCTCGGAGGCATGGGGTTTGGAGTTTTCGATCCGGGTGAAAAAAGTTCGGCAAAGCGCGCATTATATGACTTCCTCAAAACCGATCGTGTGATTAGCATGCACGCGCCTCGATATCGGAAAAGTGATGAGCTAGGCTCATTCTTGCGAACTGCTGTAGTCTCTCGTTGTGCAGAAATCACACTTCGCAGAGAGCAAGCTCAGGGAGGTGTATAGAAATCTCTACGTCGCCTCCCCACAGCAATCGTTAAATAAGACGGGGCTATCATTCGGCCCGCCTGAACCCCTACCCCACGACGACGTTGACCAGCTTGCCGGGGACGTAGACCACCCGCCGCACCTGCTTGCCGGCGACCTGTGACAGCACCCGCTCGCTCTTCAGCGCCAGCTCCTTGGCCTCTTCCTCGGCGATGTCGGCGGAGACGATCAGCTTGTCCCGTAGCTTGCCATTCACCTGGATTACCAGGGTGATCTCGGGGTCGCGGGCCAGGTCGTCGTCCCACACGGGCCACGGCTGCTGATGCACGCTGTAGGGGTAGCCTGCCCGCTCCCAGAGCTCCTCGACCAGGTGGGGCGCCGTGGGCGCCAGCAGCGCCAGCAGCGTCTTCACGGCGGACCTCCAGGCGGCGGCGTCCACCGACCGCGCGTCCCACACGCGGTTCAGGTGGTTGGTGAACTCCATCAGGGCCGAGACGTTGGTGTTGAACTGGAACCGCTCCAGGTCCGTCGTCACCCGGCGGATCGTCTTGTGCGTCACTCGTTGCAGCTCCTCGACGGCCTGCCGGGCGCCGTCCAGAGCCGACGGATCGCGAATGCCGATGGCCCACACGCGGTTGAGCCATCGGGACATGCCCTGGACGCCGCCGTCGCTCCAGCTCCCGCCCTGGTCCCACGGCCCGATGAACATCAGAAAGGTCCGCACGGCGTCGCTGCCCAGCCTCTTGACGACGTTGTCGGGGTTGACCACGTTCCCCCGGCTCTTGCTCATCTTGTCGTGGTCCTCGCCCAGGATCACGCCCTGGTTGAACAGGCGCAGGAACGGCTCGTCGAAGGCCACGATCCCCAGGTCTCGCAGGGCCTTGGTGAAGAAGCGGCAGTACAGCAGATGCATGACGGCGTGCTCGGCGCCCCCGGTGTACTGGTCCACGGGACACCACGCGGCGGCCAGCGCCGGGTCGAACGGGGCGTCTTTCTCGTGGGGGCTGACGAACCGGAGGTAGTACCACGACGAGTCGACGAAGGTATCCATGGTGTCGGTCTCGCGACGGGCGTGACCTCCGCACTGGGGACAGTCGGTGTGGACGAACCCCTGGTGGCTGGCCAGCGGCGACTCGCCGGTGGGCTTGAACTCGGCGTCCTGGGGAAGCAGCACCGGCAGCTGGTCCTCCGGCACGGGGACGACGCCGCACTCGTCGCAGTAGACGATGGGGATGGGCGTGCCCCAGTAGCGCTGGCGCGAGATAAGCCAGTCGCGCATGCGATAGGAGACGACCCGCTTGCCGATGCCCTGGCCCTCGGCGTAGTCGGCCACGGCGTCGAACGCCCGGTCGCCGGGCGTGCCGTCGAGGACGCCCGAGTTGACCATCGTCCCGTATCCGGTGTAAGCCTCGGCAAGGTCGCCGCCGTCCCAATCGGGCGGCGTCACGACGACCCGGACCGGGAGGCCGAGGCGCCGGGCGAAGCCGAAATCGCGCTCGTCGTGGGCCGGCACGGCCATCACCGCGCCGGTGCCGTAGCCCATCAGCACGTAGTCGGCGACGAAGATCGGGACCTCCTCGCCGTTGAACGGATTGACGCAGTGAGCGCCGATGGGCACGCCCGACTTCTCGCGATCGGCTGATAGGCGCTCGATCTCCGACGCCTGGCGGGCCTGGCGCACGTAGGCCTCCACGCCGGCCTTGCGGTCGGACGCGGTGAGCCGCTCCACCAGCGGGTGCTCCGGCGCCAGCACCATGAACGTGACGCCGTGAACGGTGTCGGGCCGGGTGGTGAAGACCCGGATCTCCTTCTCGTCCAGGCCATAGTGAGCGATATCGAAGACGAGCTCCACGCCCTCGCTGCGGCCCACCCAGTTGCGCTGCATCGTCTTGATCTTCTCGGGCCAATCGATCAGGCCGCTGAAATCGAGCAGCTCGTCGGCGTACCTGGTGATGCGGAAGAACCACTGCTCCAGATCGCGCCGCTCGACCAGCGTCTCGCACCGCTCGCAGCGCCCGGCTATCACCTGCTCGTTGGCCAGCACCGTCTGGCACGACGGGCACCAGTTGACGGGAGCTTTGGCCCGGTACGCGAGGTCGTTTTTCAGGAACTGGAGAAAGAACCACTGGTTCCAGCGATAGTACTCGGGGTCGCTGGTGACGATCTCGCGCCGCCAATCGAACACGGGCCCGATGCTCTTGAACTGCTCCCGCATGCGCTCGATGTTTGCCATCGTCCACTCGTACGGGTGAACGCCGTGCTGAATGGCGGCGTTCTCGGCGGGCAGGCCAAAGGAGTCGAAGCCCATGGGCGCCAGCACGTTGTAGCCCCGCATGCGCATGAACCGGACGTGGGTGTCGTAGGGGGCGTAGTTGTACCAGTGGCCGATGTGCAGGTCGCCCGAGGGATACGGGTACATGACCAGCTCATACCACTTGGGGCGTGGATCGTCGTCAGCGACCTGGTAGAGCTCATCCTGGGCCCACCGCCGCTGCCACTTGGCCTCGATGGCGCCGTGGTCGTAAGCGTTTGTCCTCGGTTTGCGTTTGGGCTGTGCCATGGATCGGGCCTCTCGGGATCGCCGTGGACAACATCGATTGACGTCCGCTCCTCTTCAGAGAGAATTGTAGCAGGGACAGGGAACGCGAAACAAGAAACGAGGGACGGAGGACGTCGTGCGGGCCGGGCTCGCGGCCGAGCCGTCTCACATGGAGAGGACGAGTCAGGGCCTTTTCGTTATTGGTTTGCTTGAGCAAGCATCGAGGGAAGGTGTCCCGGCGCATCGGGACCGGGGTTACAGGCTCCGATCTGTCGAGAGTCTCCGACAGGAGTCGCGAGTCCTCGGATCTCGACCAGAGTCGGGAGGTATGCCCTGAAGAATCACATCAGGGCGGGTGGGTGGGCAGAACTGCGCTTGCTCGTGGATGGAACACTGAAAGGCCCTGGCGGACGAGTACATGCCGTTGCGATGGGAATCGCCGCTATGCTAGACTGCGAAGCCGTTGCCTGCGAACCCGGCGCAGACCCGAGCCTCATCGACCATGAACACTATCCCTCTCTCTAGCGACGGTAAAACGCCCATGGAGGTCGTTCGACCCCTGGTCCTGGATGCCGGGCAGATCCTGCTGGACTGGTTCGACAAAGATCTCAAGATCGAGCGGAAGGGCCGGGCCGACATCGTCACCAACGTGGACTACGAGGTCGAAGAGTTTCTTCTCAGCCGGCTCCGGCACGCGTACCCCGATTTCGGCATCCTGGCCGAGGAGTCGGGCGCCGGCGGGGAATCCAACGCCGAGTACACGTGGATCGTGGACCCGTTGGACGGAACGCGAAACTTCTCCATCGGCGTGCCCCTCTTCGCGGTGACGCTGGCGCTGGCAAGGGGAGACGAGGTGGTGCTGGGCGTGACCTACGACCCCAATCGCCGGGAGCTGTTTACCGCTGAGCGCGGGAGCGGCGCGTTCCTCAACGACGAGCCCATTCGCGTCTCGCACGGCCTCGATTTCGACGCCGCGGTCATCGGCACCGACATGGGATACAGCGACGCCATGGCCACCTACGCGCTCCAGCTGCTGGACCGGCTGTGGCCGGGCATGCAGGCGATCCGCATCATGGGCTCGGCGGCCTTGGGCCTTGCCTACGCAGCGTCGGGGCGCCTCGATCTCTACTTTCATCACCACCTGTCCCCTTGGGATATCGCAGCCGGAATTGTGTTGGCCCATGAGGCCGGCGGCGTCGTGACCGACCGGAACGGCGGTCCCATCACCCTAAGCACCCCGAACATCTTGCTCTCCAACGCGGCGCTCCAAGCCGAGTTTCTCCGGCGCACCGAAGGCCTCCCCTGGCGCAACGCCACCGAGTAGGGACCCGCCTCGAGGCTTACATCGGGTTGAGGCGCGGTACGGCGACAGACCGGAGGCCCCCTGGTTAAGGGGCCTCCGCCTTCGACAGGGGCGCCGGGTGAGTCGCGGAGGCCATCAAGAACTCGTCGCTACGCCGCGTGCGAGTCAAGCTCATCAAGATCGGAGCACGGCTGGCGTTCCACGCCCGGCGGCCCCGATTCCGGCCCGGGCATCGCGAAGCGGGACACGTCGGGGTCGGCCGAGGCGCCCCTGCCGCGAGCCTGATAAATCGAACGCCGTACCAAGGGGCAAGGGGCGCGGCGTAGACGTAGACGCGCAGCTCAATGCTCATCGTTGGTAGTCTCTGGCCCCGATCTCACCCGTTCGGGTGATGCCACCCCGTTGCGACAACTCACCCGTTTGAGCTATCTACGTAATTCTACGAATCTGCTACTCTCGGCGGCGTCTGTTGCGCAATCGGGGCCGTGTGCGGGCTTTCGACCAGGCACCGTCTGCGCGAACAGTTAACACTCGGATAGGTCGGGAAAGGAAATGCAACCAGTAAACACCTGGTCACGCAATAGGATTGCTGAAAATTTGTAAACCGGCGTAACCGCACCCTCAGGGGTAGAGACATAAGGACAAAGACTTTGACACAGCTAGGAGTACGATCGCTCCGGGTCGCCATGGTGGTGATCCTGGTGCTGATCGCAACCATGGCCGTATCCGGCCAGTCGGTATCGGCTGACCACCCACTTGGTACGGGCATCCCCCCAAGTCATTGACGGCTTTGTCAGGGACCCGGTCACCGGCGTGGTCGAGGCGGCATACGTTGTCCAGGGGATAACGTATACGCAGGACCAGACGGCCGGGTTTTTCGCCGGGTCGCTCTACACGGCGGAGCATGACGACACCCTCTACTTCGCCTTCGATCAGAGCGTCTTCATCAACGACAACACCTATGGCGACGCCGCCATCGGCTCGGAAAACAGAGGTAAGGGCCACGAAATTGCGGACCGAATCAAGAGCGAGCATATCGAGGTGCAGCTCTTTGACGCCGACGGCACCCTGATCTACGACTTCTTCATCGATTACGCGGAGGCAGGGCCAGACGACAAGGGCAGGTCCGTAACTGAGATTACCCACGCGGGCGTAGACGGCCCTGACGGAGCGTTCACCGTCGATCCGGACTCGGCAGACGTGCATTCAAGCTCGTCGCTGTTCTGGAACTGGAACAACAACCAGGTCCCGTTCGATTTCAATTTGGTCGACAGCCCGGTGCGTACCCCCACCAACACCTACGATGCCGGCACCACCCCGAGCGACAGCTGGATCTACGAGCTGGTGTATGAGTGGAGCGTTCCCAAGGCGGCCTTCGCCGCTGGCGGCGGCTACGGCAGCATCGAAATCACCCAGGTCCACAACTCGCCCTTCAAGACGGGCAACCCGGTACCGGTCCCCGTCATCAACGTCAAGAAAGAGGCAAAC
>JACZVV010000080.1 GCA_022572465.1 Chloroflexota bacterium
GTGGAGCCGCCGTACGTCACGAGCGTCGAACTCCTGTGCGATTCGATCAGGGCGCCGGCGCTGCTGTGTGGAGAGCACCTGCCGACCGTCCAGCAGGCCATCGTGGAGCGCCTGGGCGACCTGGCCGTCATCCCGCCGCGGGAGGAGCTGGTCCGGCAGCCGGGGCGGCTGGCCGAGCTGGGCTGGCGGAGGCTGGCGTGCGGCGATTCGGACGATCCGGCGACGCTCCAGCCCGTCTATCTTCGCGCGCCATCGATCACGAAACCCCGTCCTGCCGCCGCCGGGCCAAGACAGACCCGCCGCGGATCATGATTATGGAGGTCATCCGATGACCGAGTCTCAACGAACCCTGGTCCTGGTGAAACCCGACGCCTTCCAGCGCGGCCTGGCGGGCACGATTATCGCTCGCCTGGAGCGGAGGGGCCTGCGGATCGCCGGCATGAAGCTCATCCAGATCGACGAAGACCTGGCGCGGCGGCACTACGCCGAGCACGAGGGCAAACCGTTCTTCCAGGGACTCGTCGCCTTCATCACGTCGGCCCCCGTCGTTGCGATCGTCCTCGAAGGTCCCCGCGCGATAGAGATCGTGCGCAAGTCCATGGGAGCGACCGACCCGGCCGAGGCCGCGCCGGGCACCATTCGGGGCGACCTGGCCCTGGAGATCGGGCGGAACCTGGTCCACGGCTCCGACGGGCCCGAGACGGCCCAGCGGGAGGTGGCGCTGTTCTTCAAACCCGAGGAGCTTCTGGACTGGACGCGGGACGCCGAGGGATGGTTCGTCGAGTAAGGGAAGCCTAAGCACGCCGGCGCCGCCTCCACCAGATCAACCACCCGGCAAAGCCTATCGCCACGACGAACAGGGGAGACAAGACCGAGGCCAGGACGATCGCCAGCGTGTTGTCGGAACCCGAGTCCTCGACGCCGGCAAGACTGACGTGGATCGGAGCATCCGGCTTTCTGCCCCGCTCGACGCCGCCCGACGCCGACTGGCCCTCGTTGATCTCTTTCCGCTGAAGCTCGCCCAGCCCCTCGATCGTTGCCACGGCTTGATCGAAGTCGGGACGGAAGACTTGGATACGGAGCTCCGCCGTCGATCGCTCGCCGCGCACCGACAGAATCACACTGTCGATTTCGCCGGCGAGCGCTGCCGCCAGCGACTTGATAGCGGCGACGGCGTCGCCCACGTCGTCGACCTGCAGCGCCAGCGTGGCCGAGGGCGGCCGGCCGGCGAAGTCCTCCGGCGGCGCCAGCGTGACCGTGATGGTGGCCATGGCGACCCGGCGCTCGAGGAAGTTGAGCTGGCCCTGGAATCGCTCGATGTCCGATCGCACCCTGGTCAGCTCTCGTTCGATGGTCAGCACCTCGCTCACCGAGACGGCGCGCTGCAGGAGACTCAGAAGGCTCTCCTCCTCTCGCTGCACGCTCTTGAGCCGCGCCTCCAGATCGATGAACTGCTCGGATACATCCTCGGAGCCGACGTTGCGGCTCTGGACCTCGCCCAGGGCCTCGATGAGCTCCAGGGCGGTAAAGAAGTCCGGCTGCGGCACGCGGATCGTCACGCTCGCCCGTTGATTTTCGGGTCCGCCCGAGGAAGAGAGCTGCTGCACGAAACCGCCCAGCCCCTCGGCGATGCCCCGCACCTGGACGATGGCGCTCTCCACGTCGGTGACCTCCAGGGACAGGTTGGAGGTCGAGACCACTCGCCTCTCCACCTGCGCCAGCTGGAAGGCGCCGGTGTCCGCCGACGTCGCGAAGGACGCGATGGCCTGCGCGGCCCTAGGAGCCCTCGTGGCTGCCGGCGCGGGCGTGGGAGCAGACGCAACGCCGGAATCTTCGAACGCTGGGCCGGCTTCACCGGACGGTCCGGAAGCCCCATCCGATCCGCTTCCGCCGCCACAGGCAGCGACCACGAGCGCCATGACTACTAAGACCGCGACGATCGACGAGAGCTTCCGCATTGGATTCCTCCTGGTGTAGGTTGCTCTGGATAGACGGCGCGGCACCGGCGTTTGTTCCATCGGCAGGAGAACAACGGGCGGAGGTCGGGAGGAGAACGCGCCCCTGGGGCGATGGACCTCTACTGCACCCGGACCAGCTGCGGGGCCTTTTCCCAGGCCGATTCCAGGTCGTAGAACGCCCGCTGGTCGGGGCTGAAGATGTGCACGATGACGTCGCCGAAGTCCAGGAGCACCCAGCCGGATGAGTCGATGCCTTCCCGGTGGTGCATACGCACGCCGCCCGAACGGAGGCTCCGCTCCAGGTCGTTGGCGATGGTGGCGATCTGCCGGGTGGAGTCGGCGCTGCACACCACGAAGTAGTCGGCAAAGCTGGCGAGGCCTCGGAGGTCCATCAGCAGGATATCCGAGGCCTGCTTGTCGGTGGCGGCCTCGATGGCCGCTCTGGCTACTTCCAGGGGTTCCACTATTTGTCGCCTACAGGGGTTAGTCGCCTACAGATTCGTTGCGCCCATTGTAGGCTGATTGGGCCCCGAACGCGAGGGAGGGTCAAGAAGGCGTAGCGTCGTTGAACCGGAGCTCGCTCCAATGGTATGCTCACTTCGGAGGGCGCGCGGAATGGACCGAGGCAAGGTCGTCGTGGCCATGAGCGGCGGTGTCGATTCGTCGGTGGCCGCGTTGCTGCTCAAAGAGGCTGGGTACGACGTCACCGGCATTACCATGCGCCTGTGGACGCCCCACGACCCCGACGCCCCGCGCTACAACAAGCAGTGCTGCTCCGTCGAAGACGTCGGCGACGCCCAGGAGGCCGCCGAGGTCATGGGCATATCCCATTACGTGGTGAACTTCGAGCGCGAGTTCAAGGCCGGCGTCATCGACTACTTCGTCGCCGAGTACCGCAAGGGCCGCACGCCCCATCCCTGCATCGCCTGCAACGATCGCGTCAAGTTCAGCCCCCTTTTGGAGCGAGCGGTCAGCATCGGCGCTCGATACCTGGCCACGGGGCACTACGCTCGCATCGACGAACCCGGCCCGCGCGAGACGGGCTACCGGTTACGCAAGGCCATCGACCCTTCGAAAGACCAGAGCTACGTCCTCTACGGCCTTGGTCAGCCGGAGCTATCGCGGCTGATATTCCCCATCGGCGGCTACACCAAGCCCCAGATCCGCGCCCTCGCCCGGGAGGCCGGACTCGCTCTGGCGGACAAGCCCGACAGCCAGGACATCTGCTTCGTGCCCAACGGCAACTACCGCGAGTTCATCGCCAGCCGCATCGAACCGGCCCCCGGTCGCATCGTCGACGTCGACGGCAACGCCCTGGGGGAGCATCAGGGCATCGAGTTCTTCACCATCGGCCAGCGGAGCAACTTGGGCATCACGAGCTCCACGCCACGCTACGTCGTGGCTATCGACGCCGATTCCGCCACGGTGGTCGTGGGCGGCCACGACCAGATCTACAGCGATACGCTATGGGTCGAGAGCGTAAAGTTCGTCTCGGGCCGCGAGCCGGCCGGCCCGGCGGAGGTCTCGGTCAAGTATCGCTACAAGTCGGCCGAGGCGCCCGCCGTCCTGTATCCCGAAGGCGACGGCGCGAGGGTGGAGTTCGCCGAGCCTCAACGAGCGCTGACGCCGGGCCAGGCCGCCGTCTTCTACCAGGGCGAGTTCGTCCTGGGCGGCGGCGTGATCTGTCGCGTGGCGTCGGCGGTCGCCGGGACGGCGCGCTAAGGAGTCGTCATGTCGCTCAAGGAATACGTTCGCACGTCGTTCGAGCTCCAGGGGAAGGACCTGTTGGAGAACGTCCAGGACCTGACCGCCGAGGAGCTGGCCTTCCGGCCCGCGCCCCACGCCAACTCCATCGGCTTCCTGTGGTGGCACATCGCCAGGGTGGAGGACGGTTGGTTCCAGCGTTCGATTCAACGGCAGCCCCATCTCTGGGTCTCCGCTGGTTGGGCCAAGCGGTTCGGGATGCCGGAAGAGATGCGGGACATGGGATTCAACTACACGTTGGAGCAGATCGAGGCGTTCGCCACGCCCGGCCGAGAGCTCATGCTGGAATACTGGCGGGCCGTCCGCGGCGGTACGCTGGCCTTCGTCGACGGATGGGACCCCGAGAACGACACGATCGAGGTGCGCGCGCCGTGGGGCGGCACGATGAGCGTCCGCGACGTCTGCGCCCAGGTGCTGTGGGAGCTCAACCAGCACAGCGGCCAGATCGCCTACCTTCGCGGCCTCCAGCGAGGACTCCAACGGCCCGAGTACATGGGACCGCTGGCCCCCAGCTAGCCGTGGGCAACTCGGATACGGTGTTGTCGTTCCAGACGCGAGACTTGCAAGTCGCAGCATGACCCTGACACCGACGAGGGGAGACAGATATGGATCTGACCGACATCATTCGATTCACTTTCGAACGGGTCTGGTGGACCGTGGACCAGGCCCTCGACGGCCTGACGGATGAGGAGATAGCCCGGCGGCCCAACGGCCACAGCAACTCCATCGGCTGGATCGCGTGGCACATGGCCCGGGTGGAGGACCGCTGGTTCCAGATGGTGCTTCAGGAGAAACCCCAGCTCTGGGAGAGCGAGTGGGCCGCCAAGCTCGGCATGCCCGCCGACCCCAACTACGCCGGCGGAGGGATGACGCCGGAGGACGTGGACAAGTTCAAGACGCCGACCGTTCAGCAGATCAAGGACTACTCCAGGGCGGCCCGCCAGGCGACCAGCGATTATGTAAACAGCGTCCAGCCGGAGCAGTTCGACAAAGCGATCGACACCTTCTTCGGGCGAACGATGACTATCGGAGAGATATTCGGCCACGTGCTGTGCGAGCTGAACCAGCACGCCGGGCAGGTCTCGTATCTGAAAGGGTACTATCAGGGCTATCAGGGGCGGGTGATACCGCCACCACCGAAGAGCCAGTGAAGGGAGCGACGCCGTGGAAGCGACGCAGGTCTACACCAACGCCCTGGACGATTCCTGGGGCGTGGTCCTCAAAGCCACCGACGGGCTGACCCAGGACGAGCTGGCGAAGCGGCCCACCGACCAGGCCAACTCCATCGCCTGGATGCTGTGGCACATGACCCGAGTCGAGGATGCCATTGTCTCCGGCAGGCTCACGGGCCAACCTCAGGCCTGGGTCGCTCAGAAATGGCACCAGCGGTTCGGCATGCCCGACGACACGCAGGCCACGGGAGGCCGCCAGACGGCCGAGGACGTCGCGGCGTTTCAGGCGCCCAGCCGCGATGCGATGCTGGGCTACGCTTCGGCGGTGCGAGACACCACGCGGAGCTACCTGCAAAAGGTCACCTCGGAGGACCTGGACGAGCAGGTGGAGTGGTTTCGCGGCGGAACGGCGCCCAAGTCGAGGTTCCTGGACCTCGTTTTGAAAGAGCACCAGCAGCACGCGGGGCAGATCGCCTATGTCCGTGGCCTGATTCGAGGCATGGATGGCATCTTCTAGGCTGTCGACTCGGCACACGGAGCATCGGCTTGGCGACCAGACATGGGACCGGCCCGACGTTCGTTGAAGAGCAGGCCCTCCAACGGCAGGGACTCAGGCTGGTCGCGGGCATCGACGAAGCCGGCCGCGGCCCCCTGGCCGGCCCGGTCGTCGCCGCGGCGGTGATCCTCCCGGACCGCTGGCTGGCCCGCGCCCGCGTTCAACGGCGACGCCGCGCCTCCACGATACGTGGCCGCACCCCGCAGCCCGAGGCGATGCTCAACGACAGCAAGCTGCTCACGCGCCGGCAGCGTGAGATCCTGTTCGACGTCATCACGTCCACGGCCATCGCCTATGGCGTCGGCCTGGTCGCTCCAGGCCACATCGACGCCATGGGCATCGTGCCGTCCACCCGGCTGGCGATGCGTCGCGCCATCCAGGCCCTGGCCCACAACCCCGACGCTCTGCTGGTCGACGCCATCGAGCTTGCCGACGAGGGGCTGCCCTGCAAGGCCATTGTCCACGGCGACGCCCTGTGCGGCTCCATCGCGGCGGCATCGGTGGTGGCCAAGGTCTCCCGCGATCGGCTGATGGAGGAGATGGACCGGCGCTATCCGGGCTACGGCTTCGCCCGCCACAAGGGCTACGGCACCCGCGAGCACCTCCAGCGTCTGCGGGAGCTGGGCCCGTGCGTCATCCACCGCCGGAGCTTCGCGCCGGTACGCGACCTGCTGGCGAGGCCCCGGCTCTTGTGACCAGGTCCCGCAAGTCTCTGGGCGCGTTTGGCGAGAGCTACGCCGTCGCCTTGCTGACCAGGTCGGGCTATCGCGTCCTCTCCCGCAATGTGCGGCTGACCTCGGGCGAGATCGACATCGTGGCGCGCGACGGAGAGACCCTGGTCTTCGTGGAGGTCCGCACGCGGCAGAGCGACCGCTTCGGATCGCCGGAAGAGTCGGTAACGCGGGCCAAGGCGCAGCGGCTCATCGATCTCGGCCACGAATACGTCCAGGCCCACGACGTCACGTCGGGGGAGTGGCGCATCGACGTCGTGGCCCTGGAGGTCGACCGCAAGGGCAACGTCACCCGGGCCGATCTGATCAAGAGCGCCGTGGGCTGAGCTCCGTTCGCCGACGGATGATCGGCCTTCCCGGCGACCGAGCGCCGGTCCGCACCGAATCGGGCGGGCGGCGGAAAGAGAGCCCCCAGCGCGACGGTCGCGTACAATGAAAGCGATGTCGAACTCTCCCGATCGATTGGCGCGGGCCGGATAATCGCATGCGCCAACTGCTGTCACGAACCGGGCCGGCCTGGCGGCTCCAACGACTGGTCCTGATCGCCATGGCCACGGCGCTGCTGGCCGCCGCTTGCTCTTCCGGCGGGGCCTCGACGCCCACGCCGGCGCCCGAGCCCACCTCCCGCCCGCCTGCTCTCGCGCCGACGCCGACCCCGCAAGTCACCCCTTTCCTGCCCGACACGACGAGCGACGCGGACCCGAGCACGCCGTCCTCGCAAACGCCCTCACCCTCGCCGGCGCCAACGGCGACGATCCCGGCTGAGCTCCTCCAGCGGCTGCGGGAGATCGAACAGCGGGTGATTGGCATACGAGGGCTGGTCCCGGTCGAGGACCCGGTCCGGCGTTTCGTAAGCCGCGAAGAGCTCCAACGGCGGCTCAGGGAAGAGGCGGAAAAAGAAGCGGAAGAGATCGCCGTGACCCAGCGGATCCTGACCTTGCTCGGCCTTCTTGAGCCAGACCAGGACTTGCTCGAACTGCAGGTCTCCCAGCTCACGGACCAGGTCCTCGGCTTTTTCGAGACCCACACCGGCGAGCTGTTCATCGTCGGCGAGTCTGGGGAGTTCAGCCTCCTCGACGAGTTCACCTACGCCCATGAGTACGTTCATGCGCTCCAACATGCCAGGTTCGACCTCTCGGCCCTGCACGACGCCCGCGAGGACGACTCGGAGGCGGGAGCGGCGCTACGAGCCGTGGTCGAGGGCGGCGCGACCCTGGTCCAGACGCAATACGCCCAGGAGCACATGAACATTCGAAGGCTCTTGAGCGAGATCGACGATCTGGGCGGGACCGACGACGAGGACCGGTTCCCCTTCGTGCTGCAGGAGTCGCTGGTCTTCCCATATGAAGACGGCCGCGATTTCGTGCGTTCCCTGCTCGACGATGGAGGATGGCCCGCCGTCGACGCCGCCTACGAGTCGCTCCCGGTCACCACGGAGCAGATCCTGCATCCAGAGAAGTATTTTGCGGGCGAGGCGCCGCTCGACGTCTCGATGCCCGACATCGTGGCGGCGCTGGGGGACGGATGGACGGAGCTCGACGCCGATGTCATGGGCGAGCTCACCATCCGAATTCTCCTGGACGCCTTCCTCTCCCGCCGTGACGCCGACCGGGCCTCGGCCGGATGGGGCGGCGACCGGCTGCTGTTCCTGGAAGGACCCGCCGGCCAGGAGCTGCTGGTCATCCTGGCGCGATGGGACTCGGAGAAAGACGCCGAGCAGTTCTTCGACGCCTACGTCAAATTGCTAGAGCGCCGCGACGCCGACGTCGACGAACGGTCGGCCAGCGTCCAGGCGACCACCGGGAATGAGCGCCACATCCTTCGGATCGAGGGCGACCAGACCCTCTGGATTGTGACCACCGACCCGGGCGTCGTCGATCTGGTCGTCGGCCTGTTCCCGGACTTTTAGCCGTCCGGCGCCGCGCTAGGCGGTGGGCGTCTCGAGAGAGGCGAGGCGGGCGGGGAGCATCCCTTCGAGCAAACGCTCGACGGCCATCACGTGGCTACACGTATCGCGTCGGGAGAAGTAGTCGCAGGTGCATCGCCAGGCGCCGTCACTGAAGGTCAGTTCATGCATGCGGTGGTCGCCTTGGAACCGGAGCGTAAACCGGCTGAAGCGGACCCGCTCCCGCTCCAAGGCGTAACGTTTCGCTTTTTCGACCTTGCCGATCAGGCTTGAGTCCATGCAGCTGTCCCTCCCGGGCCGAGTGTAGCCACCTGCGCGATTTTACTCTCACGGCTCGTGCGTGGTCAACCTGCCCGGACCGGCGGCAAGCCAGCTGCCGGACATCGTCCACCGGGCCCAACGCCTATGCTACAATCGCTCGGATTCAGGCGCTCGGGATCAGGCCCCCGACGTCGTGAACAAGGAGCGAGGCCATGCGATTCGCGTTCACCGCCGAAGACGAAGCCTTCCGGGGCGAGGTCATCGACTTCTATAAAAGCGAGCTATCGCCCGAATGGTACGGCGGCTACGACGAGCGCGATACGATGCACGAGTACATCAAGGGTGTGCGGCAGAAGCTGGCCCGGCGCGGCTGGCTGACCATGGCCTGGCCCAAGGAGTACGGCGGGCAGGCCGCCCCGATCAGCCGCCAGCTCATCTTCGCCGAGGAGAGCGCCTACCATCGTTTCAATGCCCGTGACGCCGGCGTCGGCTATTTGGGACCGGCCATCATGCGCCACGGAACAGAGGAGCAAAAGCAACGCTTTCTCGGGCCCATCTCCAGGGCGGAGATCTCCTTCCATCAGGGCTTCTCCGAGCCCGACGCCGGTTCCGACCTGGCGAGCCTCACCACCAAGGCAACCCGCGACGGCGACGACTTCGTCATCAACGGCCAAAAGGTCTGGGGCGGCCACCTGAACGTATGCGATTACAGCTTCCTGCTGGCCCGCTCCGATCCCGACGCGCCCAAACACAAGGGAATCAGCTTTCTGGTGATCCCCTCGGACACGCCGGGCCTCAAATACGAGGAGTTCGAGAACCTGGCCGGCGGCACCCAGAACGTCGTCTACTACGACAACTGCCGGGTGCCTGTCCAGGAATGTCTGATCGGCGAGGAGAACCAGGGCTGGTACATCGCAACGACGGTGCTGAACAACGAGCGCACGGTCATCGAGCACGCCGCGACCGGCAAGCGCCTGCTGGAGGAGCTGGCCGACCTGTGGCGGCAACAGGGGCGCCGGGAGGCGTCCGGCGGCCCAATGGCGGCGGTGCGGCACAGGCTTGCCGAGGCGGCCATCGAAATCGAGGTCTGCCGAATGCTGGCCTACCGCATCGGGTGGCTCCAGAGCATCGGCGAGACGCCGTCTTTCGAGGCGTCGGAGGTCAAGATCTTCGGCAGCGAGATGACGCAGCGGTTCGCTCACATCGCGGGGCAGATGCTGGGGCTCTACGCCCAGCTCGACCGGCAGTCTCGTCCCCAGCGATACGTGCAGGCCGAAGGGCGCGTGGAGGCTCTGATCCGCCAGAACCCCATGTTCTCCCTCGTCGGCGGCGCCAACGAGATCCAGCGCAACATCATCGCGACCCGGGGCCTCGGCCTGCCCAGGGCGTAGGGGCAGGCCCAGGTCCTGGCGGCAGGTTTATAACCTGCCCCTACTCGTCCCGAAGGTCCGGCGGCAACAGATTGGGGATGCTGTCCTCGATGGGGTAGGTCTCGTCGCAGGCAGCGCAATGGAGTTGGCCCCGGACCACCTCGTCGCCCTCCTCCTCCTCGGCGGTCAAGGTCAGCTCCCCCTTGCACATGGGGCACGCCAGAATGTCCATCAGGTCCTTGCGCATACCGCTCCTCTGAGCTCTCTATCGTCGTGGGGCTATGATAGCCGACGCGCCCGTCGCCGGGAAGCGACCGGCCCCGCGCTTGGCGAACCTCGGGCGCTGCTCTCTGCTATGCTTTCGGGCATACGACCCCATCCCCCAGCGTCAACGACCCTTTCTGGAGGTGGAAATGCTGTCAGGCGAGAAGATTCTCATCACCGGCGCGGCTGGACGGGTCGCCTTTCCCATCGCCCGCGAGTTGGCCAAGAACAACGAGGTCCACGGCATGGCTCGTTTCTCCAATCCGGCGGACCGCGACAAGCTGCAACAAGCCGGCATCGAGACCATCCGCAAGGACCTCGCTCGTGACAGCTTCGACGACGTGCCCGACGACTACACCTATGTCTTCCACGCCGGCGCGGCCGTGACCGGCGAGGCCGAGCGCGACTGGCAATACACTTTCGAGGTGAACGCGCAGGCGACGGGCCGGCTGCTCTACCACTGCCGCAGCGCCAAGGGCTTCGTCCACTGCTCCACCGGCTCCCAGTACAAATACCAGGGACACCGCCCGCTGAAGGAGAGCGACCCGCCGGGCATCCACACCCACAACTACAGCCTTTCGAAGATCGCCGCCGAGGCGTTGGTCACGTGGATATCCCGGCAGTACGACGTGCCGACGACGATCATACGCATCTGCTCGACCTACGGCCCCACCGGCGGCGCGCCTGCCAGCCGGCTCGACCTGATGGTGCAGGGGAAAGAGATCCCGCTGCACCCCGACAAGCCCAACTACTTCAACCCCATCTACGAGGACGACTACGTCGAGTTCGGGATCAAAGCCTTGACTCTGGGCCAGTCGCCGCCGCTGGTGGTCAATTGGGCTGGGAGCGAGACGGTGACCGCCGAGGAGTACTGCGAATACATGGCCGGGCTCCTGGGCATCGAGGCCCGGTTCCGCTATACCGACGAGGCCTACACGCCCCTCTGGCCCGACGTGACCTTTATGCACCAGGTCCTCGGCCGCACCAAGGTCCACTGGAAGGACGGGATGCGTCGCATGATCCAGGCCCGCTACCCCGACCGGCCCCTGGCGCCCGGCTAGAAGCAGCTCCGAAATGCCCCCACGCGTCCAGGGCATCCTGGGGAAACCTCTTTTTCGCAAGAGGTTTCCCCAGACCCCTTCCAGAAAACTTTCACCTGAACCGAATCCGGGTGGGGGTCGTCGACGACCCCCACCCGGATTCGGTTGATGCTAGAGTTCTTTGGGGAGGGTTTGGGAACACCTTTCACGAAAGAAAGGGGTTCCCAAGTGATCGCGAAGGAGTGGGGAGCAATTGGGGAATAGCCCCTGGATAGACTACCGCGCCGTCGCCACGATACTATGGCCTTCGACTCGCCAAGCCCACGAGCCAACGCAGGAGGCGCCACGATGGCAGAGATCGGCCTTTTCGAAGCGATCCACTCGCAACGGGCGATACGCCGCTACAAGCCCGACCCGGTGCCCGACGACCTGGTCCGCCGCGTCCTCGACGCCGCGATCCGGGCCCCCAGCGCCATCAACGTCCAGCCGTGGCGTTTTATCGTGGTCAAAGATTCCGCCGCCCGGCGGAGGATCGCCGACTTCTATCACACGGCCTGGAAGGCGGGACAGGACAACCCGCAGACCCAGGCGATCCTGAAGACGCGAGACCAGTCCATCGTCTCGCACGCGACGCAGTTCGCCACCCAGGGGATCTACCAGGTGCCGGTCTTCATCTTCGTGTGCGCGACCCAGAGCGACGCGGCCGACTCTGTCCTCCAGGCGGTGCAGAACCTCATGCTGGCGGCGCGGGGCCTGGGGCTGGGCACGGTCTTCACGACCCTGCTGCGCCGTCACGACGCCGAGATAAGGAAGCTTCTCTCGGTGCCGGAAGGCAGCGAGGTCGTTTGCATGATACCGCTGGGCTATCCCGAAACCGGCTTCGGCCCGACGCGACGGAGACCGGTCGAGGAGGTCGCCTTCGCCGAGCGTTGGGGGACGCCGCTGCGATAGCTTGCCGGCGCTCGGATCAATTGACTTCGGCCTTATGCTGTAGGGTCGCGACAGAACCAACCGAGGGGTCGGAGCTTGTCCACGCATCACATGCTCCGCGCCCAGGCGGCCAAGGCCATCGCCGCTTGCGTTCGGCCCAGCTCACTGCTTGCCCGAACGACCGAACGCCTTCGGGACCGACTCCGGTGTAATCGGTTATGCTCGTGGAGAAGGAGGCGCCGGTGGACAGCAGAGCCTTCGTTCAGCAGCTTCTGCGCGAGAACGAGGAGTATCTTGGCCGGTTGAAACCCAAAGAGACCCTGGAGGCCGACGTCGGTAAGAACCTGAACGTGGCCGATCTGCTCAAGGCGGCCTTGAAGAACGAGATGGAGGCCTTGGAAATCGCCGGCGGGTGGCTTGCGTCGACGCCCCAAGCCGACGTCAAGGTCGCCTTAGCCCGGCAGGCGGGCGACGAGGCCAAGCACTACCGGTTGATACAGGAAAGGCTCCGGGAACTGGGCGTCGACACCGAAGACCTGGACCCTGTGGCCGGCAGCCACACCCCACTGTTCCAATACCTCAGCACCCTGGAAGGGACGGTCCAGCGAGCCGCCGGAGGCCAATTTACCCGCGAGCAGATCGCCACCGTCAAGAACCGGCAGTTCGCCGACTTCTGTAAGGAGACGGGCGATGCCGAGACCTTTCGCCTGTATGACGAGACGATTGGACCCGACGAGCATTACCACCACCAACTCGGCATGCAGATACTGGAAAAGTACGCGACGACTCCGGAGGCGCAGGCATGGGCCCGGGCGGCAGCCCGGAGAACCCTCGAGCTGGCCGATGAGATGCAGAAGGCAGCGGTACAACGCCTGGGCACCGGACGGGGCCCGGGGTGCTGACGACATGACGCCGAGCTTGAGTCCCTTGCATTACGACTGACGATGGAGCACGAGTCCACTGGGTCGCGCGAAACCCAACAGGCCGCCCAAGAGCTGAAACGGGAGCTGGAGGCCGAATTCCCTCGTATTGGGGTGGAGGTCGACCTCGCTGTGGACGACCCGGCCATGGAGCACGCCTATTTCTGGCTTGACGGCGCCGGCGCCGACACCGACGAGTATGCGGACGCGTGGGACTACTCCAACCAGCTCGTGGCAAAGCTGTGGCAGGAGCGCGATCTGTTTTTCGTCGTCAAAGCGCGCAATGCTCCCGAAGTGAACGTAGACCGCGAGCGGGGCCCGGATTTCGAATGACTTCAAAGAGATCCATGATGCACACGCCACGAAGTCCCAGGAGCTTGATTTTTGAATCACCCGGTTCAGCCGGCCAACCTTGATGGAGGCTGGCAGATGTTCTCACACAAGTGAAGCTCGAAGAGACGAAGGAGCAGCAAATGAAGCTATTTTGGCGAGAGAGTAAACCAGGGCGGCATCTCATCCTGGAGGATGACGACGGAGAGCTGACGAGGGTGGCCTTCATCCTCCGGACGCCCCGGGGGTTCGATGCGGTTGCGCAGACCAAAGGGTACGCTCCTGAACGGTCACAGAACGACTTCTCAACGATCGAGGAGGCGCAGGCGTTCGCCGAGTCCTTCAGGCCGTGGGAAGAGTTCGGCGGGGTTCCAGGCCTCGATGTCGAGCCGGAAGTGCGCGCCCGCCCCACTTGAAGCCATCCCGATAGGTCATAGTCAGGGGAAGGTTGCCTTCGCCGAGCGGTGGGGGCAGAACGCCCGTTAACGGTCTCCATGCGCCACGGCGTAGGAAAGCCCCGTCCCGTTGTTACCGGGTCGGGGCTTTCCCATGCCGCGTCATGCCAAAAAACTTAACGGTCCCTACATGTCGAAGAGGGCC
>JACZVV010000081.1 GCA_022572465.1 Chloroflexota bacterium
CTGCGGCCACACCGCCAGTCCGGTCTCGGCGTCGATGCCATAGATGTACCCATCCTCGTCGGCGATGATGATCGTTCCGTTGTACAAGGTGGGGCTGCCAAAGACCCGGCCCTGCGTGGGGAACTCCCAGACGCGGGTGCCGGCGCCGCGGACGAACTTACCGTCCTCGTCGTAGCGGTCGACCTTTTCCAACGCATAGACCTGGCGCCTCAGCGATCCGATGTACACCAGGTCGTCGGTCACCACGGGCGTGCCATAGATCGCGCCGATGCTCTCGTCTTTACCGGCCGGAAACTGCCATTCACCTCGATCGGCGAACTGGTCGATGGTCAGGCCCTTGAGCACCAGCGTCCGAGTCCTGGAGTCTTGCAGCGACGGGTTGATGTCCAGGGCGCGACTCGTTTCGATCTTGAGCAGGCGGCCATCCCGCGAGCCGACGTAGATGAACCCGTCGACGACGTTGGGAGCGGACCAGCCCTTTTCGACGGCGATGCGGCCGCCGGTGCAAGCCGACACCACCATTGCGAGAACCAACATGACGCCGAACAGCGCCAGAATCTGGCGATAACCTGGCGTTCCGCGGGCTCTTCTGGATGCGGCCTCGTCAAGAGGCCGTTGGTCAACGGTCCATCTCATGCAATCGACCAATCGGTTCGATAGTTGGGCAGTGGAGCGCTCACGGAACGGGATCGTACCCATGGCCGCCAAAGGGGCGGCAACGAGCCAGCCGTTTGAGCGTAAGCCATCCTCCATTGAGGACCCCGTGCTTGTCGATGGCTTCCTCGCCATAATGGGAACACGAAGGATGAAAACGACACGAAGACATCGTGAAGGGAGCGAGGGTGGCCCGGTAGAGCCGAATGCCGAACAACGCGACGGTCTTCACCGTCCTGTACCCCGCCAGCTATTCAAGAGATGGCCGCCCATCGCAGAGTCGACCCCGCTGGAGCAGCGATTGCACTGCCTGTCGCAGGTCGGCGAAAGACGCCGCCGCAGCCTTGTTCTTGGCAATAAAAAGCACGTCCCATCCCTCATCGATCGGATGGCATCGAGCGATCTCCCGAAGCCGCCGTTTCACCCTGTTCCGCACCACCGCCTTGCCGACCCGACGGCTCACCACGAATCCGAATCGCGTGGTCTGGCAGTCGTTGGGAAGCGCTCGCAGGATCAGGAGCGGATGAGACCACCGCCGCCCCTCTCGCTGTATCAAGGCGAACTCAGCCTTTCGCCTGAGCCGCCGCTCTTGTTGCATCCCTGTTAGCCCAGGACCCCTAAACGGTCAGTCGCTGCCGCCCCTTCATCCGGCGGCGTCGCAGCACCTCGCGCCCGCCTCGGTCACGCATTCGGGAGCGAAATCCGTGGACTCGCTTCCGGCGGCGTACTTTGGGTTGATAGGTCCTTTTTGGCATAATACACCCTGACGAACTCGTTCATTATAGGCGGGCGACTCCTGGGGTGTCAATAAAAAACCGGCCCGCCGAGGCCGGGCGTCACGATGGGCCGGGGAGGCCTGGCAACGCCTCACGGAGCGCCGTCGGCGCGAACCGTTCTTCCCCCGGCGTCGGCGTCCTTGCGCCGAGAATGTGACGATTCGCGACGGGCGAAGCGTCGCCTACGCTGCGACCGCCCGCGTCCTGGAGGAGTTCCGCCGGTGACCCTCGGCCCAGTTCTTCCCCAACCGCCGCTGGCACTACAAACGGTCGTCGTGGGGGTGAAATCGACCAAATATGGCGTCTGAAATTCGTAGACACTATTTCCCGGCGGGTGCTACAATACGCCCGCCGGCAGACGCCCAAACGACCACCGAGACGGCGTCCCCGCCGGTCCCACAGCCTGGTCCGGTCCCGCGAGACGGTGAGTGTGAACGCTCCTTTCACTCATCTCCACCTGCATACCGAGTTCAGTCTCCTCGACGGTCTGTGCCGCGTCGATCCGCTGATCGAGCGTGCGCAGGAGCTGGGAATGGACGCCATCGGGCTGACCGACCACGGCGTGCTTCATGCTGTCATCGACTTCTACCAGGCGGCGAGGTCGGCGGGCATCAAACCCATCATCGGCGTGGAGGGCTACCTGGCCAAAGGAAGCCTCCACGATCGATCGCCCGCCGAGAAGCAGCCCTACCATCTGACCCTGCTGGCGAAGAACGACGCCGGGTATCATAACCTGCTTCGACTGGCGACCACGGCCCAGCTAGAAGGCTTCTACTACCGGCCGCGGTTCGATCGCGAGCTCCTGGAGCGGCACAGCGAAGGCCTCATCGCTTTCTCCGGCTGCCTCAACGGCCCCATCCCCCAGCTCCTCCAGCAGGGGCGAATGGACGATGCCCGGGAGATGGCCCGGTGGTTCCAGAACGTCGTCGGGGACTTCTACCTGGAAGTCCAGCATCACGACAACATCCCGGAGCTGCTGGAGGTCAACCGCCGCCTCGTCGAGATGGGCCGCGAGATGGACATCCCGCTGGTCGCCACCAACGACGTCCACTACATTCACCAGCAAGACCACGAAACCCAGGACGTGCTGCTGTGCATCCAGACGAACAGCACCGTCGACCAGCCCGGCCGCATGCGGATGAACGACCCGTCCTACTACCTCCGCAGCAGCGAAGAGATGGCTGCTCTCTTCACCGACCTCCCTGAAGCCGTAGCCAACACCCGCAAAATCGCCGATCTCTGCGACGTGTCCCTGGACTTCTCCCGGCTCCATCTGCCCAAATTCCCGGTCCCCGACGGAGCGTCGGCCGACGAATACCTGGCCCGCTTGTGCTGGCAGGGGATCGAACGACGTTTCGCCGACGTCACCGACGAGATTCGCCGCCAGCTCGAGTACGAGCTGGACGTGATCCGCCAGACTCACTTCTCGGACTACTTCCTCGTCATCTGGGAGATCAGCGAGTTCGCCCGCGAGCAAAAGATCCTGTACGGCGTCCGGGGCAGCGCCGCAGCCAGCCTGGTGCTCTATTCCCTTGGAGTAACCAACGTCGATCCGCTGCGATATCGTCTCGTCTTCGAGCGCTTCCTCAACGTCGAGCGCAAGGAGATGCCGGACATCGACATGGACTTCCAGGACGACCGCCGGGACGAGGTCATCGATCACGTCGTCCAGCGCTACGGCGCGGACCGGGTGGCCCAGATCATCACCTTCGGGACCCTGGGCGCCAAGGCCGCGCTGCGCGACACCGGCCGGGCTTTGGGCATGCCCTATGGGTTCGTCGACGGCGTCGCCCGCAAGATCCCCGCCGGTTACTTCAAAGGCGAAAAGGGCGAGATCAAGTCCTGGACCATCGAGCTGGCGAAGCAAGAGCTGCCCGAGTTTCGCCAGGCGTACGACAGCGACCCCGAAATCAAGAGGCTGGTCGACACCGGCCAGAGTCTGGAAGGCGTCGCCCGTAACGCCAGCACCCATGCCGCCGGCGTCGTGATCTCCGACGAGCCGCTGGTGAACTCGGTGCCGCTGCACCGAGGCGCCAAGGGGACCGACGGCGCCATCGCCGTGACCCAGTTCTCGATGGGCGCCATCGCCAAGCTGGGCTTGCTGAAAATGGACTTCTTGGGGTTGGTCAACCTGACCATCCTCCAGAAGACCTGCCAGTTCATTGCCGAGACCCGGGGAGAAGAGATCAACCTGGACGAAGTGCCCCTGGACGACCCCAAGACGTTCGAGATGCTGATGGCTGGGGAGACCACCGGTGTCTTTCAGCTGGAGAGCTCGGGAATGAGGCGCTACATCAAGGAGCTCAAGCCCTCCACCCTGGGCGACCTCTCGGCCATGATCGCGCTCTACCGGCCAGGGCCCATCGAGCAGATCCCGACGTTCATCGACGCCAAGCATGGTCGTCGAGCCGTGAGCTACCCTCATCCGATCCTGAAGGACGTGCTGGAAGAGACCTACGGCGTGATCGTCTATCAGGACCAGGTGCTGCTGATTCTCCAGCAGTTCGCCGGATACACGCTGGGACAGGCCGACATCGTGCGCAAAGCGATGGGGAAGAAGATCGCCTCGCTGATGCAGCAGGAGCAGTCGAGATTTATCGAGGGCGCCGAAAGGCAAGGGTTCGACCGGCCGCTGGCGACCCAGGTGTGGGAGCTCATCGAGCCCTTCGCCGGTTACGCATTCAACAAAGCTCACAGCATCAGCTACGCCCTGGTGGCCTACTGGACTGCGTTCTTCAAGGCCAACTACGACATCGAGTTCATGGCCGCGCTGCTGACATGCTTCCAGGGATCGACGGAGAAGGTGCAGAGCACCGTGGCCGAGTGCCGCCGCCGGAAGATCGAGGTGCTCTCGCCGAACATCAACCAGGCCCAGACCGGCTTCGCCATCGAGCGCCAGCAAGGAGACCGGCGGGCCATTCGCTTCAGCCTGGCCGGGGTCAAGAACGTGGGCGAATCGGCGGTCCAACCTCTCGTCGAGGAGCGACAGAAAAACGGCCCGTTCCAGAATATCGAGGACTTCTGCCGCCGGGCGCCGGCCCGTAGCCTGAACAAGCGCCCGTTGGAGGCCCTGATCAAGGTCGGCGCCCTCGACAGCCTGGGCGACCGAGGCGCGCTCCTGGCCAATCTCAACCGGATCATATCCATCGCCCAACAGCAGGCCGAGCTTCGGAAGACCGGCCAATCGACGATGTTCGACCTGTTCGGCGACTCTGTCCCGGTGCCGATGCCGGAGCTCGATCTCGGCCAGGCCGAGGTCTCCCAAAACGAGCGGCTGCAATGGCAGAAAGAGCTCCTCGGCGTGTATCTCGAAGACCATCCCCTGGCGAGGGTCGACCAGGACCTGGGTGAGGAGATCACGATGTGCGGGCAGATCGACACGGAGCTGGAGGGCCAAAAGGTCACCATCGCCGGCCAGGTGACCTCCGTGCGGCTGCTCCAGACGCGCAGGGACCAACGCACCTTCGCCATCGTGACCATGGAAGACCTCCTGGGCTCTGTCGAGGTGACCGTCTGGCCCGACGCCTACGATCGCACCACCCAGCTCTGGACCGAGGACCGCATCCTCGTCGTCCAGGGCAAGGTCCGCGTCCGGGAGGACCGGGCCTCGGTCTCCTGCGATCGGGCCCAGACCTACGAAGAGGCCTCGGCGGCGAGCCGTGCCGAGCGTCAGGCTGACGAGGCCGGCGAGGCCGGCGAGGCGAGCGACGCCCCGGAGGAGTCACTCGCCGAGATGCCCGCCGCCGACGCGCCGGGCCCGGCGCCGGCCGTCAATGGGGCCGGATCCATACGTTCCGCCGATCCGACCGAGCCTCTCTTGGACATTCCGTCGGCGCCCGACA
This sequence comes from Chloroflexota bacterium, assembly GCA_022572465.1. Lineage (GTDB taxonomy): Bacteria > Chloroflexota > Dehalococcoidia > SHYB01 > SHYB01 > JACZVV01. Next base: position 5,273 of record JACZVV010000081.1, read on the forward strand.
ACCCTCCCGAGGCCTCGGATGCCGCCGCCGACCTGTCCGGCGAGACGCCTGATCCCGTCGAAACGGCGACCGGCCAGGCCGAGGCGCCATCGGCGCCGTCGTCCGAACCGACCGGGGAGCCCGCGGCGGCCACGCCCGGCCAGCCCGAGCGCCAGACCGGCGTTGAGCCCAGCCGCAGGGCGGTGGTGATCATGCTTCGCGAGACCGACGACCCGGACGCGGACCTGGCGCTGCTGCGCGAGGTTCGGGAGGTCCTGAAAGCCCACCCGGGACACGATCCGGTGCGTCTGATAGTCCAGGGCCAGGACCAGCCGACGACGCTGGAGCTATCCGGCATCGCGGTGGCGCCCACCGACGCCTTGCTCGAGCGGGTGGCCGAGCTCCTGGGACCTGGCTCCGTCCAGGTCGGCTGAGTCACCTACCATTGGCGCGACGGGGCGTCAGCGGGAAGTCGCCTGGCGCCGCGCCATTCCGGGGGAAGGGCTAAGAAACGGCTCGTGCCTCGCCGACTTCAAGCATTGAAGTCTGGGTTCCCTCTTGAGTTTTCACCCGTTGTGCCTGGGCGAATCGCAATGGCCGCGGCGGCAGATTGAATCGTTGCCCCTGCAATAGTTGTTCCACCGTTCTGATTTGGATTTTGGGGTAGTTCCTGCCCATTAGGTCCGAGTGGTAGAAGCCTGCCGACGCGGCTTCGGTTTCCATTTCCTTGGTGGGCAGTTCTCGAGTGATGAATAGACCTAGCGGCGCTTGCTCCCGGTCCAGGACACCTTTCAGGTCTCGAACCTGTGATGGAGCTACGTGGCCACCTTTCACCTGCACGATAATTTTGTGAGGGCTACGCCGGGGGCCATCGAGAAAGTAGATGGTGCCATCGACGCCACGATCCCTTCCCTTCTTTTGTTGCAGCGGTCGCGCTTCCACCAGAGAAAGTGCCCAGTACTGAAACTGGTAGGGGTCCTCCTCGAAAAGTTGCTTGGCACCGCTGGCATCGGCGGGTTCGCCGATCACCTCATAGTCTTCGCCAGGCTCCAGCCCAAACAGACGATTGAGCCGGAGCTTCATCAAGCCCACCGCCAAGTGAGTCACGTCTATCCCAATCCACCGTCTCTGTTTCTTAAGCATATGCGCTGCCGCGACAGCCGTCCCGCACCCGCAGAACGGGTCTAGGATTAAGTCACCCTCGTTCGAAGAGGCTCGAATGATACGGTCCAGGAGCGCCAACGGCTTTTGAGTAGCATAGCCGAAATCCTCATATCCTGAGGCAGGTGGTATATCATCCCAAAGGTTCTGAAGTGGAATGCCGGGCATTGTATCCGAAAATTGCATCAGTCTCGGCATGCCGGTTTCTCGATGAATTAAAGCGCCCTGTTTTGCGAACTCGACGAGATTGCCTTTCGAGTATGCCCAATAACGGCCCTTATACGGGCCGACGGATTTGTAGACCCAATCTCGATTAGGCGACTTGTATTCATCGGACAAGTCGGCTTGCCACCGCCTGGCGTTCAGCCTGGCGCGCTTTACGTGCCACTCGTACTCCGTGTCTCCTCCTGGCTTAGCCGCCGTGACATCGGTCTCCTTATAACGCCGACCATCTGGCGTGACATGCCGATATTCTGACTTCAAATATTCTTCAGTGTACGGCGTGTACAGAGGATTCCAGGTGTACTCAGCTGACTTGGTGTACACGAGCAAAATATCCCGAATATTCCCATACCGTCGCATCCCTTGCTTTGTGTCGCTGTGGGCGCTGGACCTTCTCCAGGTAACTTCATTGAGGAATCTGGCATGACCGAAGATCGCATCCAACACAATTTTGAGGTAGTGACTTGCTGTGGGATCGCAATGTAGATACAACGAGCCGGTTGGCTTGAGAACGCGGTGCAGTTCCTGCAGACGGATGGTCATCATCGCAAGATAAGCCATCATGTCGTTGCGGCCGACGAAACCCCGCAACGCTCGAATCATGTCTACCACTTGCGTCGGGGCATGCTGAACAATCTCGTGAAATGCCCACTCGGCATCGTCGCCCCAGTGCCAAGTGTCCTCAAACGCCTTGATTTGAGCCGCTGACGCTTCCCCAGTCGACTCCTTGAACAGAATGTTATAGCTGGCGTTGCTGTTAAAAGGCGGATCCAGGTAGATGAGGTCAACCGATTCGTCGTTGACGTAACGCCGCAGGATTTCGAGGTTGTCGCCATAGTACAGAATGTTCATGGTGCTCTGTATTCTACCGGACAAAGGAACACCCGTATGTCCAAGGGCCGCAATCAAGACCTTCCCGCTCTGCTACAATGCGGGCATAATGTGGGCCTGTCTGATCGTCGCGCCTAACGAGCCCATCGGGCAGAGCTGGATCGAGCTACTGCGCAAGCACGATATGCCGGCCTACCTGCGCATCGAGACCATGTCGATGCTTATCGCCGGGGGCTCCCGTCCAGTGCGCCTGATGGTGCCGGCGGACCGTGAAGAAGAGGCCCGAACGCTTTTCGATTCTCTCGTGGGCCCCTGGGAATGGCAGAACACCGAGTCCTAGCGTTCGGCCGGCGAGCTTTCGTTGCGCCGGGCAGCTCACTATCGGCCGATCGCCGGGTCAATCCTCGGGCGGCTCCTCCCGGAGATAGGTGTCGGAGCCGTCGAGCCAGTCGGTCCGTATCGGGCTGAAGGCGTCGATGTCGTCGGTGTCTTCCAGGGCCTCGGCGCTATGCTCGACGTTGGCGGGTATGTGAAGCGTCTCGCCGGCTCCAACCATGACGGTCTCGCCGGCCACGACGAAACGGAGCAGGCCGCTCAGCACGTGGGATATCTGCTCGTTCTCGTGCCGATGGGCCGGCACACGAGCCCCCTTGGGTATGAACAGGCGGCCCAGCATCACCTTGTCGCCGGTGACGATGCGCCGCTTGATTCCCTGCGCCAGGTGCTCTTCCGGCACCTCGTCCCACGCGATCAGATGCATTGCGCCGCCCTCGTTTGCGGATCAGGCGCCGGCGGGGACGCCGCCCTTGCGGGGCGCTTCAGGCTCGCCGGCGCGCTGCGTCCACGCCGGGCACGTCGAGCCGTATCACGCACGCAGCAAGTCCGGCTGGAGGGCCTTGACCATGCGCTTCATCCCATCCCGCCAGGGCACGGTCGTCCGCCCGATGAGCTTGTGCATCAGCGTCAGGTCCGGTGAGATGCTGCCCAGAGCATTTTCCGTGTACTGAATCTTCGGGGACAGGCCCGTCAGCTCGCCCAGGTGCTCGCACCAGGTCTCGATGCTCACCTCTTCGCTGCCGCCCCAGTTCACGGTCACGGCGGGCACGGCGGCAACGTTCAGCAGTTTCTCCGTCTGGGCGAAGACGTCGTCATCGTGGATAGGGGCGTAGTTGTTGGGCTTGTTCGAATGCAGCGCGATCTCCTGGCCCTGCATCATCATCAACAGGTGGAAGTAGGGCCAGCCGCCGTTGTCGCCGTACGGAACGTTCAGCCGGGCGATGACGGTGGGAACGTTCCATTCGGCGCAGGCGAACCTGGCCACGGTTTCGGCGGCGATCTTGGACATGCTGTAGGTCGGCATCCCCAAGACCAGATGGCTGTCGCCAAGGGCGGCGTTTTCTTTGAGCTTGTCTCTGCTGTGTTGAGCGTAGACGGCGGTCGACGAGCAGTAGAGGAACGCCTTGGCCTTCTGGGAGTGCTTGATCAGCCGCCCGTTGCCCTCCGCGTTGGCCGCGAGATCGTAAGCGAAGTTGGCATCGGGGCTCTTGGCGACGGCAAAGTTGAGGACGTAGGTGAAGTCGTCGTCCAACGCGTCGAAGGAATCGGCGCCCAGGTCGAACTTGACCGTCTTGACTCCAATGGCCTCGACCTTGTCCCGGTCTTCCGGGTTGCTGAATCGCGCGAGGCCGACGACTTCGTTGTTCTTGGCCAATTCTCGTGCCAGCGGGAACGCCACCTGGCCCGCCGGACCGGTGATCAAGATCTTTTCGTCTTTTAGCATCGGGGCCTCCTCGTTGTTCCTCTCACCCGCCGCACGCGGTCCGCGCCGACGCCGGTCGACCGCGAGCCCAAGCTGACGCCATTGTAGTAGCGGCGACACCGGTGTCAAGGAGACTTGACTCTCTGGCATTTGAGGCCGCCATGGGCTACCGCCCCGGAATCACCGGCAGCAGCAGGTGAGACGGATACTGCCGGCTGTGGTGCACCTCCTGCCGCGCGACTCGGATCTCGGCGTCGGCGCCAAAGTCGTGGCCGGTGTTGGGGTTGCGATCGAAGTGCGGGAAGTTACTGCTGCTGACCTCCAGCCGGACCCGATGCCCCTTCTTGAAGAGGTTGCTGGTGGCCCACATGTCGATGGTAAACTCCTCGACCTTGCCCGGCGTGATCGGTTTGGCCTCCGCCCGCGACTCTCGGTACCGGCCTCGGACGATCCCGTCGCACACGTTGACGGCGTACCCGCTGGGGTGGACGTCGACGAGCTTGGCGGTGAAATCGGTGTCCGGCGCGTCGGAGGCGGCGTACAGCTTCAGCACCACCGGGCCCGTCACCTCCAGGTCCTCGGTCAACGGCTCCGTCGTATACACCAGCACGTCCTGCCGTCCCTCCACCGGACGCTGGTCGTAGGCGCCGGCGTATTGGGGACCGAACACCTGGGGGCCTCCCTGCGTGAACGCCAGCGAGAGCTGGGGACCGAACCCGTTTCCGCCCCTGGTCGGGACGGGGTCCTCCGGATCGTAGGCGTAGCGGTCCGGCGGCTCGTCGCCGGGCGGCTCGGTCGAGAGCGTTCCATCGCCACGGAAGCTGTTGGCCGAGCCCCGGCTGTGCAGCGAGAAGGCCGTGTACTCGGTCCGGGCCAGCGGCCACTCCTGCTCGTCGCGCCACTGGTCGGCGCCCATGACGAAGAGCCGCACAGGCGCCTCGGTGTCCACACCGTTGGTCGCTCCCTTGAGCCACCGATCGAACCACCGCAGCTCCAGGGCCCGAGGGTCGAGCAGCGATCCGAATCCGAAGTCCACTTCGCCGGCGTTGGTCCGAAGGTTCCCCCCGTGGTACCACGGGCCGATGACCATCTTTTGGTTCCGGCGCGCCAGCTCGGTGCCTCCCTCCCGCCGCATGCCGGCGAATCCCCGCACCGTGCCACCCAGGAAGTAGTCGTACCATCCGTTCACCTGAAGAATGGGCACCTTGATCTGCGACATCCGCTCGTTCACCGAGACGCTTTTCCACATCGAGTCGTAGGACGGGTGCTCGAACAGGAGGTCCAGGTGGGTCGCCCCCCGGCCGGCCCGCTTGGGCGCCTCTCTGAGCGGCAGCACCCGCGCCAGCTCCTCGTAGTTGTACAGCGTCAGGTTCTGCGACGAACGGCCCGTCATTCGCAGGTTCCAGTGCAGAAAGAACGACAGGTGGAAGGCGCCACCTGGGAACATCCAGTCGTCGTAGATGCTGGTGCCCACGATCCGCGGCGCGATGCACTTCAGGTATTCGCTGTGCTCGCTGGCGGCCAGCCACTGCACGCAGCCCATGTACGAAGAGCCGTGCATGCCCACGTTGCCGTCGCACCACGGCTGCCCGCCGACCCACTCGATGGTGTCGTGGCCGTCGCGAGCCTCGTCGACCCAGGGCGAGAAGCTCCCTTCCGAATCGAAGCGGCCCCGGCAGTCCACCGCCACGAAGGCGTACCCGCGTTGGACGAAGTAGGCCGCGTCTTCGGTGGTGCCCATCGCCGCGTTGTCGTAGGGCGTGCGGCGGAGGATCGTTGGGAATGGCCCTCGCTGGTCTCGGGGAAGATAGATGTCCGCAGAGAGATGCACGCCGTCCCTCATCGGCGCCTTCACGTCGACCAGCGTGTCCATGCCCGCATGATGAAATACGCTCACGAGCGGCCTCCTGTGTGGGTTGTCTCGTCCTTTTTAGAGAAGGGTCCGGGCGCTGTCAAGCGGTGGCTGAGGAGAGGTGTCCCATGTCTTCCCAATCCTTGGTCATATCGCGGGAATGCCTCTTGCGAAGAACGGACAGGCCCATGATACTCCGGGGACGTGAGGGCGATCTTCAGAAGCTCTCGCCCGGGAGGACCGGATGTTCATCGAAAAGCTGTCGCTGGCAGGACGGAGCGCCATCGTCGTCGGCGGAGGCGGCGGAGGCATCGGCACCAACTGCGCCATGGCCCTGGCCGAGGCGGGAGCATCGGTTGTGGTGGCCGACATCGACGAGGCCCGCGCTAACGACGCCGTGGCTCAGATCCGCGATGGCGGCGGCAACGCCCGCGCCTTCGTGGGCGACGTCCGCGACGGCGGCGCCGTCCGCCGCCTGGTGGAGCAGGCCAACGCCGCGTTCGGGCGGTTGGACGTCCTGGTCAACGTGGTCGGCGGCACCCGCGACGAGAGCTGGGCCGACGCCCTCGACTTCGACTCGCAGGTCTGGGACGACGACCTGACCCTCAACCTCAAGTACGCGTTCCTGACGTGCCAGGCGGCGGCCCAGGTGATGGCGAAGCAAGACCATGGGGGAAGCATCGTCAACATTTCGTCGGCCAGTGGGATGCGCGCGGCCACGCGGCACATCGCTTACGGCGCGGCCAAGGCCGGCATCATGTCGATGACCCGCACCATGGCCGTCGAATGGGGCCAATACGGCATCCGAGTGAACTCGGTAGCGCCGGGCGCCATTCGCACCCCGAAGACCAGCCCGAACATGCAGGAGGGCGCGATCGGCTACCTCGAAGAGATCGTGCCGCTGGGCCGGCCCGGCCGGCCCGAGGATATCGCCCAGGTGGTCCTCTTCCTGGCGTCGGACCTGGCCGAATACGTCACGTCGCAGGTCATCGCCGTGGACGGCGGCGTGATGGCGACCTATCCCCTGGGCCGCAGCCGGCGGCTGAGCGGCTGAGCCGCAGCAATATTGGGCCGGAAAAGCCGATGTGGCTCAGCCACCTGAGCCGCAGAAAACATTGAGATGGATATGCTGACGTGGCTGAGCCGCCCGCGTCGGCCGGAAAAGCCGACGCGGCTCAGCCGCCACGAACCTGCCAGTGTTCGCATGGGCCGGAAAAGCCGATGCGGCTCAGCCGCCCAGGTGCGGCATGATGTGCCGGGCGAACGTCTCGGCGTCCCGCAGGTAATCGTCGGGCGTGTCGCCGGTGAACTTGACCATGTAGTAGTCCGCCCCGGCCTCTTTGAACGCCAGAAACTCCTCCAGAAGCTCGTCGGGCGTGCCTCGCGCGGTAAAGTAGCCCACGTCCTTCCGCGAACCGACGCGGCCTCCCTCCGATTTCTCCAGGAACGTGAGGGGGATGCCGCTGCTGGCGACGCATTGCAAGGGAGGTTTGCCCTGCGCGGCGCGCTGCTCGTTGGCCCAGACGATCTCGTCCCTGAGCTCTTGAGCGGTGACCGAGCCTCGGTCTCGCGTCTCCGTCTCCGTCCCCTCCCGGGGAAAGCCGAAGGCCGGCGGCGCCCACACGTCGCCCACTCGAATGGCCCGGAGGACGGCGGCCCGCGACGCGCCGCCGATCCAGATCGGAGGCCTGGGCTTCTGGACCGGCTTGACCGCGAGGTTCACGTTCTCGAAGTCGGTGTAGCGCCCTGAGTAGGTGGCCTTGGGGTTGGTCCACAGCTCGATGACGACGTCCAGCCACTCGTCGGTGATCCGGCCTCGCTCCTTTCGGGAGGCGCCCACAAGCCGGAACTCGCTCTCCTGGCTGCCGGCGCCCGCGCCAAACACGAGCCGCCCGCCGGAGAGCGAGTCGATGGTCGCCAGCCCGTGGGCCAGCTCCACCGGCCGGCGGTACGGCAGCACCATCACCCACGGGATCAGCCGCACCTTCTTGGAGACCGCGGCCAGGTAGCTCAGGATGGCGATGGGGTCGGCGTAGCGCCAGTTGACCAGCTCCCCGCCGGCGTGGCCCAGGGTGGACAGACCGGGATCGGAGAGATGGTGGGAGACGCTGACGCCCCAAAACCCCATCTCCTCGATCTCGCGGACGACCCTGGCGATGGTCTCGGGCTCGCCCGCTCGAGCGTCACGGATGAACATGTGGACAGGAAGGCCGGCAACGACGGTCATGTCAAACGTCCCTCCGCGTGGGCAGGGCCTCTTGGATGATCTTAAGAACGGTCTACCAGCTAGCCTACCGACACGCCTTCCAGCTCCAGCATTCGCCGCTTGAGCTCGAGTCCTCCGCCGAATCCGGCGAGGCTTCCGTCGCTCCCGATGACCCGGTGGCACGGGATGATGACACAGACGGGGTTGGACGCCATGGCCGCGCCCACTGCTCGCGCGGCGTTGGGCCGGCCGACCGAGGCGGCGACCTGGGCGTAGCTCCGCACCTGGCCT
>JACZVV010000082.1 GCA_022572465.1 Chloroflexota bacterium
GGTCCCGCCGACCGCGACGCCGCGACCGACACCCACGCCAAGGCCAACGGCGACGCCGACCCCGACGCCGACGCCTACCCCGACACCGACGGCGACGCCGGTCCCGACAGCGACCGCTACGGCGACTCCGACGGCTACCCCGACGCCGACGGCGACCCCGGTGCCCCCGACGCCGACAGCGACACCGGTCCCCACGGCGACGTTTACGCCCATCCCAACGGCCACGCCGGAGAAGGGCGGAGGCGGTTGCAACGCTCCGGCGCTCGGCGGCAGCGCCGGCCCGCTGGACATCGGCTGGATCGCCCTCGGCCTGGTGATGCCTGGGCTGGCGTTCGGGTGGTGGAGACGGCAGCGACATCCATAGGCCCGGCTGAGCGTCACGGCTGAGAGCGTGGGCCTGGACTGGGGCTGCCGGCCCGTCGCGCGGGCGTTGTCCCCTTGAGAGTGGGCGAGGTTAGCTCGAGGCGGTCTTGACTCGCTAGACGAAGGTAATGCCCTCGCGGCCCGCGTAGGCGTCGCGCAGCGCTTCGAACGTCTTGAGCTTCTCGGGCTGAAGAGCGCTGATCTCACCCGCGTCGTCGCGGTACGGGCTTGGGAAGTAGCACCGTACCGGGCTTTCTCCCTGCGCCCCGGCGAAACGCACCAGGTACATCGCCGGGATGCGCGCGTCGTGAGGGTCGTCCTGCTCCACGAACTCGACGCGGTCCACCCGGTCGAGATTCAGGTGAAAGTGCCAGTTGTCGGCCTCGATGGTGACGGAGCCGTTGGCGAATTCCGGCGCCTTCATGCCGTTGCTGGAGTTCTCGCTGACGACAGGCCCGGACCCAACGACCCAGACGATTCCGGGGACCTTGGCGAGATCGCGGATCAGGTCTTCGATCACCATCGGATGTCGCTCGTCACCTACGCCGGCCGTCGGCTCCTCGATTGTGCAACGGTCGCGGCGTGCGCTGCCGGCTTCGGCTCGACTGACGCACGGCCCCACTCAGGGATGGATTGTAGCACACGTCCATCACGAGCCCCGTTCGCGGTAGTAGGTCGCTAGCTTTTGCAGCGCGCGGGCGGCTCGCGTCACCGTGGGAAAGACGGCCAGCCCTGCTTCAGCAAGCTTCCTTCTGGACTCGCCCACCGCCTGTCTCTCCCACGCAGCCTCGGGCAGCGTGTCGTCCATCACGAACGCGACGGGTTTGTGGGTCGATCGCGCCACGTCGATCGCGCGGTCGGCGGCCTCGCTCCAGCGGTCGATCTCCTCCGGACGGTCCATGGACCACGGCTCGCTCAAGTTGCCGATCAAGAGGTCGTACTCAGGGGCCTTGGCCATAAGCTCCAGGATGTCCTTATCGTTCAGGTCGCTGGCGCCAAGGATCGAGCCGTCGGCCGGGTTGCCGATCCAGTCCCAAAAAGTGGGATAGCGCTGCTCCAGCACCTTCGCCATCGCCGGCGGAATCGGTTCCAGGACCAGTCCGGCGCGCTCACAAGCGTCGGCCGCCAGCACGGCGCGGCCACCGCCGCCGCCGGCCACGCCGACCCGGTAGCCCGTCGCCCGCCCGCAGAAGCGGAACGCAACCAGCATGTCGGCGAGCTCCTCGACGCTCTCGACGACCACGGCCCCGGTCTGTCTGGCCAGGGCGTGCCAGACCTCCCGCGAACCTGTCAACGACGCGGTATGGGAGGCCGCGGCGCGGCCTCCCGCCTGCGAGGCGCCGCCTTTCCAGAGCACGACGGGCTTGCGGGCGACGGCTCGCCGTATGGCCCGGAAGAAACGCTCGCCCTCCCGGGCGCCTTCCACGTAGACGCCAATGACCTCGGTCTCGGGGTCCTCGGAGAAGTACTCCATCAGGTCCGCTTCGTTGATGTCCAGCGAGTTCCCGTAGCTGACGACCTTGCTGAAGCGAACACCGCGCAGCGAGGCGGCATAGACCGCCTCCATGGTGATTCCCCCGCTCTGGGAATAGAGGCCGACGGGGCCGGACTCATGGGGCCAGTGTTTGAAGCTGAGCCCCGTGGATGGGCAGTAGATGCCCATGCAGTTGGGGCCTAACAGGCGGACGTTGCCCTCTCGCGCTCGACGCAACAGACGCTGCTCCAGGTCGGCCAGGTCGGCGTGACCCGTCTCGCCGAAGCGCGCCGTGTAGACGGTGACGCCGCGCACACCCTTGCGGGCGCAGTGGTCTACCAGCTCCAACACGGCAGCGGCGGGCACGCTGGAGATCACGTGATCGACAGGCCCGGGAATGTCCATCACGCTGGCGAAACCCGGCTTGCCCAGCACCTCTTCCGCCCGGGGGTGCACGGCGTATAACTCGCCCTGGTACCCCTGTTGGAGCAGCGTGTCGATGAACCCACGGCCACGGCTGTCCGGGTCCGCCGACGCTCCCGCGACCGCGATCGAGCGAGGGTGGAAGAGAAAGTCGAGGCCCGGTCCGTTCGGTGCTTCGTTGTGTCGTTGACTCGGCAGAGGCGCCTCCTCGCGCTAGCCGGGACGGCGGAATCGATACGTTGGGTTTTTGAACTTCTCCTCGAGCTTAGCCCAGTCGAGCTTGCCATCGGGTTTGCTCCATCCAACGGTCTCTCTCTTCGCCGGCCCTCCAGTCACAGAATCGTTCGATAGCCGTGGCGTGGGGCTGCGACCGCACGAACCGGCCCATGGACTCGCGGTCCCTCCAAGCGGTAATCGTCCAGAACGTCTTGCGAGGCAGGCCGGTCTACATCGCGAATCTCGCGAGGCCCGAGGTTCGCCGCATTTGACCGGCCACCCGCATCAACGACCGCATGAACGGGAAGAGCTGCCGAAAGCCCTTCAACGGCAGGCGGGCGCCGATGCAAAGCAGCTCCGCGCCTGACTGGGCGGGCTCGATTGCCCCTTTGAGTCGCATCCGGGAATCCCAAGATAATAGTAGCTAGGACAAAGCTAGTATGAGCCCGGCAATTGGCCTGCCAACGGCTTGGGGAGTCGTCGATAGAGTGAAGGAAGAACGCGTCCCGACCCGAGTCGGGTTCAAATCGAGTCCTTGACGCCGCGCATCGCCTTCGTCAGCTCATCCAGCTCCCATCGGCCGTCCTTCTTCAGCAGCGGCTTGTACTGGATCGGCTGAAGGGTCTGGATCTCGCCGCCGTTGGAGTAGAAAAACTTGCCGGTGATGTCCGCGGCCTCTTCGGTACAAAGGTAGGTGGTGATGGGCGCGACGTCCTCCGGGGGCGTTGGCTTTATGGCGCTGATGATCGCCCGGGTCTGGGGGCTGTCGGCGCCTTGCATGACCTCTTCGATGCTGGTCCGGAGCAGGCGGGTGTCCGACGTCGAAGGGCAGACGGCGTTGACGGTGACGCCGGTGCCGGCCAGCTCCACCGCCGCGCTCTGCGTCAGGGCGTAGATGCCGCCTTTAGCCGCGCCGTAGTTCCCGCGCCGCGCCGCGCCCTGGACGATGCCTGCCGGGGAGAGGGTGTTGACGATGCGTCCCCACTTCTGTTCGATCATGTGGGGAATGGCGAAGCGCATGCAAGCGAAGGTGCCCTTGAGGTGAACGTCGAGCACGGCGTCCCAATCGTCTTCGTCCAGCTCCCACACCATCTTGCGGCGGACGATGCCCGCGTGGCTGACCACGATGTCGATGCGCCCGTACTGCTTGACCGCGCCTTCGACCATCGCCTCGACCTGCTGGAAGTTGGCGACGTCGGTGTAGCTGGCCACGGCGTTCCCGCCGCCGGCCTTGATCTCGGCGACGACGCCATCGGCCTCGGTGTTCCGGGGCTGGGAGCCATCCATCTCCACGCCGATGTCGGCGACGAGGACGGTGGCGCCGTGCTGTGCCAGCGATAGCGCCGTTCCCCGGCCGACCCCTCGGCCGGCGCCGGTCACGATGGCGACCTTACCGTCTAACGCCCCCATTGCTCCCTCCTCCTTGCGGCTTGGCCCCGACAGGTCCCGCTTCGGGATGCCCGGGACGGCATCGGGGTGCCCGAACAAGCTCGCCTTCTTTCCCCGGCGTTGCTTGGTGGGAGGACCGCGTAGCCGCCCACCCCGGCCCCGGGAACAAGGTTTCGTTCGGCGCTATGGCTCAGGCGGTGACGGCCGGAGCTTTGATCTTGGGCTTGACCTCTTTCGCCAGCATCTCGATGGAACGCATGATGGCGTCGTGAGGCGTGTCGAAGCTCTGCATGAAGAGCAGCGCCTCGTCGACTTCGGCGTCGGCGACGTGCTGGAGCACCTTCAGGCACGTCTCGGGACTGCCGATGCACGCGCTGCCGGCCGCCACGATGTCCTCCATCGTGGCGGTCTTCATGTATTCCAGGTTCTCCTTGAAGTAGTCCATGAACCATTGATACGACTTGGGCGCCTTGCCGTCGATCCACGGCGCGAAGAGCTGCTTCACGTAGTCGCTATAGGTGAAGTAGCTGGGTCCCTGGAGGGCCAGCGCCTCCTCGTCGGTGGGCGCGCAGAGGGTATGGACCCATAAGGCGAAACGGTTGTTCACGAACTTGCCGATAGGATCGGCCGACTTGATCTTCTCGCGGTAGAGCTGGACATAGTCGTTGGACTCGCCGGTGCCGATGCCGAAGGCCAGCGCGCCGAGGCCGTGGGAGCCGGCGAACTCTACCGTGGCCGGCTGGGTGCACGCGACCCACATGGGAGGATGCGGCTTCTGCACCGGTTTGGGCACCACCGAACGTGCCGGGACTGGAAGCGTCTTACTTTTCCAGGAGAACGTATCGTCGGTCCACATGGCCGGCAGCATGCGCAGGGCCTCTTCCCACTGGGGCCGGGTGTCGTCGGGAGACACGCCGAAGGCCGTCACTTCCGACTCGGAGATGGCCCTGCCGCCGCCGAATTCAACTCGACCGTCGGACACCAGGTCGAGGACGGCGATCCGTTCGGCTACTCGCAACGGATGGTTGATCCGGTGGGGCAGCAGGACGATGCCGTGGCCCAGCCGGATGTTCTTTGTCTCTCGGGCCAGGGCGGCCAGAAAGATCTCGGGCGCCGGGCTGAATGAGAACCTGGGCAGGAAGTGGTGCTCGGTGAACCACACCGTGCGGTACCCCAGCTCGTCGGCCAGCTTTACCTGCTCGATGCATTCCCGGTAGACTCGTCTGACCCCCTCGTCGCTGCCGTCGGAGGTCTCTAGCTCGTAGATCATGCTCAGGTCCATGTCTCGTTTCGCTCCTTCCGGGCTTCAACCTTGGCCGGCGCTCGCTCTGGATGCGCTGGCTCGTTACGTTAGCTTGGGCCGGCGGGTGGGGTTACTTCATGGCGAGAGGGTTCAGCGGCGTTCCGACGGCGCCGGTGACGCGAAGGGGTGGAGCGACGATCTGGAACTCGTAGACGCCATCGTCGGCGCAGTCCCGGCTGAGCGCCTCCATGTCCCACATCTCGCCCAGGATCATCCCCATGTCTCGGATCGCCAGGAGGTGAAAGGCCAGCGGCGTATCTTCGATTTCTGGCGGAAGAACCTCGACCGCGACGTTGTCGCAGGCGACGGCGGCGACTTCGTGGCGCCACAGCCACTCGGCGCACTTCCAGCTCAGGCCGGGCGACCCCATGGCCCAGGACTCGCCTTCGTGGCTGTCCAGGAAGACTTGCCACCAGCCGGTGCGCACCAGAACGACGTCGCCCGATTCGATGGTGATGCCCTCGGCCTCGGCCGTAGCGTCCAAATCCTCGGGATAGATAGGGGTGCTGGGCGGCAGGTGCGGGACGCCGCGATGGTGGGCCACGTCCAGCAGCACGCCGCGGCTCACCACGCCTTTCTTGTCGATCTTGTCGATGCTGTCCTTGGACGCCCCGGCGCTGGTGACCGACGATGCGGGGTAGCCGTTATAGAGCTGACCGTCGTAGTAGACGTGGGCCAGGGCGTCCCACTGAGTGCCGGCCTGGAGGGGCATGATGATGTAATCGTCGTTGAACCGCATGGGGCCGCCCTTGAAGATCTGCCCCAGCTCTTGGCCGTGAGGCGATGGCACGCCCAGCAAGTACTCCGCGGCGTCGCCGTCCCCTCCATCGACAGACATGAGGTGGATGGGGTTCCGGCGGGTCCCGTTGGCCCCCTGAGGCCCATTGCCATCGAAGTTGATGCCCAGCGCGAAGATCTTTCCTTGCTTCACCAGGGATGCGGCTTGGCGGACCTTCTCCGCAGTGATGAAGTTGAGCGTGCCCAGCTCGTCGTCGTCGCCCCAGCGTCCCCAGTTGCGGACTTTCTCGGCGACCTTTCTCCAGTCGTCGGCCATCGCATCCCCCTGTCGATTGGGTCCGGAAAAACGGACCGTTGCCCCGGCTCTTTCCACGGCGTCATCCACGTGACGCTCGGGATGGGCCTGGTCTCATGCGCTCTGGATCGGCCTGGGCTCATGTGCATGGATAGCCCACGGCATTCTATGCGGGAATTTTCGCCATGTCCAGACCCGCCGCTGGCGACGGGTGGCCGGCGCCCCGATTGACCGTTGACGCCCCAGTTTCATGTGTGCTTCAATAGCTGCTCGGAGAGCCGATGGCGTTCACGCGTGCTCGGCAACTGGACAGGAGGCCCCTATTGAAGTTCGGCATCTTCTTTGAACTGGAAGTCGGCGACGCTGGGTATACCGAGCGCGACATCTGGCACAACTGTCTCGAGCAGGCCGAATTCGCGGACCAACGAGGGTTCGACTCGGCCTACGCCGTCGAGCACCACTTCAATCCGGGCTACTCTCACTCGTCCTGCCCCGAGATCTTTTTCGCGGCCCTATCCCAGAGGACGCGCTACATGAGAATGGGCACCGCGGTCCAGCTGCTGCCGATCGCTCACCCGGTGAGGGTCGCCGAGCGGGTCGCGGCGCTGGACATTCTGACCGACGGCCGGTACGACTTCGGCATCGGGCGTGGGGCCTACCAGCCGGAGTTCACCACGTTCGGCGCTCCTCATTCTCAAGGCGAGACCAAGGAGCTGAACCGCGAGCTTTTCTTCGAGAGCCTGGAGATCATCAAAAAGTGTTGGACTGAAGAGTCGTTCACGCATGAAGGCAAGTTTTACAAGTTCCCCGAGCCGATAAGGGTCGTCCCCAAGCCGGTCCAGAAGCCGTACCCACGTATGTTCGCCGCAACCGGCAGCCCCGATTCCTACGAGCTCTACCCCAGCGTGGGACTCCACATCATGCCGACCACGGCGGTGAGCCCGCTGGACAGAATCGCAGCCCAGCTTCCTCCAGCCTACAAGGCGTGGGAGAAGGGCGGCCATCTGAAAGACAAGGGCCCGCTGCAGGTGAATTGCCTGGTGCCGATCTACTGCGCCGAGACCAACGAGCGAGCCGTCAAGGAGATGCACGACTACGAGATGTGGTACTTCGCCAAGCTCATCGAGTTCTTCGCTCCGAAATCGGAGGAAGAACGGTCGAAGGTCCGCAGCGGCGCCGATTGGTGGGAGAACCCGAACTGGGACTACATCTACGGCGAGAAGATGGTCATCTGCGGCGACCCGGACACCTGCATCGCGACCATCAAGGAGTACGAGGAGGCCGGCATCAACCGGTTGATGGGCCAGTTCCAGGTCGGCGGCATGCCTCATGCGATGGTGATGCAGTCGATGAAGCTGTTCAGCGAGGAGGTCCTGCCCTTCTTCCAGTCCAAGTAGCCGGGATAGTTTGGGAAAAACCAAGGGACCCGCCCAGATCTGGGCGGGTCCCTCTTTATTCCAGCGTCGTCGACCGGGCGAGCCGTTAGACTTTGATGAGCTCTTTGGCCTTGTTGTAGACGTCCTGCCGTTTGCCGTAGACGACCGCAGCGGCCTTGGCTGCCGAGACCAGGTGGACCCAACGGTAGGGCTCGCGGGTGGTGTAGTACTCCTCGACGATGGCCTGGTGCTGCTTGAAGACGTGCATCTCGGTGAAGTCGTCGCGGCAGCCGATCTCGGCCGTGCGGGTGAACAGCGCCATCGGGTCGTGCCCCGAAAAGGCGTACTGGCAGCCCAGGTTGAGCGCCTCCCGAACTTCCGGCGGCGCGACCATCAGGTCCAACCTGCGGCCGATGGTCGCCCAGTCGACCTCGGGTTGGGCCTCGACCATCTCGGTGATGGCTTCCAGAAGGTCATCCTGGGATTGGGCCGGCGATGCGGGCGGGTCGGTCTGCGCCGGGACTTCCCAATCGAGCTTGTTTTCGCTCAAGAGAATCTCGGGTCCCGTGTGCCAGCTCAGCAGGCAAAGCACCTTATTTCGGAGGCTTACGCCGTCCATGTTCAGGAGGTACCGGCGCACGTTGATTCCAGTGTGCAGATGGGCGTCCATCGGATTGCCGTAGCTGGTGCGGAGGAATATGGTCGCCGCGGCGATGGACAGCGCTTCCGCCGTTCCTTCGAGGGAGAGGCCGCCGCCCATGGCCTTGGCCAGCATCTCGGGAATGAGGTCGAACGACACTGAGTGACCGATACGGTCGGCCAACTCTCCGATGGCCTCGGTCTCACGGCTGGTGGTGTGCAGCGGGAGATCGTTCTCCAGCAGCCGGTACTCGTCGAGCAGGGCCTCGAAAGGAGCGAAGTCGGTGGAACGCTTGAGGACGGAGGTGTAGAGGTAGGGCTGGCTGAGGTATCGCACCGGCGGCCGCATGAGGACCGGCGCCCACTTCCAGCCAATGCAGTCGAGGGCGCGTGAGGTGAAGGCGGGGAAGAGGAAAAAGTGGTCGTCCTCCAGGTTCTTGGGCACCGCTTTGGTCAGGATGGCGTCCATAACCTCGCCGTGCGAGGCGTTCTCCAGCAGCCACAGCAGGTGCTTCTCCGCCAGCGCGGGATGGCGGGTCTGGAGCGCCGCCCGCATCGCTTCGCCGGTCGCCTCGACGCCGCCTTCGTCAGCGGCCATCGCCACGGTCTCGGGCATCACGTAGGGACCCATGTTTGGAGCGTGGAGATGCTTGTTGCACAGGGTCACGTGCTGCACGATGGGGAGGTAGGCCATTTCGTCCGAAAGGAGCTGCGAGGTGTGGTACACCGGGTAGGTCCCCGCGACGGGATGGATGGGGCCGCCGTGGTGGTGGGCCGGCAGCTCGGTCGAGCGGGCAACGGCCAGGTCGCCGGCGCGCAGCAGGTCCTTTGGCGGCGTGCCGTCTCTCAGGCGGGCGAGGGTGCGATCGATGATGTCGGCCGGGTCTGTTTCCTCGACAAACGCCACCATCTGCTCTATCTCGGGGGAGAATCGTACGCCGTTGGGCATGATCGCTTCCTCCTCTTTTCTTCCCGTTGCCGCACTCGCTATTGCCGTCCCGACACAGGCGGGACGCGCGTGCAACCTTTATCCCGCCTAACGTAAACCACCCTGGGGGCGAAGTCAAGCGAGGTGGATTCATCGGGCTTCACGGAGAAACGAGCCGATATCGAAAGTGAGCCTTGGCTCCCGCGACTGGATTCGAACCAGTGACATGACGGTTAACAGCCGTCCGCTCTACCAACTGAGCTACGCGGGATTCGGAACTAGTATAGCAAGTGCGTGGGTCTGGACAGGCGTGGGCGTGGGCTGCCGGCGCGTTGCGCCGGCGGGCGATGGCCGTTAGACTCGCTCCAGGACAAGCCCGGCGAACCTGGGACCGGAGGCGAGTGGGCCCATGTGTTTGAAGGGTAGGACGGCCATCGTGATAGACTTTACACTGTGATGGTACAACACGGGAAGGAAGCGCCTGTCTGGTGAAGCGGTTCAACGTTCTCCTGATTTGGGACGCCGACGACCGGGTGTGGGTAGCCTACGTTCCCACCCTTGGCGGTCTTTCTACCTACGGCGACACGCGCGATGAGGTCCTGGAGCGTAGCCGCGAGGCCATCCTTGGGTACCTGGAGGCAGCGGCGAAAGAGGGGTTGGACGTCCCCGCGGGCGACGCTCAGGCAGAGCTCGCCGCGGTCGAAGTCGCCGTTCCGTGACCCGTCTGCCTCGCGTGAGCGGGTGAGAAGTGCTGCGCGCCCTCGAAAGGGGCGGCTACGCGCTCACTCACGTCCGCGGCAGGCATCACTACCTCCGCAAACCCGGTGTCTCTAACCTGGTCGTTGTACCAATACACGGAGGCCGCGATATCCCTCTTGGCACCCTTCGGGCTATCCTCCGGCAAGCGAGCATGACGCCGGAGGAGTTTGCCGCCTTGCACCGAAAGTAAACGGGAACGGCCCGTCATTTCCCGATGCAAAACCGTTGGAAGATGGTGTCCAGCAGCTCTTCGGTGACGCCATCGCCGGTGATCTCGCCCAGGGCGGAGAGGGAGGCTGCGAGGTCGATGGTCACCAGGTCCTCCGGCGTCCCTGCCTCCAAACCGTGACGCGCCGCCGCGACGTGGGCCAAGGCCCGCTCCAATGCCGCTTTGTGCCGCGGGTTCGTCACCAGCATGGCGTCGTCCGAGTGCACCCCGCCTCCCAAAACTGTTTCGGCCATGGCCTGGGTCAGGTCGTCGAGCCCTTCGTTGGTCAGGGCTGAGACTCGTACCGCCGGCGACGGCACGTCGTCGAGATCGAAGGCGGGCGCCAGGTCGGACTTGTTTGCGACGGCCAGAAACGGCCTTCCATCGGCCAGGGCGAGCACCTGCCGGTCAGCTTCCGTGATTGGAACGCTGCCGTCGACCACCAGGAGCAGCAGATCGGCCTGCTCCACCGCTTTCCGGCTGCGCTGGATGCCCAGGTGCTCTACTTCGTCCCGCGCCTCGTGCATGCCCGCCGTGTCGACCAGATGGAACGGGATTCCCCGCACGTTGGCCACCTCCTCGACGGTGTCGCGAGTGGTGCCGGGGAGGCCAGTTACGATAGCCCGGTCTTCGCCCAGCAGGCGGTTGAGGAGGCTGGACTTGCCCACGTTGGGACGGCCGACGATGGCCGTCCGCACGCCGTGGCGGTAGACCATTCCGGCGTCTGCGTGCTCCAGCAGCCGCTTCAGGCCAGAGGCAGCCTCGGCCAGCATGGCGGGCGGGTCGATCTCGATCTGACTCTCGACCTCGTCCTCGGGGAAGTCGATGCACGCGGTGAAGTAGGCATGGAGGTCCAACAATCGTGTCCGGACGGCGCTCACCCGCTCGGACAGACCGCCACGGAGGCCGCCGACGGCCAGGCGGAGACCGGCTTCGGTCTTGGCCTGGATCACGTCCAGCACCGCCTCCGCCTGGGCCAGGTCGATGCGTCCGTTGAGAAAGGCGCGGAGGGTGAACTCGCCGGGGTTGGCCATGCGCGCGCCGTGACGCAACGCCAGGGCCACGACGCGTTGGAGGGCCACCGGGCTGCCATGACAGGTCAGCTCCACCACGTCCTCGCGCGTGTAGGTCCTGGGCGCGGCCATGGCTGTGACCAGCACCTCGTCGACGACGACGCCGGCCTCGGCGTCCCGCACGTAGCCATGCACGACGCGGCCATTTTGAAGCGTGCCGTCGAAGAACCGGGACGCGATCGCCCAGGCCTGGGCGCCGCTGAGCCGCACCACGCCCAGCCCACCCTCGCCCGGCGGCGTCGCGATGGCCACGATCGTGTCGTCATACATGGCTGCGCATCATTGTACCGAATGGCGCTGCGGCAGGGGAGGCCGGGGCTTCCCGAATCAGTCGGACGTGCTGCGCTGCCCCTGAATCGCGGGCCTCCTATGCTATACTGAACGCCGTCGGCCATGAAGAAAAAAGACTTCCTCTCTCTGACAGATTTCACCTCCGAGCAGCTGCGGCGCGTTCTGAAGAAAGCCGCCGAACTGAAGCGGGCCACGGACCACCGGCCCCTGGAGGGCAAGACGCTGGCCCTGCTGTTCCAAAAGCCGTCGCTTCGGACCAGAGTCAGCTTCGACGTCGGCATGGCCCAGCTCGGCGGCCGCGTCATCTACCTCTCGCCGGACGAGGTCGGCTTGGGCCAGCGGGAGAGCGTTGCGGACGTTGCCCGGGTGCTGAGCCGTTACGTCGACGTCATCGCCGCGCGAACGTTCCGTCACGAGGACGTTGAGGTTTTGGCCCGCCATGCCACGGTCCCGGTGATCAACGCGCTGAGCGATCGGGAGCATCCGTGCCAAGCGCTGGCCGACCTGCTGACGGTCCAGGAGAAGACTGCCGGGACCAACGGCCGGGGCATCGCCTACGTTGGCGATGGGAACAACGTGGCCGCCAGCCTGGCGTTGGCGGCGGTGATGAGCGGCGCCGATTTTCGCATCGCCTCTCCGGAGGGTTACGATCTGCCGGAGGGCGTCGTCGCGAAGGTGAGAGTTCTCGCAGCGGAGTCCGAGGTTCAATTCCAGATGCTGCGGGACCCGAATGCAGCGGTTCGCGGGGCCGACGTGGTCTATACCGACGTATGGACCAGCATGGGCCAGGAGGAGGAGCGGAAGCGCCGCTTGAAGGCCTTTGCTGCTTACCAGGTCACCGAGGAGCTGCTGGCCGCGGCGAAGCCCGGCGCGATCCTGATGCACCCGCTTCCAGCCCACGATGGCGAGGAGGTGGCCGCCGGACTTGTGGACCACCCAGCGTCGGTGGTGTTCGACCAGGCCGAAAATCGATTGCACGCCCAGAAGGCTCTTCTGATAGAGCTGTTGGGCGAGGCCTGAGCGCTCGGGTCGCGGCTTGACGCAACGAGGCGGACGTTGAGATGAGCAAGCCCATCGTCGCAATCGTCGGCCGCCCCAACGTGGGCAAGTCGAGCCTGTTCAACCGCTTCTTGGGACAGCGGGTCGCCATCACCGCCGACGAGCCGGGGACGACCCGCGACCGCCTTTTCGCGACCATCGAGTGGGAAGGGCGCGCCCTGGTGATCGTCGACACCGGCGGCCTGGAGACGCGCCCCGAGGCGTCCATCGCCAAGGCCGTCCGCGAGCAGGTGCAGACCGCCATCGACGACGCCGACGCGATCATTTTCCTGACCGACGTCGTGGACGGTGTCACTCCGGCCGACGCCGACGTCGCCGACGCGCTGCGGCGATCGGGAAAGGCGACCGTGCTGGCGGCGAACAAGGCGGACAATCCCAAGCGCGAGCTGGACATCGCCGATTTTCATCGGCTCGGGCTCGGCGAGCCGCTCCCATTGAGCGCCCACCACAATATCGGCGTGGGCGACCTGCTGGACCGGGTGTTGTCGATCTTGCCCGAAGCGCCGCCCGAGGAGCCGGCCCAAGGGATGCGCCTTGCCATCGTGGGGCGTCCCAACACGGGCAAGTCGAGCCTGCTCAACGCTCTTCTTGGGGAGGAGCGATCGGTGGTCGACGAGGTGCCGGGTACCACCAGGGATAGCGTCGATACGTTGCTCGAGTATCGGGGGGAGCAGGTCACGCTCATCGACACCGCGGGGATCCGGCGGCGCGGCCGCATCGAGCGAGGGGTCGAGCGGTTCAGCACGCTGCGGGCCTTGCGGGCCATCGAGCGGTCGGACGTGGCGCTGCTGATGCTCGACGCCTCGGATTTCGGAGCGGCCCAGGACGCCCACGTCGCCGGGTACGTTCTGGAGGCGGAGAAGGGGCTCGTCCTCGTGGTCAACAAATGGGATCTGGCCCCAAGCCGGGAGCTG